>CALLUO010000074.1 GCA_938010425.1 uncultured Elioraea sp.
GACGGGCCGCCCACCGGCGTGGTGGTCGAGCGTGAGCGGCTCGACAAGTTTGGCCGCCCGCTGCTCGGCGCCACCGTCAAGCCCAAGCTCGGTCTGTCCGGCCGCAACTACGGCCGCGTTGTGTACGAGGCGCTGAAGGGCGGCCTCGACTTCACTAAGGACGACGAGAACATCAACAGCCAACCCTTTATGCACTGGCGCGACCGTTTCCTCTACTGCATGGAGGCGGTCAATCGCGCGCAGGCGGTCACCGGCGAGGTGAAGGGGACGTACCTGAACGTCACCGCCGCCACGATGGAGGAGATGTACGAGCGCGCTGAGTTCGCCAAATCTCTTGGCAGCGTGATCATCATGATCGACCTCGTCATTGGCTACACCGCCATTCAGTCGATGTCGAAGTGGGCGCGCAAAAACGACATGATCTTGCACCTGCATCGCGCTGGTCACTCGACCTATACGCGACAGAAGTCACATGGCGTGTCGTTCCGCGTGATTGCGAAGTGGATGCGGCTCGCGGGCGTTGATCACATTCATGCCGGCACCGTGGTCGGCAAGCTGGAGGGCGATCCGCACACAACGCGCGGCTACTACGACATCTGTCTCGAGAACTACAACAGGATGCGTCTCGAGCACGGCCTGTTCTTCGACCAGGATTGGGTCTCGACCCGCAAGGTGATGCCGGTTGCATCGGGCGGCATTCATGCCGGGCAGATGCACCAGCTCCTTACCCTGTTGGGCGAAGATTGCGTGCTGCAGTTCGGCGGCGGCACGATCGGCCATCCGATGGGCATCGCGGCCGGCGCCACTGCGAACCGCGTAGCATTGGAGGCGATGGTGCTCGCGCGAAACGAGGGCCGCGACATCATGGCGGAAGGACCGCAGATCCTGCAGGAGGCGGCGCGCTGGTGCAAGCCACTCGCGCAAGCCCTCGAGGTGTGGAAGGACGTTACCTTCAACTACGCTTCCACCGACACCCCCGACTTCGTTCCCACCCCGACCGCGGTCTGAAACGCGCGAGGAGGAGACCCGATTATGCGACTGACACAAGGAACCTTCAGCTTCCTGCCCGACCTGACCGACGAACAGATCGCTAAGCAGGTTGCCTACTGCATCAGCAAGGGTTGGGCGGTGAACATTGAGTTCACCGATGACCCGCACCCCCGCAATACTTATTGGGAGATGTGGGGCCTGCCGATGTTCGATCTCAAGGACCCAGCAGCGGTGATGTACGAGCTCAACGAGTGCCGCAAGGTTCACAAGGGGCGGGCCTACATCCGCATCTCGGCCTTCGACTCCACCCACACCTGGGAGTCGCTCCGGCTGTCCTTCATCACCGATCGGCCTAACGAAGAGCCTGGGTTCTTCCTCGATCGTCAGGAGGTGGATGGGCGGAACATCCGATACACCACCCGCTCCTACGCCGCAGCAAGCAAGCCGGCCGGCGAGCGCTACGGCGCCTGACGGAGGGATGATCGATGCCAGAGGCGCCGCTCTCCGTGACCTCGGTCGATCTCGGCGCCGCGTTCGACACCTCCGGTGTCGGCGCGGTGCTTGAGGAGCTCGATCGCGATCTCGTCGGCCTCGTGCCAGTCAAACGCCGCATCCGCGAGATCGCGGCCCTGCTTTTGGTCGACAAGGTCAGGCGTGACCTCGGTCTCGCCACTATGCCGCCCACCTTGCACATGTCGTTCACCGGCAATCCAGGAACAGGCAAGACGACAGTGGCGCAACGGATGGCGGATATCCTCTACCGTCTAGGCTATATCCGCTCAAACCACCTCGTCTCCGTCACGCGCGACGACCTCGTCGGCCAATACATCGGCCACACCGCACCCAAGACGAAGGAGGTGCTGAAGAAGGCGATGGGTGGTGTGCTGTTCATCGACGAGGCGTACTACCTGTATCGCCCCGAGAATGAGCGCGACTACGGCCAGGAGGCGATCGAGATCCTCCTTCAGGTGATGGAAAGCCGGCGCGAGGACCTGGTTGTCATCCTCGCCGGCTATGCCGACCGAATGGAGCGGTTCTTCACCTCCAACCCAGGTTTCCGCTCGCGCATCGCACATCACATCGATTTTCCCGACTACACGCATGAGGAGCTGATGCGGATCGCCGAGCTGATGCTCGAGCGCATGAACTACCGTTTCTCGCCCGAGGCGCGCGAGGCCTTCGCGCGTTATTTGGAGATCCGCATGCGCCAGCCGCACTTTTCCAACGCGCGCTCCGTGCGCAACGCGCTCGATCGTGCCCGGTTGCGTCAGGCCGTGCGGCTTTTCGAGAGCCGCGAGGGCAAACTGACCGCCGAGGACTTGATCACCATCAGGCCGGAGGAGATCCTAGCGAGTCGCGTCTTCGCCAACGCCGAACACCAGGCCTGAGCCATGCGCCCTCTGATCGCGCCCTCCATCCTGTCTGCCGACTTCGCACGTCTCGGCGAGCAGGTGCGCGAGGTGGATGAGGCGGGCGCGGACTGGATCCATCTCGACGTGATGGACGGGCACTTCGTGCCCAACATCACCTTCGGCCCCGACATTGTGCGCGCCATCCGCAAGTACTCTGCGAAGTGCTTCGATACCCACTTGATGATCTCGCCTGTGGACCCGTATCTCGAGCCGTTCGCCCAGGCAGGTGCTGATCGGATCATTGTGCACGCCGAGGCGACGACGCATCTTGACCGGACGCTGCAAGCCATTGCGGCCTTGGGAAAGAAGGCTGGAGTGTCGCTCAATCCCTCCACGCCCGAGGATGCGGTGGCTTATGTGCTCGACCGCATTGACCTCGTGTTGGTCATGACAGTGAACCCGGGCTTCGGGGGCCAGTCCTTCATCCCATCCCAGCTCGACAAGATCCGGCGCCTTAAGCGCATGATCGGCGAGCGTGCCATCCACATTGAGGTTGACGGCGGAATCACGCCCGAAACAGCACCGCTTGTTATCGAGGCCGGGGCCAATGTGCTGGTTGCAGGCTCCGCCGTGTTTGGCCGCCCCCCTTACGATCGCGCCATTGCAGCCCTGCGTGGGGCACCTGTCGCCGCCTAGGTGCACTCAGTCGGCACGCGCTGCGCGGGCGGAATCGCATGCGCGCCTTAGGCATCGATTGCGGGACGTCGGGTCTACGCGCCGCGATGGTCGACTCGGCGGGCGAGCCGATCGCGCAGGCTGCCGTCCGTTACGTGCACGGGTCAGAGCGCGATCCGCACGCTTGGGCGACAGCGTTACGCGATGTGCTGGCCCAGCTCGCCAAAGAGATCGACGTGGCGTCAGCCGAGGCAGTCGCTATTGACGGTACTTCCGGCACTCTCCTCGCCCTCGCAGAAGACCGGAAACCGCTCGCGATATCGATGTACAATGAGCGGGCCGATGCGGAAGACCTCGCTGCCGTAGCCGCCATCGCGCCAAGGGACAGCCCCGCGCGGGGCGCGACCTCGCCGCTTGCCCGTGCACGAGCGCTTTCACGGTGCCGCGGCGTCACTCGTCTCGCCCACCAGGCCGACTGGCTTGCCGCCCTCCTGCATGGCGGAGAGCTGGTAACAGACGAGAACAATGCGCTGAAGACGGGCTACGACCCCGTTTCACGCCGCTGGCCGGCTTGGATCGCCCGCCTTCTCGATCCCGTGCTTCTGCCGCGCGTCTTGCCTGCCGGGGAGTTGATCGGAACGATCTCACATCGTGCCGCGCGCGAGACGGGGCTGAGGGCTGGAACGCTCGTCTATGCCGGCACCACGGACTCCTGTGCCGCCTTCCTCGCCGCCGGCGCGACCGAACCGGGGGAGGGGGTCACTTCGCTCGGCTCGACGCTCGCGGTGAAACTCCTCTCTCCTGTGCCAGTCACGGATGGCGCGCGCGGCGTGTACAGCCATCGCCTCGCGGCGGCTTGGCTCGCGGGTGGCGCTTCCAACACAGGGGGAGCAGTTCTCGCCCGATTCTTCGACTCTGAAACAATCGCGCGACTTTCCGCCCAAATTGACCCGGAGCGGCCCTCCGGGCTTGACTACTATCCTTTGCTGGCTGCCGGAGAGCGCTTCCCGCGCAACGATCCCACGCTGTCGCCTTGCCTCGACCCTCGTCCTGCCGACGATGCGCTGTTCCTGCAGGGGTTGTTGGAAGGCATCGCGCGCATCGAGAGGGACGGTTACTGTGCGCTGGCAGACCTCGGAGCCCCCCCTCTTCGTTCCGTTCGCACCACGGGAGGCGGGGCGCGCAATAGCGTGTGGACCGCCATCCGCGCGCGGATCCTCAACGTGCCTGTCCTGCCAGGCCGCTCAGACGAGGCAGCGGTCGGTGCGGCGCGACTCGCCCTCGCAGGGCTCAAGCAAACTCGGCCTCTGCCGCCATCGTGACCGCGCCGCTGGGGTCGCGCGCCGACAGCATGACGTGTCCTTTCCTATGCTGCCCGATGAGTGTTAGCGGTTCGCCGACGAAGGCTGGCCGCTCGGCACGAAACCAAAAACGAGTGAGCCGCTCGCGCGGTCGCAACCGCGTAGCAAGACTGGCAAGCAGGGTCGCCTGCAAAGGCCCGTGCACGACGAGGCCGGGATAGCCCTCAACCTGCCGCACATAGTCAGCATCGTAATGAATGCGGTGGCCGTTGCCGGTCACTGCCGAATAGCGAAAGAGCAGAACGGGATCGGGTATGATCTCCTCCACCACCGAACCCTCGGCCACGGTTTCGGGCAGCGCCTCTTTTCGAGCCGCGCCCCCAGCATCGCGATAGACGATGTCCTGCTCTTCCTCGATGGCGAGGCCGCGCGGCCCCTCGATTTGGTGGCGAACGGTAACGAAGACGAGCGGGCCGGAGGTGCCATGCTTCTCCGTGATCGCTGTGATGGTGCTGGTTCTGCGCACCCGGTCGCCGATTCGCAAGCCACCGGGGAAGGCGAGCCGCCCCCCTGCCCACATGCGCCGGGGCAGATGGTGCACGGGCGGGAGAAACCCGCCGCGCTTGGGGTGCCCGTCAGGCCCGAGTGCCGGGGGCGGCTGCCAGTCCTGGAACAGGATCCAGTGCCATAGTGGCGGCAGGACGCCGTCGGGAGCGGCATCGGGGAGGCTAACCCCGAGCGTGGCGGCGAGCCAGGTTGGCCGCCTTGGGTCGACCTCGTCGTCAAGGGTAATCCCACGGCCGAGCCAGCCCTGCCATGCGTCTGCCATCGCGACCTCCCGTCGTCTCAGCACTCTGGTGCAGCGATCGGCGCCATGCGAAAGCCCGAGTCGTTAGCGAGCCGAGTGCCGCAGGATGGAGCCGCTAGAATACGACCTGATGGACCGAGTCGAGGGCGAGATGTGGTGGTACCGCGCTCTCCATGCCCGGGTCATCTCGGCTCTTTCGCGCTTCCCAGGCCTTGTCGGCCGACCGTTGCTGGATGCCGGTTGCGGCACCGGCGGGTTGCTCGCGCGGCTCGCTGCCGCCTTTCCCGAACGCGAGTTCTTCGGGGTGGATGTGACGGCGGAGGCGGTGCGTCGGGCCCAGCGCAAAGTGCCGAGGGCGCGGCTGGTCATCGGTTCTGTGTCTGCGCTGCCGTTCGAGCAGGGATCCTTTGGCGCAATCGCATCCTGCGACGTGCTGTGCCATCGTCTAGTTCATGAGGCGGCGGCATTGGCGGAATTCCGTCGTGTGCTAGCCCCGGGAGGAACGCTTGTGCTGAACCTGCCGGCGCATGAGTGGCTTCGCTCCGCGCATGATGAGAGAGTGCACAATGCGCGGCGATATTCGGGGTGGGGCCTTCGCTCCGTTCTCGAACAGTCTGGCTTCGCCGTGCGGGACATGTGGCATTGGAACGCGCTTCTTTTGCCGCTGATGGTCCTGCAGCGGAAGGTGGTGGCACGCGGAGGGCGGGCGCGGAGTGATGTCGCCCTATTGCCGCCACCGATCGAGACGATCTTCCGCGCGGTGATGGGGGTCGAGGGGATGCTTGCCGGCGTCGGGGTGCGCTTCCCGGTGGGCGGATCCCTCCTCGCCGTTGCCGAGCGACCCGCGTGACCGGGTGGAGCCCATGCTTTCTCCCTTAGCCATCGACGCTTCTGCCGACCCGGCCGAACCGAGCGTGACACCGGCACTCTCTGTCGTCATCCCTGTCTATAACGGCGCAAGAACGATCGGCGAGCTTGTCGCGGCCCTTTCTTCGCTTCAGGTCGAGGGCGGGCTCGAGATCGTGCTGGTCAACGACGGCAGCCCGGATGACAGCGATCGCGTGTGCCGACGTATGCTGGAGACTGCCGACGTGCCGATCACGTATGTCGAGCACGCGCGCAACTACGGCGAGCACAACGCGGTGATGACGGGGCTGAGATACGCCCGCGGCGCGTTCGTCATTACCATGGACGATGACCTCCAGAATCCGCCCGAAGAGGTGCTTCGCCTTTTTCGCGCCTGCCGCGATGGCGCCCACGATGTCGTCTACACCTTCTACGCCGAAAAAAAACATGCGTGGTGGCGTAATCTCGGCAGCCGCTTCGCGAACTGGGTTGCCGATATGCTGCTCGATAAGCCGCGCGGGGTCTATCTCTCCTCATTCCGTTGCATGAGCCGCCTCGTGGTCGACGGCATCACGCGCTACGAAGGGCCCTTTCCCTACGTGGATGGCCTGATCATGCAGGTAACGCAGCGCATTGGCACCCTTGAGGTGCGGCATTTGCCGCGCGCCGTTGGGCGTTCAAACTACACGCTTCGCCGCCTGGTTCGGCTTTGGCTAAACCTTGCGTTCAACTTCTCACTTTTGCCGCTTCGCGTTGCCGTCGTGCTCGGCCTCGCGATGGCATTCCTCGGCATTCTCGGTGCTCTGTACGTTGTCGGCCACGCCCTGTTCGGCGACCCACCGACAGGTTGGGCAAGTATAGTCACGGTCATCCTGCTACTTTCCGGCGTACAGCTCGTGATGCTCGGCATCATCGGCGAATATCTCGGGCGTACGTTCCTCACCGCGAACCGTAAGCCGCAGGGCCTCGTCCGCACCGTGGAGCGCGCGCGGCTGGCGGCTGCCGTCTCCCGATCGCGGGACCAGCGGACATGATCCATTGGCTGTTCCTTGCAAGCGCCCTTGTCACTGGCACGGCTGGTCAGCTTCTTCTCAAGATGGGCGCAGTCGGACCGGGCAGCTTCCTTGACCAGCTTTTTCGTCCTGCTACGCTTGGAGGGCTGGTCTGCTACGCACTCGCCGCGATGCTCTATATCGTCGCGCTGCGCGGTATTCCGGTTTCGATCGCGTTTCCAGCGGCAGCTTCGCAGTATGTGATCGTAGGCCTGTTCGCGTGGTTCGTGCTGCATGAGCCGTGGACTGTGCAGCAGGCGATAGGGCTCGGGTTGATCGTCCTGGGCGTTGGAGTGCTCGCAACGTCTCAAGGGTCCTAGCGGTCTGATCGCTGTTGACGGTTCCCATGTTGTCCCGGACCTGCGGGTCTGGGCGCATGAGAGAAGGCGTTGAGGTCCGGCTGCGGCCGGGTGATCGGAGCGGCTGGATGGCGTGGTCTCGGATCGCAAGAGCCCGCAGCACCATGTCTGGCGGGCACGGATCGTGCTGATGACTGCGGACGGTTTGGGCACGATGGCGATCCGCGCGGCGACCGGCAAAAGCAAGTCGACGATCTGGCGTTGGCAGGCCTGCTACATGCGGGAGGAAGCTGCAAGCTTGTTCCGGGACGCGCCGCGAGCGCGCCTTCGCCGCCGTCTCGCCCGAGCGGATCGCCGCGGTGGTCGAGCGCACGCTGCACGAGGATCCGCTTGCGGCGACGCACTGGACGTTGCGCGCGATGGCCAAGGCGAGCGGCCTGGCACCGTCCACTGTCCACCGCATCTGGCGCGAGGACGGCCTGAAGCCGCACCGGGTCGAGACCTTCAAGCTCTCCAACGACCCGAACTTCGTCGAGAAAGTCCGCGGCATCGTCGGGCTCTACCTCAATCTGCCAGGGCACGCCCTCGTGCTGTCCGTGGACGAGAAGAGCCAGATCCAGGCGCTCGACCGCACCCAGCCAGGGCTGCCGATGAAGCGTGGCCGGGGTGCGACGATGACGCACCACCACAAGCGCCACGGCACCACGACGCTGTTCGCCGCGCTGCACGTGAAGGCGGGCACCGTCATCAGCTAGTGTATGCTCCGCCACCGCGACGCCGAGTTCATCCGCTTCCTTCGGCCGATCGACAAGCAGACCCCGGCGGAGCTCGAGCCGCATCTGATCCTCGGGGCCGAAGGCGACGCGGAGCGGCACAACTACACCGCCCACAAGACCCAGGCCGTGAAGCGCTGGCTGGTGAGGCATCCGCGCTTCCACGTCCACTTCACGCCAACCTCAGGCTCCTGGATCGACGCCGTCGAGGGACTGTTCGCCACGCTGACCAAGCGACGTTTGAAGCGCGGCGTCCTCCGCTCCCTTATCGAGTTGAACCAAGCCATCCAAGACTACCTCAACGCTCACAACGCCGACCCGAAGCCCTTCCGCTGGACCGCACCCGCCGACGCCATCATCGGCAAGCACCAGCGCGGGAAACGTCTGCTGAAATCACTCCACTAGCTGCCAGCGCATTCGAGTTTACGCTCGTCGCAGAGCTTGGACTCGATCCAAGCTGCAAAAGATCAGAACACCAAGCGCATGAAAAGTCCGAACGGAAGCGACCCAATGGCAGCGAGTATTGGAAAGAGGAAGATCAACGCAAACGATTGCATCGCTCGGAACGCGTTCGGCAGGATGGTCCCTAGGAGAGCGACGCCGCCGAAGACCAAGACAAGACCGGAAGAGATCGCAAGCGCAATTCCAATACCTGGAGTGTGCGCGATCGCGGTGAGCGGCGCTCCGAGAACGGCAGCCAACAGGAGGATGAAAATGGTGCCGACACCGGCCGGCGTGACCGCCTTGTGCCCGTCGCCAAGGACAAGCCGAACTGCGGCGAGGTAGAGCCCTGTAAAAACTAGTGCCGCAGCGTCCAGTAGGGCAAAGCGAACCAGGTCGTCCATTGACGTCGCAGTTCGACCATGACTGGAGAGCAGGTCGCGACGCAACAGCGACGCAACCGAGGGAGCGACGGCAGAGCTACCAGGGGCAACCTAAAAGCGTCAGACGCGCAACAGAAGGCCAAGAAGTGTTGCGCCGATCGAAGTAAATAGCACCCATAGAAACGCCATCGCGCCTGCCCCGATCACCTCCTAGGCCCTTCGGCACGAGTAGGCTGAACAGGGGTGAAGCCCCAGCGAAAAGAACCCAGCCGGTTGCAAGGGAGAGGATGGCGGCAAGCCACGCGCGATGGACTATAGCAAGCAGAAGTGAGCAGGAGAAAGCCGCAACTACAAGAATTGTGAGGGTCCCAACGGCGACCGCGCCCGAGGCGTCCGGCCCGTCTCCCATTCGCAGACGGACGGCTGAGAGCCAGACCGCTGCAAGCCCTACGGCCACGACGTTGAGCAGGGTGAAGTGGGCTAGGTCGATCATTGAGCGTTTCGCCTGCAGGGGCAACAAAACTCAATCGCTTTCCCTCGGAAATATACTAGGGCAAAGGGTCGTTGCGCACTTGGGACGCAGCAGTGGCGCCGCAGTTCTGCGCGGTGAACGATGGTCGCCATGACTTGACCGTCGCTGCGGTGCGGTTTCCTGGCTTGACAGCTCCCGTAGAAGCCGGAGCTGCGCGATACCATGTCCGCCAGGACCTCTTGAACGCTACCTCGCCTGCGCTCGTGCAGCTGGGTCGCCTCTCACTCACCTCGTGGGGTTCGTCGACCAGGGCGCGCGCCAGCCAAGCTGACTGCAGACTTGATCGCCTTCCCTGTCGTCGGCAGGTTGCCGAGAATGCTCAATCTATCGAAAAAATCATCTATGGCGTTTCTTGATCAATATTAAAAAAAGATTGGCAAAAGCGCATATTCGATCAAAATAAATACATTATGCTTCCAAGTTTTTGCTGCGTAGATCCGCCAAACTTCATCTCATTTTTTTCGATGTCTTGCGGCTCCTACTCTCGACGCTGCTGTGGAGGCACAAATCTACGGTTTATGAGGCGGCCACGCTGGTGATCGCCGGCTGCGCGAAAATGCTCGACGCGTTTACCACGCTCGCAGTCGTAACCATCTTGCAGATTGCCTCAAAATCATCCCGCTGGGCGGACAATGAGCCCGCCCAGCGTGATTTTGGGGATCATGAGTTCGCGGTAGGCCGCTTCGGTAAACTTGCGTTCCGCCTTTGGTTCGGCCCCATCGCGCGCCTCGCCGAGTGAAGATGCTGTTCAGGCTCGCCTGCACGCCGCTGTGCGGGGAGGGGCCCCCGACCGTTTCAGAAAACGCCGCGTTTGCTTAAGGCGTTGTTGCCCTGGTGATGGTCAGTCGCTGCAGATTTACTCAAACATGGCGAGGATCGCGGCCCGGTCGACCTCTGCTACCGTGGCCGGACGCCATTTCGGGTCGCGGGTCTTTTCAACAACCTGTGCGCGCACGCCTTCCGCGAAATCGGGATGCAGGATCATCTTCCGGGTGAGCTTCAGTTCCATTGCGAGACATTCGCTGAGCGTCATGGTTGCACCGCGGCGCAGTAGCTCGAATGTCACGCAGAGGCTCGTCGGCGACCTGCGCGAGAGAGTTTCTAGCTGCTCCACTGCCCAGGCGTCGCCGCGATCTTCTAGCTTGGCGAGGATTTCCGGAACGCTATCGGACGTGAAACAATCGTCGATCGCGGCCCGGTCTCGGGCGAGCAGCGAGGCGGGCGGGGAGTAGGCCAGCAAGTCGAGAGCGGTTATGCCCGAGCGGGCGAGCCCGGCTTTTAGCGTTTCGAGGGCAGCGCGCGGCACGTAGTGCGTAGCGAGACCGGCGTAGATCGCGTCGCCGGCTGAAATGCGCGCCCCGGTGAGCGCGAGATAGAGCCCGAGCTTGCCCGGCAGGCGCGGCAGGAAATAGGAGGCACCAACGTCGGGGAACAGGGCGATCGCTGTCTCAGGCATCGCCATCACCGCATGTTCGGTTACCACGCGGTGCGATCCGTGAATGGAAAGCCCCATGCCGCCGCCCATCGAAATGCCGTCGATCAGCGCGACGTAGGGTTTCGGATACTCCGCGATTATGCGGTTCAGGCGGTATTCGGAGGCGAAGAAGGCCTCGGAGGCGGCAGCGTCGCCGCGCAGCACGTTATCGCGAATCACGCGCACGTCTCCCCCAGCGCAAAAAGCCCTGCCGCCCGACCCCTCGATGATGACGAGACGCACGGCGTCGTCTTGTGCCCATGCCTCCAGCTTCTCAGTCAACACGCGGATCATGTCGAGATCCAGTGCATTAAGCGCCTTCGGCCGATTCAACACCAGGCGCCCGGCACAGCCCGTGACCTCGGCGAGCACGGTCGGTTCGGCAAGCTTGGTCTCGCTCATGCGCCCTCCCCCGAGCTATGGACTTCCGGCTAGCAACCGCGGCGTAGCCGGGCAATGTCCGAGCGTTCCGATCGACTGGCCACCAGATGTGGTGGCTGAGGCAGACTGGAACACAATATGCAGAGCCGCCCCCTGGCGCGCGGTCCCCGTATCCTGTATTTTCTCCGCGAGTGACCCGAGCCGCCGAGGCAGTCCGATGACAGTGATGCCGATCCCGCACGTCTCGAACGCCCAGCCTCTGCTCCCCTGGGGCGAGACGCCCGCTCGCACCTATGCACCCGGCATGGGCCAAGCGGTGGCGGATCGCACCATCAACCGACACATTGTGCGCCGCTTCGCCACCCCCCGCCGCGTTCCCTTCGACTTGCCGCGCGACGATTCGACCGCCCTCGAGCAGCAGCTTCTTGCCTGGGCGCGGCGCGAGGGCTGGGCCTACGAGGGCGTCTTCCATGTCGATCACGGCGACGAGGCGCGTGTCTACGGCTGGATCGAGGCCGTTGGACGGATCGATACCGAAACCTGGGCGGACGTCGCCGAAAGAGTCGCGCTTGGCAACGCTTTACTGGAGCCCAGACCCGAGTGGCGCGAGGCGGAGCGCGCCACGCTGCGCCACCACCTGCGCCAAGCGAGCGTGCTACTGTCGGGTCGGCACCTGCAGCACGGCGACGCCACGCAACCGTCCCGCAACATGGAGGTCTTCACCAACTGCTCGACGGCGGCAACCTCCTTCCTCCTCTACCTCCTGCTACTCAACGGCTCGGGAGTGGGCCGGGCTTACGACGACGCGATGATGGCGGTCGATTGGGCGCGCGACATGCCGATCGTTGTGCCCGTGATCGACTGGAACCACGCCGATGTGCAGTCGGGCCTGATCAGCGGCTTCCTCACCCGCCGCGATGCCGAACACCTCTACGCCGCGCATGGCCGGATTGTCATTCATGAGGTGGCAGATTCGCGCGAGGGCTGGGCGAAGGCGGTGGAGGTGATCGAACGCCTCGCCTTTGAGGGCCGGCGCGACGAGGTGGTCCTGGTCGACTTCTCACGAATCCGTCCCAAGGGCGCCCCCATTATGGGCATGCAAGGCCGCCCCGCTTCTGGTCCTGGGCCCTTTATGCAGGCGCTTTCCCGCCTGGCCTTAGTGCGCGGCTCCGGTATGGAGCCCTGGCGCGCCGCCCTGTTCGTTGACCACTACCTCGCTGAATGCGTTCTGGTCGGTGGAGCGCGCCGATCCGCCCGCATGAGCACCAAGACCTGGCGGGATCGTTCCGTGCTCGGCTTTATCTCGGTCAAGCGTGGCGGCTTCCTGTGGTCCTCCAACAACTCGATCACCGTGGATGCTGAGTTCTGGAACCACGTCCGCCGGCCCGAACCCAACCCCTCATGGGATGCGGTGACCAAGGCAGAGTGGGAGCACGCGCACGCCGTATTCGAAGCCGCCGTGCGCGCCGCTTACGATGACCAGACCGGAGAGCCTGGTTTCATTAACCAGGACAAGCTCGTCGCTAACGACGCGGGCCTTGAGGCCTACGCGGCAGGCAAGCTTTTCGTCGGCAGCGCCAAATACCAGCCAGATGCCGAAACCCGCCCTTTGTTGACCGAACTCGTGCGCCGGGCGCAGGCTTCGCGCTACACGCAGATCACCAACCCCTGCGGCGAAATCAGCCTGTTCAAGCTGGGCGGCTATTGCGTGATCGGTGACGTCGTTCCCTACCATGCGGCCGACGACGACGATGCCGAGGCGGCGTTCCGCGCCTGTGCACGCGCGCTGATCCGTGTTAACCGCATGGATTGCCTTTATAGGCCTGAAACCGAGCGTACCAACCGAATCGGTGTTGGCATTACTGGCCTGCAGGAATGGGCGCTGAAACGGTTCGGCTTCGGTTTCCGCGACCTGATTGACGAGGAAAAGTCCAAGCCATTCTGGATGCTACTCGCGCGGTTCAAACGTGCGGTGCGCGACGAAGCCAGACGCTACGCCACCGCACTCGGCATGACCGTTCCGCATACCGACACCACTATGAAGCCAGCCGGAACCACGAGCAAGCTCTTCGGCCTCACCGAGGGCGCGCACTTGCCGCCGATGCGCGAATACCTGCGCTGGGTTCAGTTCCGAAACGACGACCCGCTGGTGCGCGAGTACAGTGCCAAGGGCTACCCGGTGAGGAAACTCGTCACCTATCGCGGCACCACCGTGGTCGGCTTCCCGACCAAGCCGGAGATCGTGCGTCTCGCCGACGAACTTGGCCTCGCCGACAAGATCGTAACGGCGGGCGAAGCGACGCCAGAGGAGCAGTACCGCTATCTGCAGCTGCTCGAAAAATACTGGATCCGCGGTGTGGACGAGCAGGGGCGTCCACTGCAGCCCGACACCGGCAACCAAGTCTCCTACACATTGAAATACGACCCCAAAAAGGTATCCTTCGAAGCATTCCGGGCGACGGTGCTCGCGCTGCAACCGACGGTGCGCGCCTGTTCCGTGATGCCGCAGAGCGACACCACAGCCTACGAATACCAGCCGGAGGAGCCGGTGACGAAGGCACAGTATGAAATGATCGCTGCTGCCATTTCTGCTGCCTCGACCCCCGAGGCGGTCGCCCTCGAGCACGTCGCCTGTGACGGCGGCGCCTGCCCGATCGACTTCGGCACGAACGAGGCGAGCCAGAAGGGGGCCTGAGAGAGGCGAGCGCAGGCGAGCAGGGATGACGCGGCGCGTCGCTCTAGCGACTGCGTCACACTCCTGGCAGGGTCACCGATCATAATGTCCGATCCGCTCGTCCGTTTCGATCGCGTCGCGAAATCCTACGACCGCGGCACCGTGGTCATTCCCGATCTTAGCTTCGAGGTCGGGAGAGGCGAGTTTCTAACGCTCCTTGGTCCCTCAGGGTCTGGCAAGACCACCACTCTGATGATGCTCGCAGGTTTCGAGGCGCCCGATCATGGGCGAATCCTCCTCGAGGGGCGCAACATCATTGGCGTGCCGGCGCACAAGCGCAATATCGGCGTGGTATTCCAGTCCTACGCCCTCTTCCCGCATCTCACCGTGGCGCAGAACGTCGCCTTCCCGCTCTCCGTCCGCGGACGGCCACGCGCCGAAATCGCCGAACGTGTGAGAAGCGCGCTTGCCATGGTTAGGCTAGAGGGCTTTGACGATCGCCGACCGAACCAGCTTTCGGGTGGGCAACAGCAGCGCGTCGCTCTCGCCCGTGCGCTCGTGTTCGAACCCAAGCTCGTGCTTATGGACGAACCATTGGGCGCCCTCGACAAACAACTGCGAGCCGAACTGCAAGCCGAGATTCGCCGGCTGCATCGCGAACTTGGCGTCACCGTGGTCTACGTCACGCACGATCAGGAGGAGGCACTCGCTCTCTCCGACCGAATCGCCGTTTTCAACGAGGGCCGCATTCGCCAGATCGGGCCGCCACAGGAGCTTTACGACCATCCGTGCGACCCTTTCGTCGCGGGGTTCATTGGTGAGAACAATCGCGTGGAAGGCGAGGCTCTCGGCCGCGACGAGGACGGCTGGCTCGCCGTGCGCCTCGCCGGTGGGGCGGTGATGAAGGCGGCGCCGGTTGACGTGCCACCAGGGGCACGACGCGTTCTCCTCTCCGTTCGGCCGGAACGCATCGCGCTCGCGCACGCCGAGGCGGAGCATCTCGGCGCGGACGCGCTGTCCGCCACGGTCGTCGAGACGATGTTTCTCGGCGATCATGTACGCGTGCGCGCCCGTCTTGCCGACGATTGTGTAGTCACTGTCAAGCGCCCTGCCTTCGCCAACGATCCTCGCTTGCGGCCCGGTGCACGCGTGGCCCTCGCCTGGTCAGCTGAACATGCCATCGCCTTTCCGGCTGATCAGACGATCGCCGGCCGCCTTCATGCGGCCGAACGCGCCTGAGCGCTCATCCTGCCTGTCCGCTGTTCCGGTGGCACGATTTTGAGGTTAGCCTCGAAAATACGAGGTTTGAACAAAGGGGGCAGTAGCAAGATGCGACGAACCTTTATCTTCGCCGTTGCCGTGATCGGCCTTGCGGTCGCGGAGGTTGCAACGGCGCGCGACCTCACCATCGTCTCTTGGGGCGGCGCGTACCAGGATGCCCAGCGTCAGGTCTATTTCCAGCCGTTCATGCAGGTGACGGGCCTCCGCATCGTCGAGGACACGTGGGATGGGGGCATCGGCGTTCTGCGCACAAGAGCGCAGGCGGGCAACCAGACCTGGGACCTCGTGCAGGTGGAGAGCGAGGAGTTGCTGATCGGCTGCGACGAGGGGCTGTTCGAGAAGATCGACTGGGCGCGCATCGGGGGGAAAGAGCACTACATCCCGCAAGCCGTGCACGAGTGTGGTGTCGGCGCGATCCTATACAACGTAGTCCTTGCGTGGGACCGTAACCGGCTGCAGGCGATACCCACCTGGGCCGACTTCTTCGACGTGCAGCGCTTTCCCGGCAAACGGGGCATGCGCCGCGGAGTGAAGCTCACGCTCGAGATCGCGCTCCTGGCCGACGGGGTGCCGCGCGATCAGGTGTATGCCTTGCTGCGCACTGAAGCGGGGGTCGAGCGCGCGTTCCGCAAGCTCGACACGATCAAACCGCACATCGTTTGGTGGCAGGCCGGCGCGCAGCCGCCGCAGATGCTGGGCGCCGGCGAAGTGACGATGACCACTGCCTACAACGGCCGCATAACCAACGCCAACCGCGCCGAGGGCCGCAATTTTGGCATCCAGTGGCGCGACTCCCTGTTCACCATCGATTCCTGGGTGATCATGAGGGGCTCGCCCAATCGCGACGTAGCCTACCGTTTTCTCGACTTCGTCAAGGATCCGCGCCGGCAGGCGTCTCTGCTTCCGCTCATTCCCTACGGAGGGACAGCGCGCGGCGCCAACGAGGGGCTTGCGGCTGACCTGCTCGCGGTTAGCCCCTCAAACCCCGACAACTTAAACGTATCACTGATGATCGACGACGCTTTCTGGATGGACCACCTCGATCGCCTGTCGCAACGGTTCAACGCCTGGCTTGCGCGTTGATCGCTTGACAGCGGAGGGGGGCGCTGATGGGGCGCGCGCGGGCACAAGTTGAGGCCGCACTCCTGCTCGCCCCTCTCCTGCTGTTCATCGCGCTGACCTTCGCCGCCCCGATCGCGGTAATCCTCTGGCGCGGGGTGAGCGACACGGAGGTTCCCCGAGCCTTTCCGCGAACCCTGGCCGTGCTCGCAGACTGGAAGGGGCGAAACCTACCGGGGGATGAGGCCTTTGCTGCCTTGGCCGAGGACCTGGTGGCCGCGCGTGCCGCCGGGACGTTGAACGCAGCTGCCGGGCGGCTGAACAGCGATACGCCCGGACTCCGCACGGTTGTCTTGGCCACCGCGCGGCGGCTCGCGCGCGGTGTGGAGGGCTCTCCGCGCGCCGCGATCCTCGCCGCCGACCCGGCGTGGGGCGAGGTTGAGACTTGGGGCGCCTTCCGCCGCGCGGGCGCCACACCGACGGACACGCATCTTCTCGCCGCGCTCGACCTTCGCCGCTCCGCCGACGGAACGATCACCGCCGTGCCGGAGGAGCGGCGCCTGTTCCGCGCGGTCGCGCTGCGCACGGTGTGGATCGGTTTCCTCGTCACCCTGCTCTGCCTCGTGCTCGGCTATCCGCTTGCCGCCGCTCTCGTCTTCGTGCCACGTCGCCTCTTCGGCTTGCTTCTGTTCGCCGTCCTGCTGCCGTTCTGGACCTCGCTCATCGTGCGCACGGCGGCGTGGATGGTCCTGCTCGCGCGCGAGGGGACCGTCAACCAGGCCTTCCTCGCGCTGGGCCTGGTCGTGGAGCCCGTGCAGATGCTGTTCACCCGGACGGCTGTTCTTATCGCCATGGTGCACATTTTACTGCCCTTTATGGTACTGCCGCTCTACGCGGTGATGCGCCAGATCCCACGCGCGCAGCTGCGGGCGGCAGCGAGCCTCGGTGCCGGACCCGTCGCACAGCTCGTGCGCGTGTGGCTGCCGCAGACCTTGCCTGGAGTGGGTGCAGGGGTGCTGATGGTGTTCATCCAGGCGATTGGCTTCTACGTCACCCCGGCGCTGATCGGCGGCGGGGCCGATCAGATGCTGCCCTATTTCATCGGCTTCCACGCCACGCAGACGGGGAACTGGGGTCTTGCTGCTGCCCTCTCCATCCTTCTGCTCGTCGGCACCCTCCTGATCCTCGCCCTGTTCGGCCGCTTCCTTGGCCTTGCGCAACTCCGCGCCGCATGAGTGCGATCGGCCGTCTGCTCTGGGTGGTGCTAGCGGCGGCGACGGCGCTGTTCCTCGTTGCGCCGCTGCTGGTGGTGGTTCCGCTGTCCTTCTCCTCCGGTTCCTTCCTCGAGTTCCCTCCGCCCGGCCTGTCGCTTCGCTGGTACAAGGCGCTGTGGCAAAGCCCGTTCTGGCGCCAGGCGGGGCTGAACACGCTGATCATCGGCGCGGCCGCGACCGCCATCGCCTCGCTGCTTGGCACGTCGGCTGCGATCGGACTTTGGCTTGCGCCGCTGCCGTGCCGGCGCGCCATCTTAGGTCTGATCCTGTCGCCGATGATCATGCCAGTGATCATCACCGCCGTGGCGCTCACCTTCGCCTTCGCGCCGATCGGTCTCGCGGGGAGCCACTGGGGCTTGATTCTGGCGCACGCTGCGCTCGGCGCACCCTTCGTCGTCGTCACTGTGTTCGCCACACTGAGCGGCTTCGACCGCGCGCTGTTGCGAGCGGCTTCCGCCTGCGGGGCGGGACCGATCACTGCCTTCCGGCGAGTGCTACTGCCGTTGATCCTTCCCGGGGTCGTTTCGGGGGCGGTTTTGGCCTTCGCCACCTCGCTCGATGAGACCGTGATCGTCTTGTTTCTTGGCGGGCCGGAACAGCGTACCTTGCCACGGCAGATGTTCGCAGGGCTGAAGGACACGATTGAGCTCACCATCCTCGCCGCGGCGACGGTGCTGATTGCGGCCTCGACGCTCCTCCTCGTTGCAGCGCGGCTCCTTGCCGCGCGTTCCGCCCGGCTCGCTCCTGCGGCGCCGAGATAAGCGGCAGAGTGCCCGGCGTGATCGTTCTCCCCGGGTGCCGTAAGCGTGCTGGCGCTAGGGTCTTAGCTCCTCGCCCGCACTCGGCCCGAAGCGGAGTTGACATTAGACCTTCCCGCCACCCACGCGATCGACACCGCCGGGATAACGCCGATCCTCGTCCTGGAGGAGCGCGCGGGCCAGGAGGCTTGGCCTGAGGGAGCGGCGGAGGAAATCTGTCGCCTCGTCGAACGCGGGCGTGAGGTTGCCGGGCAATGCTCGCCCTGTCGCGCTGCAGCCGGCGCCGAGCCTGCCCGTTGCTATCGGTTGGGCTGCGGTGACGCGCCTCGGACGCTAGCGCGGTGGGCTCGCCTTCCCCGACCGTATCGCCGCCGCCGTGGCGTCCACGATCGTTCAACCGGGCAGGCTTCGCCTGCGCGAGACAGTCCGTCAGGCGGAGGTGATCGGCAAACGGGCGCTCCCGCTCGTCGCTGTGATCGGCTTCCTTTTCAGCCTGATCCTGTCTTTCCAGTCCGCCTTACCGACGCGTCAGTTCCGGCGCCGAGATTTACGTCGCGAGCCTGGTTTCCGTCTCGGTATATCGCGAACTCGGCCCTCTTCTCGCTTCCGTCATTCTCGCCGCGCGTTCTGGCTCCGCCTTCGCGGCAGAGATCGGCACCGTGAAGGTGAACGAGGAGCTCAATGCGTTGACGGTCAAGGGCCTTCATCCCTTCCGCTTCCCGATCATGCCCAGACTGGTCGCGGCGGTGTTGATGTTCCCTATGCTGCTTGTGGCGATGAACCTGATGGCCCTTGCCGGCATGGTTACGGTCATGATCCCTCTAAAGGATCGTGCCGCCGGTTCAATCCCCATCGCGCCCACCATAAATATCAATGGTTTCAACGGGTTGTTCCTAACTGCCATCGGTCACGAGCGCCCAGCTGTGCCCAATAATTCCGTCAAATGGGCATTTGGGTTGGGCACAGATTGGGCACGCAGCGGCCGCGTAATGAGGTGACTCGGTTGCGCAACTAATTAATGGATAATTGTAACGTGCGCACAACTTCCACGGTTGCAACCAAAAAAAACAAGCCGCATGATCGCGGCTTAGTTTTGGCCTTGATTGTATTCCACCAGTTTCCTTGACAGCGAAGTTTCCCTTTTGTGCTTGTGTTAAGCCCGCGATGGTTGCTCCGTCATGGCAAATTGCGTTGCCGCGCACCGCCGCCACTATGGCAGCGGCATCGTTGCTTTTACACAATGATTGGCTTAATTACAATGCTACGCGTTTCCGCCGGGCTCGTAAACGTAGCTCGGACGTTCCTCCTCTTCCTCGTCGCGCACGAGCGCGCGCCGACCGCAAGACGGACACTTCCACAACTCGGCGGGCCGCGCGTCCTCAAGAAGACCTTGAAACCCGCAGACCA
>CALLUO010000075.1 GCA_938010425.1 uncultured Elioraea sp.
CTTGCAGGGCGGCACGGCGCGCCTCTGGCTTCTCGCTCTCAAAGCCAACGAGCAGGTAGGAAGCCAGGCTGGTCAGCTCCCAAAACACGAAGAGCGCGATCACGTCGTCGGCCAGTACAAGGCCGAGCATCGCGCCCATAAACAGCATCAGGAAAACGAAGAAGCGCCCCAGCATAGGGTGCCCGGCGAGGTAGCCGCCGGCATACAGCACGACGAGTGTGCCGATGCCGGAAATGAGGAGCACAAACAGCCCCGAGAGCCCATCGAGCCGGAAGGCGAGCGCGACATCGAGCCCGGGCACCCAGGGGATGACTTCGTTCACCCCTGCGGCGAAGCTGTCGACGCGCAGGATGGCCCACGCGAAAATCCCGCCCGGAACGAGGGCGAGTGGGAGAGCGGCCCGGTGCTCGAGCCGGCGCGCGAGCCATGGCGCCATGAGGGCGGCGAAGAACGGGGCGAGCACGACCAGCAACACGGTCAATCGCTCTTCCGCCGCTCGATCACGGCCTCGACACCTGCCATCACACTCCCCCAGAAGGACGCGGGCACGGCTGCACTCGTCGTCCGGTCCGGGGCAGTTGGGCGGTGCCCCGAGGTCTTCATGCACGCGGCACGGGGCCGCCCCGTGCCAGCCACGGATATACGAGGCAGGTTGGTGGCGCGCAACCACGCTCAGCGCGTGGCTGAGTCAGCGGCGGTTTAGCCAAGGCTTAATCCCTCTGCGGCACTGTCGGCGCGGTGCGGGGTCGCGGCATGCGGCTGCCGTCCAGGCACGTGGGCACGATGAGCAAGGGCAAAGGCAAGGACAAGGACGCCGCAACAATCGTCATCCGCCGCGAGGGGGGCGAGGGCCACGGCCATCACGGCGGGGCGTGGAAGGTGGCGTACGCCGATTTCGTCACCGCGATGATGGCGTTCTTTCTACTCATGTGGCTGCTCAATGCCACCACGGAGGAACAGCGGCTCGGCATCGCCAACTACTTCGCTGAGGCGAACATTTTCGGGTCGGGCAACTCCGGCTCGGGCCGTCCCTTTGGCGGCGCCGATATGACGCACGACAATTCCTTGGTCGGCCGGGCAGGCACGCCCACTGTGCCGCAGGTTCCCCGCTCCTACCCGCCTGACGAGGTCGATGTGCCGGATGAAGGTGAACCTCACCAGGCGCAGTTCGCCACCGGAGGGGCCTTCGCCAATCCGTTCGCCGAGGGCGGCCGCTTCTCCGACCCGCGCACGCGCGGCCAGGGCGGGCTTGATGCAACAGAGGGCGAAGCGCCGCGGCAGGCTGGGGTGGAGCGCGAGCGGGCAGCGGAGGCTGAGGCGCGCGTGCTCGAGGCAGCCGCCGAGGCGATCAGGGCCGAGGTGGCGGCAGACCCTGCTCTGGCCGATCTTGCCCGTCACCTCGCGGTCGATGTCACGCCTGAGGGTTTGCGCTTGCAGCTGCTCGACAGCGAGAACAGGGCCATGTTCGCGCTTGGCTCAGCGCAGCCGAACGAAGCCGCGCGCGCTTTGCTTGCCAAGGTGGGGCCCATCCTTGCCCGCCTCGACAAACCAATCACCATCTCCGGCCACACGGATTCTGCACCCTTTCGCCCAGGCAGTGCGCAGAGCAACTGGGAACTGTCTGCCGAGCGGGCCAATGCGGCGCGGCGGCTGCTGCAGGAGGCTGGCCTGCCCGACCGGCTTGTGCAGTCGGTCTCCGGGCGGGCCGATCGTGAACCGTTGCTCCCCGCCGATCCCCGCGCGCCGGCGAACCGCCGCATCGCGATCTTCGTGCAGCGCACGGCACCGGGCGTGAACGGTGCCGCAGCCTCGGCGGTGAACTGACGGTGCGGGGCAGAAAATGGCGTGGCGAGCAAAATGCGGCGACCAGACCCCGGTCGGTTGGCCGAAGCCTCAAGCGGCATCGTTCCCATCATCATGCACCGCGCAGGCGCCGTCTGCCCTCACCCGCCTGTTCGGTTTCGAAGCAACCGCTGAGCGTCATGGTCGAGCGGCACTTCGCACGTCGTGACCCGGAGAAGGCCCGATGCTGACAATCGTCGGCTTCGTCGTCGTGCTGATGTGCGTCTTCGGCGGCTATATCCTCGCCGGAGGCAAGATCGGCATCATCCTCGCTGCCTTGCCTTTCGAGCTGATGATCATCGGCGGTTCCGCTGTCGGTACGCTGGTGATGGCCAACTCGGCACACGGCATGAAGCACGTGCTTGCCGGCTTCGGCAAGATCCTCAAGGGGGGGCGCTTTAAGAAAGCCGATTACATCGACCTGTTGAGCCTTCTTTACTACCTCGTTCGTCTCGCCAGCACCAAAGGGTCGATGGCGCTTGAGCCACACATCGAAAAGCCGCAGGAGAGTGCGGCGTTCAACAAGTTCCCAAAAATCGCGGCCGACCATCACGCGGTCACCCTCATCTGCGACTATCTGCGCATGGTGGGCATGAACGCAGACGACCCGCACCAAATCGAGGACGTGTTCGCGCGCGAACTGAAGAAAATGCTGACTGAAGAGTTGCACCCTGCGCACGCCCTGCAAAAAGTGGCAGATGCCCTCCCCGCCCTGGGGATTGTTGCTGCCGTTATGGGCGTGATCAAAACCATGGCCTCCATCACCGAACCCCCACCCGTGCTCGGCAAGATGATTGGCTCTGCCCTTGTCGGCACCTTCCTCGGTGTTCTGTTGGCCTACGGTTTGATGGGGCCGCTGTCATCCCGCCTTGCCGGTGTGGTCGAGGAGGAGATGAAGTATTACGAGGTGATCCGTGCTGTGCTCGTCGCCCATCTGCACGGCAACGCGCCGCAGGTCGCGGTGGAGACGGGGCGGAAGATGGCACCCACCGAGCACATGCCCTCGTTCCAGGAACTCGAGGAAGCGCTGCAGAACCTGAAGATCACGTAAGGGTGCGAGAGACCAGAGCGCGTCGGCCTTTTCCTTGGGCAAGGCCCGCCAACTATTCCGCCCCTCCGCGCTTGCCCCGGTGGCCCGCTCCTCAGCCCCGCGCGCCGAAGATCGCGCTTCCCACCCGCACATGAGTCGCACCGTGCGCGATCGCGACCTCGAAATCCCCGCTCATGCCCATGGAGAGGAACGCAAGGCCCTGGTCGCGGGCGAAAGCCGCAAGCCAGGCGAAGTGCGGGGCTGGGTCTTGATCGACGGGCGGGATGCACATCGCCCCCACCACAGGCAGGCCGAGGCCTTCGCGCGCCAGCCGCAGCAGGGACGCGGCTTCGGCCTTGGCCACCCCGGCCTTCTGCGGCTCCTCCCCCACATTCACCTGCAGAAAAAGCTGTGGGCGGCGGGCTTGTTTGGCCATCTCTTTCGCCAGCACCTCAGCCAGCTTAGGCCGATCCAGTGTCTCAATCACGTCGCACAGGGCCACCGCATCCCCCACCTTGTTCGTTTGCAGCGGGCCGATCAGGTGCAAAACCACGCCAGCATGGGCCGCGCGCAGGGCGGGGAACTTCGCCTTGGCTTCCTGCACCCGATTTTCACCAAACACCCTCTGCCCGGCTGCGATCGCGTCTTCCACCCGTTCCCTGGAGTGGGTTTTGCTGACCGCAACCAAAGTGACGGAGTGAGGATCGCGCCCCGCACGCGTGCAGGCCTCGGCAATACGGGCGCGCACAGAAGCGAGGGCGCGGGCGATCGGACTGTCGGCTGAAACAAGGGGTGTGTCTGGCATGGGCTTGGTGGCGGAGTCGCGGCGGCTGAAGCCTCGGCCCGGCTTGCCGCGCCTTCTTCTTATGACGGATGCCGCGCGTGGTGGCGACCCCGTGGCGGCTGCTGCCCGTTTGCCGCCCGCGCGGGTGCGGGGCTTTGGCCCTGGCTGGGCGGCGGTGGTGCTGCGCCACGATGGCGTGCCGGGGCGGGAGAGGTTGGCGGCCCAGCTGGCGCGGCTGTGCCGGTCGCGGGGCTTGTGCTTCCTTGTCGCGCGCGATGTGCGGCTCGCGCTGCGCTTCCGGGCTGGGCTTCATCTCGCGGACGGCATGCGCCCCCCTCTGTGTTGGCGGCGGCGTGGCGGGCTGCTGACGGTGGCCGCGCATGGGCCACGCGCGCTGCGTCGGGCGAAGGCTTTGCACGCCGATCTCGCCCTTCTTTCCCCCCTCTTTCCCACCCTTTCCCATCCCGGCGCACCGGCTTTGGGGCCGGTACGATTCGCGTCCCTTGTACGCCGGGCGGGGCTGCCAGTGGCGGCCTTAGGCGGGCTGGCGGGCGGGTGGCGGGCGCGAACGGCGCGGCGGGCGGGGGCGGTGGCCTTCGCTTCGGTGGGGGCTTTGGCTGCGCCAGTGTTGCATCCTCGCCACGGTGTGCCCTGAAACGCACGCTCTCCCCCCCTCACCCCGTGGACAGGCTCGCACCCTCTTGAGCAAGATCAGGGTCGAGGTCCGGCCCCTGGGTCCGTGATGTGCACCGTGCGGCATGGCGTGCGGTGCGCGGGGAAGGGCGGGGCCGCGCGTAGGGAAGCGGTGAAGCGACCCTGCGTGAGAGATGGGTGCCGGGGCAACCCGGCATAGTGTGCAACTCGAGAGAGGGATGGACAGGATGCGCAAAATCCTCCTCGCCACGG
>CALLUO010000076.1 GCA_938010425.1 uncultured Elioraea sp.
GATGTCGAGCCAAACCCGGCCTGAGCCAGCTAGCTTCGGCCGACGAGCGCGCGGGCGAAGCGCTTTGCCCCTTCCACCTGTGTGACCCACCACGATCCCCGCGCCAATTGTTCTGATCCAGAAATGTCCCCGGTCGCGGGATAGTCCCGCCCGAAACGGGCGGTGCCGAACAGCACGTCCCAAACCGGCAGGAGCACGGCGAAGTTGCAGCCACAGGCTCGGGCATGGCGCCCCTCAGCGTGGTCGAGCGCATGGTGGACGCGGTGATACTGCGGGCTGACCGCGAGGTAGCGCCCGATGCGGCCGAATTCGAGCCGGACATTGGCGTGGCTGAGGCTCTCGGCCACACGTATCAGGAGGACAAGCAAGGGGAACTGCCCGGGCGGGACGCCGATGAAAGTCGCGACCAAAGCGAACCACAGCCCTGCGAAAAGATCGTCGATGAAGTGGTTGCGGTCGTCGGTCCAGAACGTCATCTGCCGCTGCGCATGGTGCAGCGAATGCAGCGCCCACCACCAGCCAAGCCGGTGTTGCAGCCGGTGTCGCCAATATTCAGCGAAGTCGAGCACGACCACATAAGCGAGGAAAGCGAGCACTGGGGTGTCGCGCAGCGGCGGGATCAGCGTCTCCAGCGTGGGCGGAATGAGGCCGAGCCGCGCAAGCCCCGCTGCCCAGGCCGCCTCCACGGGGCGAAGCAGAACAAAAGCGAACAGAGGGGCAAGACCGAGGCGTGAGAGAAGGGTGTAGGTCATATCGGTACGGATCGGGCCGCGATCCGCCCCGTGGTCCTCCACCGGCCGCCAGCGCTCGAGCGGCAGGCAGACCGCGACCGAGACGAACACGGTGACAGCGCCGAGGAGAGCGAAATCGAGCCACTCCTCCGCCGCCTCCTCGAAGGCCATCAGCCCCAAGGCATAGAGGGCCGGCAGCACAGCGTGTTCGAAGATGATCTCTTTGAGCGCGACATACGCCTCGCCCACGGCATCGATCATCGTTTGGTCTCCGCAATTAAGCGCGGTGGCGGCGCCGTGAGTGGTTCGAAACAGAAGCCTCGCGCCTTCAACCCCACAATCAGATCTTCGAAGATGAGGGCGAAGGGCTCACTGCGCGAGCGAATGCCCCAATGCATCACCAGCACCTCGCCGTCGCGGATGCTGCGCAGAGCGCGGTCGAGCAAGGTGCGGTTAGGATAGCGATCCGCCGGCAGTTCGTCGCCGAGGAAGCCATTCGCCGTCCAGCCCACATGCTCGAACCCGCAGGAGCGGGCGAAGGCGAGTGCGTTCGGCGTGGTGCGCCCGCCGGGCGCGCGCCAGATCGGCTCCACGCCCTTTCCCGTCATCGCGCGCAGACGGTCATCAACAGCACGCAACTCGGCGCACAGCCCGTCGCGATCGAGCACCACGCCTTCGCGCGCACCCCACGGCACGTAGCGCACGCCCGTGGTGCCCACGTCGCCGCGGAAATACCAGTGTCTCAGCGTGTGCGAAGCGAAGCTGTGGCCCTCCGCGGCGCGCGCGCGCCAGAACGGGGCCCAGGAGTCGGAGAGAGCGGTGTCGCCGCGATAGGTCCGTTCGTCGGCGACGAACAGCGTGGCACGCACGCCGTGCCGGCGCATCACCTGGGCGATGTGCTCGGCTTGGTCCATCCAGCCAGTGTCGATGGTGAGATGGACCGTGCCACGGCAGCCCGCCTCGCGCGGGGCAGCGGGAAGGGGAGCGAGAAGGACGACGAGCGCGGCGAATGCGTTACGCCAGCGCATGGAACAGAATGCCGTGCGGACTGCGCCCGACCCGGATTTGCCCGACCAGCGCCCCGGTCTCGACCTCAATCACGCCGACCCGGTTGCCCACCCGCTGGGTAAACCAGAGGTGACGCCCATCGGGCGAGAAGTCGAGACAATCGGGAGCGCCAGGCGCGCTGTAGGCGCCGACCACGGTGTATCGTCCCGCATCGAGGATAGAGATCGTTCCAGCCACGCGGTTGGTGACAAAAAGCACCCGCCCGTCGGGCGCGGGAAAAATATTATGCGCACCGGCCCCGGTGCGGACTCGGCGCATCGTCTCACCGCTTTCGGGGTCGATCACCGAGACAGTCTCCTCGCCCATGTTGGCAACGAGAAGCTCTCCCGATGCGGCGCGCAAGATGCCGGCAGGGGTGTCGCCCGTCGCCTTGCGCCACAGGATGCGCCCCGTCTCGGCCTCGATCGCAACCAGGCTGTTGGCGCCCTGCAAAGTGACGTAGGTGACCCGCGAGTCGGGGCTCCAGGCGATGTGGCTCGGCATGCGCGGGGCGGCGAGGCGATGGACGAGCGCGTAACCGTCCGCACGATAAAGGTCGATCTGGTGGCGCCGGAGCGAGGCGACGGTCAGCCACGTCCCATCGGGCGAGAACATCAGGTGATAGGGGTTGGAGACTCGCAAGCTGCGTGTGGCCTCGGCCCGCGCTGGGTCGAGGAACAGGAACTCGTTGCCCACCGCGTCTCCCAGCACGATCTCGGAACGATCCGGTGTGTAGACGAGATGGTGGGGTTCGCGCAGGGTGGGGATGCGTTTGACCATCTCGCCGCGGGCGGCGTCGATCACGCTCACCATCGCGTCGCGGCTGTCGAGGACAAAGACGTTGCCCGCTTGGCCCGAGCCTGCGCGCGCGGAACCGACCGGCAGAGCGGTGGCGAGGGCGGTGGCGAGGAGGCTTCGGCGGGCGATCACGGCATCACGTCCGGACGAGTCGCGACAGCGGCACGCTAGCAGAGACGGAGCGGGGAAGGGAGCCTCGGGGTCAATTGACATAGATCGGGGGCGAAGCTCCGTTTATGTGCTAACAGACCCACGGCCTTGCGAGAGGCGACGGCCGGATAGGCCTGTGGAACCCTGCGAACCACGCGAGAGGAAACGATGAAAGCCCGCGACCTGATGACCCCCGACGTGGTGACGGTGGCGCCCAACACGCCGGTGATGGGGGTCGCCCGCCTCCTTGCCGAACGACACATCAGCGCCGTGCCGGTGACGGATGCCGACCGCAAGGTGCTCGGCATCGTCTCTGAATCCGACTTGATCAAGCAGGTCGCGGGCCGGCACGACGAGCCGCCGGGCTTCTTCCAATCCCTGTTCGCCGACCCGGCGAAGATGGCAGCGCAGTATGTGAAGAGCCACGGGCGGACGGCAGCCGACATCATGACCACAGACGTCGTGAGCGTAACCGAGGACACGCCCGCCGGAGAGATCGCTAAACTCCTGGACAAGGAGAACATCCGCCGCGTCCTCGTCACGCGCGATGGGCGGCTGGTTGGCATCGTCTCCCGCGCCGACTTGCTGCGCGCCCTCGTCTCGCCCCCCATCGTCTCCACCGACGACACCTCGGACGAGGGGATCTATCGCGCGATCATGAACGAGATGAAGAAGCAGCCCTGGGCCTCGACTTTCTACACCACGGTGGTGGTGAAGGACGGCGTGGTCGAGTTCTACGGCTACTGCGGGTCGGAAGAGTATCGCCGCGCCCTGAAGGTGCTCGCCGAAGGGGTGGCGGGGGTAAAGCGGGTTGAAGACCACATGGTCATCGGCCCTCTTTACGTCTACTCTTGATCGACTCGCGCCGATCGCGGCACGGTGACCGGGGGCGGTTCGCGCACGCTGGCAAGGATCGCCCCTCCGCCCAGCAGGAACAAAAGGATCGTCGCCATCCCCGCCCGCTGCGAGCCGAACGCATCCGTCGCCCAGGCGAGAGCTGCCGGCCCAGCAAAGGCGGTGATACGGCCTGAGAGGGCGAACAGGCCGAAATACTCCGAGGCCTGGGCGGGTGGGGCGAGCCGGCTCATCAAAGTGCGGCTTGCCGCCTGCGCGGGGCCGAAAAACACGCCCAAAGGCAAGGCGAACAGCCAGAACAGGGCCTTGTCGCGGACCAGCAGCAAAACAACGCCAATCGCCGCCAGAGACGCGAGCGAGATCAGCACCGTCCGCTTCGGCCCGATCCGGTCATCGATGAAGGCGAAGGCGTAAGCGCCGAACCCGGCCGTCACGTTCATCGCGATCCCCAAGAGGATGATCTCGTCAGTCGCCATACCGAAAGAGCCGGCGGCGTAGATCGCCCCGAAATTGAACAGCGTGTTCAGCCCGTCCGTGTACAAAAGGCGCGAGATGAGAAAGCGCGTCACGGCCGGGCGTCGGCGTAACTCCGGCACCAAGCGACCGATCGCCGCCATGCCAGACCGAACCGCCTCAGCAACCCTCGCCCGGCGTGGCGTATCGGGAACGAAGCGAAACAGAGGCCAGCAAAACAGCCCATACCAGAGCCCGACGAGAACCGAGGTGGCCCGCACAGGCTCTGCCGCTGCGCGATCAAGCGGCAACAAAGGCGGGTCAGGTGTGATCAGCAGGACAAGGCACGCGACGAGACAGATCAGCCCGCCGAAATAGCCGATGCCCCAGCCCCAGCCCGAAACGCGCCCCCGCATTTTGGGAGGCGCGACATCGACGAGCATGGCGTTGTAGAACACGGTGCTGAGCTCGAACGCAAGGTTGGCGATCACCACCACGACAAGAGCGAATGGCACGAAGGACGGGTCGGGGCGGACCAGCCAGAGAGCGGCTGAGCTCGCGATTGCGAGCACGGTGAAGGCGGCAATCCACGGCTTGCGACCGCCGGCGCCATCGGCAATCGCGCCCAGGGGAGGCGACAGGATCGCGATGAGAAGCCCCGCCACCGCCATCGCGAAACCCCATTGCGAAGTTCCCGTCGTTTCGTCTGCCGCCACCGCCTGCACGAAGTAGGTGGGAAAGACGAAGGTGCCGATGACGGTGGGAAAAGCCGAGTTGGCAAAGTCGTAGAGGCACCACGCGAGAACCGAACGCCGCGCCCGCGGCGAGAGCGCGCGCAAGGCATCCGCTTGGGCGAAGGGTGGGCTCACGCGACCGCCCCGAGCGCGCGTGCGGCGACAAAGATCTGGCCGAGTGAAGGCGAAGCGCCGAAGGTTGCCAGCACGGTCTCCACCGCACGCCAGCGCGCACCCGCAGCCGCACGCACAGCGTCAATGCCGCCGCTCTCGAGGCTTGCCCGAACAAGTCGGCTCTGTGCGGCAAGGAGGTCATCGCTCAGCGCGGCGAGGGCACGCGCGGTCCAGGCGTCGCCGGCGGCCATGGCAGCTGCGGCCCCACGCACGGCATCGATCCCGAAGGCCGACCCGACTGCGAACCATGTCTCGGCGACTCGCTGCAGAGGCTGACCAAGCGCGGCGGAGAGGGCGAGGATGGGCAAGGCCATGCCGGCCGCCTCGCCTGAGGGGTCGCGGGCGAGAAGGTCGGCCAGCAGCGCATCTGCCCGGCCTCGGAACGGCCCGGCCGTTTCCGCCACGCCGCCTGACGCAGCGTTGCGCAGCACCCAGCGCGCCGCCCCCTCCTGCGCGCGACGCAACGCGGCGAAGCAAGGATAGAGAACCTTGGGCGAAACTCCGGCGGCATCCTCCGCCTCCAAGGCGCGGCGACGAACATCGAGGCCAAGAGCAGCGCGCGCCACCAGCGCCGCCCGCGCCGCTTCTGCCGGCGCAAGCCCGTCGGCGAGGCGGGCAAAGGCTGCAACCCCGAAGCGATCGAGCAGGTCGTTGGCCAGCAGCATAGCAAGAAGCTCCCGCCGCAGCGGAAAGGCGGCGATCGCGTCGGCAAAGCGCGTGCGCATGCACGGCGGGAAATAGGCCGCGAGATCCTCCGCAAAGGCCGGATCGTCGGGCAGATCGGAGGCGAGGACGGCTTCGGTCAGCCACAGTTTCGCATGCGACAACAACACCACGAGCTCCGGCCGGGTCAGGGCCCCGCGCATAGCAAGGGCAGCCGGGTCGGGCAGGGCCGCAACCGCGCGGTCAAGCCCCGCCTCGGCCTCCAGCCGTGCGATCAGCGCTGCATGCGCGGGCGTCGCTGCCGCCCCCTCGCGCATCTCCAGCGACAGCCCAAGAGATTGGCGGCGGTTCGTCGCCAGCACCTGCGCCATGACATCCTCGGTTGCTGCGCGCAGCATGCCGTCGCGCTCCTGCGCGGTGAGATCGCCCGCGCGCACCAGCTGATCGAGCAGGATCTTCAGGTTCACTTCGTGGTCGGAGGTATCGACGCCGGCAGAATTGTGCACAGAGTCCGCATCGACCCTGATGCCACACTGCGCCGCCTCGATGCGCGCGGCCTGAGTCAAAGCGAGATTGGCCCCTTCGCCCACGACGCGACAGCGCAATGATAGCGCATCGATACGAATAGCGTCGTTGGCGCGATCTCCTACCGCTGCGTTCGCCTCGTGGCTTGCCTTGATGAAGGTGCCGATGCCGCCGAAGTAGAGGAGATCGCAACGCATGCCGAGAATGGCGCGGATCACCATCTCCGGGGTCGCGCGTTCGGCCTCGAGCCCGAGGATTTCGCGCACCTGGGGCGACAGCGGAATCGTCTTCGCTGTGCGCTGGAACACGCCCCCGCCTGCCGAGAGTTTGGCGGGATCGTAGTCGGCCCAAGCCGAACGGGGGAGATGGAATAGGCGCTCGCGCTCAGCGTAAGCCAGTTCTGGATCAGGATTCGGGTCGAGGAAAATGTGGCGATGGTCGAAAGCCGCGCGCAGGCGGAAGGCGCGCGAAAGCAGCATGAAGTTGCCGAACACGTCGCCCGACATGTCACCCACGCCAACGACATCGATCCCGTCGCGCGCAATGTCGATCCCTTCCTCGCGGAAGTGGCGCGCGATGCAGACGAAGGCACCGCGGGCGGTGATGCCCAGCTTCTTATGGTCGTAACCCTTCGACCCACCTGAGGCGAAGGCATCACCGAGCCAAAAGCCTCGCGCGAGGGCGATCGCGTTCGCGATGTCGGAGAAGGCGGCCGTGCCCTTATCGGCGGCGGCGACGAGGTAGGGATCGGGCCCGTCGCGACAGATAACGCGCGCGGGTGGTGCGATCTGCTCGCCGTCGCGATTGTCGGTCAGATCGAGAAGCGCGCCGATAAACAGACGGTAGCAGGCTACTCCCTCCTGAGCGACCGCCTCCCGATCCTGCGCCGACTCGCTGCCAGCTGCGGCCGGGCGACGGACGACGAAGCCGCCCTTCGCACCCGTCGGCACGATGACGGTGTTCTTCAAAGTTTGCGCCTTCATCAGGCCGAGAATCTCAGTGCGGAAATCCTCGCGCCGATCCGACCAGCGGATTCCTCCGCGCGCGACCGCGCCCGCGCGCAAATGCACGCCTTCAACGCGCGGGCCATGCACGAAGATCTCCCGCCATGGCAAGGGCTTTGGTATGTCGCCTGCACGCGCCGGGTCGAGCTTGAAGGCGAGCACCTCGGAGGTTTCGTCGCGAAAGAAATTGGTGCGCAGCACAGCATCAAAAGCCAGGCGAAGGCGCGACAGGATGCGATCATGCTCTGGGTCGGAAACGGACTCGAGGAGAGCTTGCCACCCTTTCTCCTCCGCCGCCTCTACCTGCGGATTCCGTTGCTGTTCCGGGTCGAAGCGAAGCCCGAACATACGAATCAGCGCGGCGGCGGCCTGCGGATTGGCCACGACCGCCTCCTCCACCGCAGCCTGTGCGAATGGCGCCCCCACTTGCTTCAACCAGCGCCAGAGCGCGCGCAGCACCCAAGCCTCACGCCATGTGAGGCCGGCGCACAGGACGAGGCGATTGAAGCGGTCGGCCTCGGCCCGACCATCCAGGAGCGCCTCAAGCGTAGCGGCGAGGAGGGGCATCCGCTCACCCTCGACCGGCGACCGGTCTGCCGTTTCGAGAGCGAACTCGTGCAGCACAACCGGGCGCGCGCCTGAGGGGGTGAGGCGGAATGGCACCTCTTCGATCGCACGCAGGCCAAGGCACTCGATCAGCGGCAGAATGTCAGACAGGGGAACCGGTTCGTCCGGTCGGGCGAGGCGTAGCTGCAGGCGAGAAGGCAATGCCCCGTCCGGCCTCGCCAGCGCCAGCACAAGACCAGCCCGCGCCAGCGCCGCTTCGGCAAGCGCCATATCTGACACCGCCTCGCGCGCGCTGTGGCGCTCAATATAGCCTGCCGGAAAGGCCTCACCCCAACGGGCGAGACTCGCTTGCGCCGCCCCCTCTCCGGCCGCGGCCGCCAACGCCTCCGCTAAGCGGTCAAAGAAGCTGCGTGCGGCCTCGGCGAGCACGCGCTCCAGCGCTTTGGCGTCCACCTCGGGCACCGCACCCGGCGTGGTCGCGACAATGTAGTGGAGGCGAGCGAGCGGAGAGTCGCCGATCTGGATATAGGTGGCGGAGAGGCGGCCGGCGAAAGCATGGGCAAGAGTTTCGCCGAGGCGAATACGCAGCCGCGTGTCCATCACATCGCGCGGCACGAAGACGAGTGCTGAGACGAAGCGTTCAAACCGGTCGCGCCGCAGGAAGAGGGCGACGCGCTGGCGCTCTTGCAAGGCGAGGATGCCTTGCGCGATGCGGTGGAGGTCCGCCACATCGGCCTGGAACAGCTCGTCGCGCGGATAGGTTTCGAGGATGTTGGAGAGCCGTCGGCCGTCATGCGTCGCGGGATCAAGGCCTGCGCGCGCGAGCACGGCGGCAAGCTTCTCGCGCAAATAGGGGATAGAGCGCGGATTGCGATTATAGGCCGATGCGGCAAACAGCCCGAGCACGATGTCTGCCCCAGTCACGCGATCGGACCGATCGATGCGCTTGAGCACGATCGCATCACAGTGCTGGGGACGATGCACGGTGGAGCGCATGTTCGCCTTCGCCACCGTGAGCGGCACCGGCTCGAGCGTCCAAGCGCGCACCGGCTCGGGCATCGCGTCCGGGTCGCGCAGCACGTCAAACACGGGCAAAGCCCCGTCGCGCAGCAGCCCAAGCGCCTCGTCCTGTTCAGCCCGCACGCGCCCCGCCTCGTCCAAGGCGTAGCCGCGCCAGCCGAGGAAGACGAAGTTGTCTTCATCGAGCCAGGCGAGGAAATCGCGCGCGATGCGGAAAGCCAGTTCGTCACGTTCGGCAAGCCGAGCGATCGTCTGCGCCAGCCGGGCCCGCATCGCTGGCCAATCCTCCACCGCGCGACGCACATCCGCCATGCTGCGCACGAGCGCCTCGGCAACCGCCTGCAGCCCGGCAGGCTCCGCCGGTTCGGCGAACTCGATCTGCATCATGCTCTCCCGCGCCGCCCCCTCGGCAGCTGCGGGGCCGAAAGCCACCAGCCGTCCCGCCACATCGCGCCGCACCGGCACGATCGGATGGACGACGAGATGCACCGCACGGTTCGCGTGCGCCAACGCAACGAGCGCGGAGTCGACGAGGAAAGGCATGTCGTCGGTGACGATCTCTGCCACCGCATGCGCCGACCGCCAGCCGTCGCGGTCGGGGCGGGGCTTGAAGCAGCGCACCTTTGCCTCACCGGCTCTGCGCTCGCGCGCATGGTCAAGAAGCGACAGCGCCGCCCCCGCCACGTCTTGAGGGGCGCGGGCAAGGAGATCATCGTCTGCCACCCCTGCCGCCCAGAGATCGAGGAAAAACCTCACCTCTGCGGCCAGCCCGGGCGGCAAGCGGCGCGCGAGCTCTACGTGCGCCGCCTCGAGTAAGGCAGCACGTGCGTTTCCCGCCGGGCCCAGCCTGCCGTCTTGCCCCTCCGGCGCCATGCGGCGTTCTCCCTCTTTCGCTTCTGCCATCGACGCTAGACCAGGACACGGGTCTCGCACTACTTTCGGTGTTAGCGTGGCGGGGGCAGGCGTGTGCTCCGGGCTTGCGAGGGAGAGCGGTTAGATGCGTGTTCTGCTTGCTGGGCTGTTGGTCGTTCTACCCTTCTCCGCCATGGCGCAAGCCGACCGCTGCGCTGCTGTCTCGCCGGCAGCGCAAGGCTACGACAGTGTCACGGTATTTTTTGCGGTCGGCTCCTCTGCGCTCGATGACCGCGCGCGGGCTGCGATTCGTCGCGCTGCCGGCCAGATTGTCGCCCAGGGCAAAGACCATGTCTGCCTTATCGGGCGCGCTTCGCCGACAGGATCTGCTCAGGCCAACGAACGCCTCGCTGCCGCGCGCGTGCGGGCGGTTACGGATGCGCTGGTCGCGGGTGGGGTGGCACGCCCGCTGATTGGCGCGCAGGTCCAGGGCGCGGCGTGGGGGGCGCGTGTCGATCGCGCCGAGAACGAGGCCGATCGATCGGTAACCATTCTCTATCCACGCTAATGCGGGCGTTGTGGAAGAGCGTCGTTCGAGCAGCCACCGCCCTGTTGGTGCCTTCTGGCCTCGCCGCACAGCCAAACCCCGATTTTTGGCTTGCCAACCGCTCCGCGACGCGAATCGACCGGCTCTACGCCTCGCCTGTCGATCGCGACGAGTGGGGGCAGGATTGGCTCGGCGAGCATGTTCTGGCGCCTGGCGAACGGTTTCCCGTCCGGCCGCCACGCGACGGGCGCTGCCTTTACGACATCAAGGTGGTTTACGCTGACGGATTGGCCGAGGAACGGCGCCGAGTGAATATTTGCGCCGTGGCCGAGGTCTCGTTCAGCCGTGGTTCAGTGCCGCCTGATCGCACCGTAGGGGCGGCTGAGCGCGCTGTGACAGTGGTCAACCGTTCGGCACGCACCATGCTCCAGCTCTTCGTCTCGCCTTCAACGGAGCGCGTATGGGGGGCGGATCGGCTCGGTGATGATGTGCTGCCAGTGGGGCGATCCGTCGTCGTCCTCCTGCCGCGGGAGGCGGGCTGTGAGATCGATCTCCGCGCCGTGTTCGAAGACACTTCGGTGCTGGAGCGGCGCCGCGTCGACAGCTGCCGCGCGCGCGAGATCGCCCTGCGCTAAAACGCGCCGCGGTTCCGCGATCGGCACCCGCGTGTTAGGCACCGTCGTATGCGCGTTTTGTACCACTTCCCGCTCTCGCCCTTCTCGCGCAAGGTTCGCTTGGTTCTGGCCGAAAAGCGGCTGCCTTTTGAACTGCGCGAGGAAAAAGTGTGGGAGAGGAGGGCCGAGTTCCTCACCCTCAACCCCGCTGGCGAGGTGCCGGTGCTGGTCGAGGAGAACGGGCTCGTCATCCCCGACAGCGTGGTGATCACGGAATACCTGGAGGAGACCTATCGCGAGGTGCCCCTCCTCGGCACGACCGTGGCAGAGCGTGTGGAGTGCCGGCGCCTGGTCGCCTGGTTCGACGGCAAGTTCACGCGCGAGGTAACGGATAAGCTCCTGGTCGAGAAGGTGATGAAGCGGCTGATCGGCGATGGTGTGCCGGATGCGAGCGCGATCCGCACCGGGTATGCGAACCTGCGCACGCACCTCGCCTATCTTGCGGAGATCGCCGAACAAAGACGCTGGCTGGCGGGGGATGCGCTCTCGGTCGCCGATCTCGCCGCCGCCGCCCACCTTTCGGTGCTTGATTTTGCAGGCGAGATCGACTGGTCGGCCGCGCCGGGGGCAAAGGAATGGTATGCGCGCATCAAGTCGCGCCCGTCCTTTCGCCCGCTTCTGGCCGACCGCGTGCCCGGCGTGCGCCCGCCCGCGCACTACGCCGATCTCGACTTCTGAGCCCTTTCCGTCAGCGTGGGCCTGCGCTCGCCTCTAGCGCGGCGAGATGGTCGCGGGCCATCCCAGCCAAGGCCTGGTCTGGAGCGAGAGCGAGCACACGTTCGAGATCGCGCCGGGCAGCGGCGAGGTCGCCCATATCGCGAGAGAGGAGGGCGCGCTCGAGCAGGGCCTCAGCGTTCTCCGGCTCGCGCAGCAACACACGGGCAAGATCAGCCGCCGCGCGCCGCACCTCCCCGCTCTGGCGCCAGGCGGAGGCGCGAAGAATCAACGCCTCGCTGCGGTCCGGGTCGCGCGCGAGCAGCCGCGACAGGTCCTCAATCGCCTCGCGCCACTGCCCGAGTGCGGCGGCGGCGATGGCGCGGTCGATCAAAAGGTCGGCATCATCAGGCCGGGCGGCAAGGCCGCGCGTGGCCGCCACCTGGGCGCGGTCGGGACGGTCAAGCGAAAGCCAAAGCCGGGTCGCGTGGGCAAGCAGCGCAGCGCGCGCATCCGCCGGGGCCTCCGCATGCGCCCCCAAGGCCTCCAGGATCTCCGCCGCCGCCTCGGTGTCGTCGAGCTCGATCAGCGCCACCGCCTCGCAGTGCCGCGCAGCATCTCCCCCGCCCTCAGCCCGCCACCGCCGCGCCTCCGCCAGCGCTTCGCGCGGGGCCAGCATGGCAAGAGCAAGGCACCGGTCGTAGGCGAGATCCGCCCTCGAGGCCGTGACAGCGGCCATGCGGGCTGCTGTCTCTGGCTCTACCGGCAGGGCGGAGGGTGTTGGCAAGGCCTGCTCGCCGGGGCGCGGGGCGGCGCCGGGTGGGCTGTGCCACCACAGTGTGGCAGCGACGATGGCGGCAAGCGGCAGCAAAATCAGAACCCAGCGAACGACGTTCAGGGCAGAGACCCTCGCAGCAAAAGCCGCCGCATGCTAGCGCAACACGGGATGGAGCGCGCTCTTGTCGTCTTCGGCCTCGGCTACTCAGGACGGGCGATTGCCCAGGCTGCCCAGGAGGCGGGCTGGCGCGTGGTCGCGGTGAGCAGAAGCCCGCGCGATGGGCCGCGCTTCGCAGTGGTGCCGTTCACCGACCCGAGGGCGGCGGTCGCCGACGCCACCCACATCGTTTTCACCGCCGCACCTGCAGAGGCTGGCGACCCGGTGCTCGCCGCGCATGGGCAAACGCTGGCCGAGGCCCCCAAGCTCCGCTGGATCGGCTATCTCTCCACCATCGGCGTCTATGGCGATCGCGGCGGGGCGTGGGTGACGGAGACCGATGAGCCAGCACCCGCCAAGCCGCAAAGCCTCGCCCGCCGCGCCGCCGAGGAAGCCTGGGAGACGTTCGCCGCCCGCCGCCGCACCGCGCTCGACCTGATCCGGCTTGGCGGAATCTACGGGCCAGGGCGGTCTCCGTTCGATGACCTGCGCGCCGGGAGGGCGCGGCGCATCGTCAAGCCCGACCATGCCTTCAACCGCATCCACGTCGCCGACATCGCGGGGCTTGTGCTTGCCGCCGCCGCCCGCCCTGGCGAGGTGGGGCGCGCGCGCGTCCTGCACGGGGTGGACGACGAACCCGCTCTCCAGGCCGAGGTGGTGGCCGAAGCGGCACGCCTGCTCGGCATCGCTGCCCCACCTGAGGTCCCCTTCGCCGAGGCCGCGCGCACCATGGGCCCAATGGCGCTTGGCTTTTGGAGCGAGAACAGGCGGGTGGCGAACGCCCTCACCAAAAGCGCAACGGGCTGGGCGCCACGCTACCCATCATACCGCGAAGGGCTCGCCGCCATCCTCGCCGAGGAGAAGCGTGAGGGTGCTGGCGAGGAGCGCGAGGTCGGCCGGGCGTGACAGGCGATGATCGCCATCCTTGATCAAACTCACCTGCACATCTGTCGAAGCGAGGCACGCCGCCAGCCTAAGGCTCGTCTGCCATGGCACGGCGGCATCGTTTTGGCCATGCAACAGGCGAACTGGGCCTGTGAAGGGAATCTCGCCGCGCAGGCGAAGCCTTCGCCGCCCGTCCTCGATCAGGGAGCGGGTAAAGACAAGGCCAGCAGGGTCGTCCGCGGAGGGTTCGACGACCCGCCCCTCGTCGAAAAGCCGCGCGCGCGTTGCCTCGTCCCAGCGCGCCCAGAGGAGATCCTCTGTGAAGTCGGGCGCGGCGGCGATGCCGACCAGGGCGGCCACCCGGTCCGGTCGGGCAAGCGCGACCTCGAGCATGATCCAGCCCCCCATGGAGGAGCCGACCAACAGCTGCGGCCCCTCGCTGAGGCCATCGATGGCAGCAAGCGCATCCTCCGCCCATGTCCCAATCGTGCCATCCTCGAACCGGCCAGCGGAAGCGCCGTGCCCCGTATAGTCGAAGCGGAGGTAAGCCCAGCCGCGAGTCGCGCACCACGCATCGAGAAAGGAGGCTTTGGTGCCTGTCATGTCCGAGGCGTAGCCGCCGAGGAACACCACGCCCGGGCCCTTGCCGCGGCGCCTGCGCCAGGCGATCGCGCCGTTTGGGCCCTCGATCCGCCCATTCTCCTCCATCGCACGCCCCAATCCGCCACCGTCCTGACGGGCTGCTGCTAGCACGACCACCCGTGGCTTCCGACCCTCCGACCGTGCTTCAGGTTCTTCCCGCGCTCGACTCGGGCGGGGTGGAGCGCGGTACGCTCGAGGTCGCGGAGGCGCTGGTGCGCGCGGGGTTTAGGGCCCTGGTCGCGTCTGCCGGAGGGCGTCTGGTGCCGGAGCTCGAGGCGGTCGGTGCCCGCCATGTCGCGCTGCCGCTCCACGCCAAAGACCCTTTCTCGCTCTGGCGCAATGCGGCGCAGCTGGCCGACCTGATCCGCCGCGAGCGCGTCGCCATCGTGCACGCGCGCTCCCGTGCCCCGGCCTGGAGCGCGCGACTCGCCGCACGGCGGGCGGGCACGCGCTGGGTCACCACCTATCACGGCGTCTATGGCGAGGGGTTTCCCGGCAAGCGCCTGTACAACGCGGTGATGGCTTCGGGCGAGCGGGTGATCGCGATCTCGCGGTTTGTCGCCGACCACCTCGTGTCTCGCCATAACGTCGATCCGAACCGTGTG
>CALLUO010000077.1:0-32500 GCA_938010425.1 uncultured Elioraea sp.
GAGGCGGCAGGCGGCGCGCCCGAGTCGGCGCTGATGGTCGGCGATCACCGCAACGACGTCGAAGCCGCTAAGGGCGCCAAACTCCCCGTCGTCTTCGCCACCTGGGGGTATGGCACGCGCGCCATGGCAGACGGGGCGGACGCCATCGCCGACCACCCAGCCGACCTTCTCTCCCTCGCCCCTCGCTTGGTCTCTGCCTGATCCTCCGCGCCGGGCGTGGCAAAAGGTGTGGCCGCCCCCCTGCGAAGCACCAGGGGAGCTCCGGCATGCTTAACTTCGGCGGTTTTTCGCCGCCGCCCCGGCCGCCGCCCTCGGCACGGTCGCGCCCTTGCCCGGCCTCGACCTCGTGGTCGCCTCAGGACCTGGCAGTACGCTGCGCATCAGCATGGCCGCCGCCTCAAGGCGGCTACCCATCGGCCACACCGACCAGGGCGGCGAAGGCCAGCGTTGCATCGGCGACACGGTGTGCGATAGGCGAATGGTCTCGAACCTCTCGCGCCGCGATGCCCCCTCGCGACCCGTGCCCAATCTCGGCACTGCTCAGCGAGGGGATCCGGCCGACAGCACACGCAGCATCTTCCGCGCCCGCCCGGGTGTGCGCTGTCACGACGGCAGCGTCTTCACCGCCCACGCCCCGCCATGGACCTTCGAGGAAGATCTTGCACCTGCGCGCGGCACTTCGACCCGCGCCACTCTGCCCAGGGGCCGATCGCACATCGCCAGTGTGGCCAAGGAGACCGCCTCCTCTGACGACATCGTCGACATGCGCCCCCTCACCCCCGACGCGCTCCTGCCCTACGGCATCGCTTGACGCGTGATGTCGAGCCCCGCGCGGTAGAAGCGAGGAGGTCCGTCCTGGGACGTTTTCATCAACGCCCCCTTCATCGCTCACGATCTCAACCAGCTCGCGATCAGCCCGCGCGAAGACGGCTTTGGTCGGGCGTGTAACCCGTTCCAGCACCTCGGCCCCGCCCTGGGGTGTGAGCGTGGCGGGCGCGGCTCGGCCCGCTGCCGGGCCAGGCTCAGCTTTTCGCCCGCTCCTTCTCGACAGACGCCAGCGCCGCCTTCAGGCGCTGCACCTCCTCACGCAGCCGCGCGAGCTCGGCCTCGCGATCGTCACCCTCCTCCGCCGCCCGTGCTGCAGGGCGATAGAAAGGCGTAAACCACGCAAAGGCGCGTTCCAGGATCGCCGCGTTCTGCCGCCCGACCTCCTCCATCGTGAAGGGGAACAGCCCCTCCATCGTCTGCTGCATCGCCCGCCGCATCTGCTCCTGTTGCCGCGCGAAGGCCCCCATCATCATTTCGAGGTAGCGCGGCACCAGCACTTGCAAGCTGTCATCGTAGAAGCTGATCAGTTGGCGGAGGAAGCTAATCGGCAGCAGGTTGCGTCCCTTGCCCTCTTCCTCGACAATAATCTGCGTCAGCACCTGGCGGGTGATGTCCTCTCCACTCTTGGCGTCGTAGACGACGAACTCGCGCCCCTCTTTCACCATTTGCGCAAGATGGTCGAGGGTGACGTAGGAAGAGGCCTCCGTGTTGTAGAGGCGGCGATTGGCGTATTTCTTGACCACCACGGGGCCGGAGCCGGCGGGCGGCTCGCCCGCTGGTGGCTCGGTCTCCATCATGCGGCGCGCTTCGGCCATGGCGGACATCTTTCCTCAAGACCCGGTCTTGCGTGGTAGCCTAGCATCCCCCTAACCCAGGGCACAGCCCGCAACGCCACCTTACCCCCTCGCTGCTGCGGTCGTTCCTTCGCACCGGTGAACGGACTAGGATCCGCCCGCGACATGGAAGGCCAGCATGGACGGATCAAGGCCCGAGGATCTCGACAGCCTTGCGCGCGACTGGATCACGCTCTGGCAGAGCGAACTCTCCGCCTTGGTGACAGACCGCGAGGCGCAGGAGCTGTGGATCAGGCTGCTCTCGCTCTGGGCCGGCTTCGCCTCCGTGGGGCTGCGCGCCGCATCATGGGCCCACGCTGAGGATGAGCCGTTCTTCGCCAGGCCCGCTGAGACGACGGGGCCCGCGCCCCCTCGTTCTGCACCTGATGCTCGCGGCGCTGAGGCGAACGGCGTTGCCGGCGGCGCTGAGCCTCTCCTCGCCGCCATCCTCGCCCGGCTCGACTCGATCGAACGCCGCCTCGCTGCCCTGGAAGCCGTTCCTCGGCCCAATCCTCGCGCCGGACGACCCGCGTCTCGCCAACTTCGCAAGCCGGCTGACGGCTAGCGGCCACGACCCGACCGATCTCGCCCTCGCCGCCTTCCGTGCGCTAAACGAGGACGACCGGGCCCTGATCGCTGGCATCGCTGCCTATCGCCGCCATCCCTGGCAGCGTCGGCTCGAGGATCCGCCCGTGCTCTGGGCCGAGGGCAACTCCCGCCTGCTCGACTACGGCGCGACAGCGCCCACACCGGCGTCGAGGCCTGCCCTCCTTGTCATCCCCTCTCTGGTCAATCGCGCCCATGTGCTCGACCTGATGGAGGGGGGCTCGATGTTGCGCTGGCTCGCAAGCCAGGGGTTTCGCCCCCTCCTGCTCGATTGGGGCTGGCCAGGGGACGCCGAGCGCGGCTTCACCCTCACAGACTACATTGCTGGTCGGCTCGAACGCGCGCTTGTCGCCTCTTCGGGCCTTGCCGGCGGACCCGTCGCGCTTGTTGGGTACTGCATGGGCGGCTTGCTTGCGCTCGCCGCCGCGCAACGCCGCACCGACCTCGTACGGGCGCTGGCCCTCCTTGCCACCCCGTGGGACTTCCACGCCGGCGGCCCGGATCGCGCCCGCTTCCTCGCCTCCCTCGTCCCCCTGTTCGAGCCCCTGTTCGCGCTGCACGACGCACTACCGGTCGACGTCTTGCAGACGCTGTTCGCTCTGCTCGACCCCTTCGGGGTGGCTGCCAAGTATCGCGCCTTCGCCCGGCTCGACCCCGCGTCACCGCGGGCGAGGCTGTTTGTCGCTCTGGAGGATTGGTTGAACGACGGGGTGCCGCTTGCTGCGCCGGTGGCGCGGGAGTGTCTCACTGCTTGGTACGGAAGGAACGACCCCGCGCGTGGGGCATGGCGGGTGGCTGGGCTTGCGGTTGATCCCCGCGTCATCGCTGCCCCCTCTTTTGTCGCCATCCCCTCCCGGGATCGCATCGTGCCGCCCGAAGCCGCCCGCCCCCTCGCCGCGCTGCTTCCCCGCGCTTTGGTGCACGAACCGGCCGCCGGCCACATCGGCATGGTGGCAGGGTCGAGCGCCGAAACGGCGCTTTGGCGCCCTCTCGCCGCTTGGCTCTGCGCGCTCTAACGGGGCAGGCCGCCTGTCTTGTCGGTTTCTTTCGGCACTGCACCATGGCAAGAAGGCGAACAATGAGATTCTTCGGAGGAGAGCCGTCATGACCGAGGTCGTCATCGCCGCCGCCGCTCGCACGCCGATCGGCAATTTCAATGGGGCGTTCGCCTCGCTTCCCGCTCACGAACTCGGCGCGGTTGCGATCAAAGGCGCGCTTGACCGCGCCAAGGTCGCACCCGAGGAGGTGGACGAGGTGGTGATGGGCCAGATCCTCGCCGCTGGCGCGGGACAAAACCCCGCCCGTCAGGCGGCGATGGCGGCCGGGATCCCGCACGAGAAGACCGCCTTCGGAATCAATCAGCTCTGCGGGTCTGGCCTGCGGTCGGTGGCGCTGGGTTTCCAGGCTATCCGGCAGGGCGATGCGAAGATTGTTGTCGCCGGAGGGCAAGAGAGCATGACCCAGGCGCCGCACTGCGCAAACCTGCGCGCAGGGCAGAAGATGGGCGACCTTCCCCTCCTCGACACTATGTTGAAGGATGGGCTGTGGGACGCGTTCCACGGCTACCATATGGGGGTGACCGCGGAGAACGTTGCGCAGAAGTATCAGATCACCCGCGCAGAGCAGGACGAATTCGCCTACCACTCCCAGCGCAAGGCAGGCGAAGCGATCGCAGCGGGGCGATTTAAGGACGAGATCGTCCCCGTCACGGTGAAGGGCCGCAAGGGCGAGGTGGTGGTGGTGGAGCAGGACGAATATCCGAGGCCTGACACCACGATCGAGGCTCTGGCCAAGCTGCGCCCGGCCTTCAGCAAAGAGGGTTCTGTCACCGCCGGCAATGCCTCAGGCATCAACGACGGCGCGGCCGCGGTGGTGCTGATGACCGCCGAGGAGGCCGCACGGCGGGGTCTTACGCCGCTCGCGCGCATCGTCGCCTGGGCCACTGCGGGGGTGGATCCAGCGATCATGGGCACAGGGCCCATCCCTGCCTCGCGCGCCGCCCTTGCCAAGGCTGGCTGGACGGTGGCTGATCTCGATTTGATCGAAGCCAACGAGGCCTTTGCCGCCCAAGCGATCTCTGTCAACAAAGAGATGGGTTGGGACACGGCGAAGGTGAACGTGAACGGCGGCGCGATCGCGCTCGGCCACCCAATCGGCGCTTCCGGGGCGCGGATTCTGACCACGCTGCTGTACGAGATGCAGCGCCGCGGCGCGAAGAAGGGCCTCGCGACGCTCTGCATCGGCGGCGGCATGGGGATTGCGATGTGCGTCGAGCGCGACTGAGCCTTCTCGGCCCGCACCGGTCGCGCAACCGACATGAGAATGGGGGCGCCCTCCGGCGCCCCCACCTCTTGAAGAGACCCTCCCCAGTTGGCCTTCTCGTCGCTGCCAGGTCTAGGTCTTGATGGTCGGCCTCATCAACGCGGGCAGCACCCCATCTGGGCTGCCCATCGCCACCCCTCAATCAGGTCGTCCGTGGTCAGCCCGGCCACGCGCGAACACGCCAAGCAGGCTACCACCGTCCCGCCATCGGCGATGAAGCCACGCAGCATGCTGTGGATGTCCGGCGTCTCCGGGTTCAGCCGCGCCGGAGCACGACGTTTGTTCGCGAGTGACACCGCCCTGATGTTGAGCGAGATGGTGACGGGCTTATGGCCCGCCCTCCAGATGTGCCGATCGGCGAAGAAGATGGCCTTGGAGGCGGCCAAGACGTCTTCCGTGGCCAGGGTAACGAATAGCCAGGGCGTATCCTCGGCACGTGATGCTGCGAGCGGTGTCGCGTTTGCCGCCGTGATCAGGCAAGCAAGGCGCGTTCTCCCGCCTTAGTTGCGGGGGCCGTGGCCATGCCCGTGGCCATGCCCATGCCCATGCCCATGCCCGTGGCCGGCCGGCCCCATGGCCCCTGCCGCCTGCACCGGCACCTCGATTGTCCGTTCGCCGGCGTTGCGGAAACGGAGCGTGAGTGGAATTGTTTCCCCTGCCTTCAGGTCTCGCGTGAGGTTGATCAGCATGACGTGCAGCCCTCCCGGCCGCAGCACGGCCGGTTCGCCCACGTTTACCTCAATCGCCTGCACAGGCCGCATGCGCATCACGCCGCCTTCCATCATGTGCGTGTGGAGTTCGACCACGCGCGCAACGGGGGTGGCGGCGGAAATAAGCTCGTCCTTTTCGCCCGTGTGGTTGACGATGGTCATGTAGGCTGCGCTGTTGCGGCCAGCGAGTGCAGCGCGCGCCCAGGGCTCGACGATCTCGACCTTGTCTTGCGCGGCCAACGCAAGCGGGGTCAGGGCAAGGACGGCCACTGCCCCGAAAACGAAACGACGTGTGATCATGTGCGTCCTCCTTGTGGTTGCATCTTCGAAACGCGGGGCGAGGCGGAGATGGCGCGTCGCATCGCCTCCGCCATTTGCTCCGGGGTGGTCTCGGGGTTGAACAGGGCTACGAACTCGCCCCGCCGCCCCATCAGGTAGATGAAAGCCGAGTGGTCCATCGTATACTCGTCAGGGGCCTGGCCCGTGCGCACCTTGGCGTAGTAGGCGCGATAGGCACGAGCCGCAGCGGCGATCTCGGCTTCCGTTCCGGTCAGCCCTATGAGCCGGGGGTGGAACAAATCCGTATACTGGGCGAGTGCGGCCGGCGTGTCGCGCTCGGGGTCGACGGTAATAAGGATCGGCACGACCTCCTCCGCCGCGTCGCCAAGGAGGTCGAGCGCCGCTGCCATCTTGGCAAGCTCGGTCGGACAAACGTCTGGGCAGTAGGTGAAGCCGAAGTAGATCAGCATAAAGCGGCCGCGGAACGTCTCGTTCGTTACCCGCGCCCCGGTCTCGTCGATGAGCGAGAAGGGCCCGCCCAGAGTGATTCCGGCGGGCAGCGCCACCTGGACTGGCTCGCTCCGCGGCGGGCCAAGCCAAGCGGGAATGAAAAACCATGCCGCCGCCCCCGCGACCGCGGCCGTGGCGAGGCCGACCCCAAGCCGCTGCCAGAGCGTCACGACGCGTCGCCCTGATTGGCGATGATGAGGATCGCGCCGAACACGATCGGGACAAGGGCGAGGGCGGCGTAGAACAACACCGCCGGAGTCCAGAGAATGGCGGCGAGAGCCAGCACCATCGCCACGTTGAAGAGAAAGAGCAGGATGTGTTCGGCACTCCAGCCCTCGCCGCGCACCGCCCGGCCCGAGGCGCGCTCGCCCTCCGGCGAAGCCGCCCGCCAGCCGAGGACAGCGACGGCGCCGACTGCAAGCCCGACGAGCGCGATCGACACCGCGGGGCGATCGAGCGAGGCCATCCAGACCAAGCCAATCACGCCGATCAGCGCGATCGCCCCCGGCAGTGCGATGGTGAGAAAACGCGCCAGACGAAGCCGCGAGGGCGAGGCGATTCCGTCTCCCATCTCGCGGAGGTTGCGGATCCAAAACAGGCCGGCCAAAGGCAGAGAAGAGAGCAGGAGAACGACAGCTTCCGGACCGTCGAAACCGGACTTCACCCCCTTTACCCCAGAAAACCAGAACCCGGCCCAAAGCAGGAACGGGGTCAGCATAAACCCCGCCACCGCGAAGGGAACGGCACGTGCGATGCGTTTCATCGATCGACATGCTCCTCATGTTGCCAGATCGGTTCGGTCACACCTGCCCGTGCCTCGATCCGACCGACCAGGCGGGCAAGCCGTGCCGCCTCCTGCACCCCAAGGCCGGGGTCGCCGGTCGCGCAGGCCTCGACCGCGCGCGCGAGGCTCCGTTCAAGGCGGATACGCTCCCCCGCGGTTGCGTGCGGCAGGACGGCCTCAGTAGCCGGCGCGGTTTCAGCCAACGCAGCCTCGCAGACCTGGGTGAGCTGGGCGTTCATCTCCTCGGGGTCGCAGGCGAGAGCCGGGGCGATGAGCGCCCCGGCCAGCCCGGCGCCGATGAGCACCCGGCGCAGCGCCATCGCCCCCTCCCTCAGCGGCCTGCGACCACGATCGTACCCGGCGCCTTGGTCGGCCCGGCCGTGGGGCTCCAGGCCGCGACCCGGTTCGGCTCCGCCGCCACCGAAAGCCGCTTCACCGCGCGGCGGGCGGCAAGATCGACCACCGTGACGGAGGCGTCCTGATTGCCGGGGACGAAGAGGAATCGCCCGTCGCGGGTGATCGCTGCGTCGCGGTGGCCCGCTGCCTTGCCGACGGGGACAGAGGCGACCTGCCGCGGCTTGGCAGGATCCGTCAGGTCGAACAGCACGAGCATCTCAGCCCGGCCGGGCTCGGCCGCGTTCAGCGTGCCGACCGTGACAGCAAGCGTCGACCCGTCCGGCGTGACGAAGGCGTAGGCCGGGCGAGCACCGGCGGCTGAGGCCGGCAGGGCGGTGCAGCCCACGTCGTAGAGGATGGGGATTTCGGCAGCGAGGCGCTTCTCCACCCCGTCCATCACCGCGAGCTGGCCGATCTGGCAGGGCGCGCCGGCACGATCCCCCTGCCCGCCCTCCCGCGGCGTGTTTTGCGGCCCATAAGCGAAACGCCCACCGGGATGGACGGCGATCGAGGCGCCGCCCGATCCGCCTTTCGTCTGCAGCACAGCGGCAAGCCGCGGCGGCGTTGCCTCAGCGTCAATCAGGATGAACTGTCCTGTCCCGGTAGCGTTGTGCGCGTGCAGGCCGGAAGCGGCGAGGGTTGCCGCGCCATGCGGCGCGGGCCGGCGCCCCTGCCGCCCCGTCGGGTCGCAAGCCGGCCGGCCGTCGCGCCCGTCAAGCCCGAGATCGGGCCCCGTCACCGCCAGCAAGCGAGTGGCCTTCGCCGGATCGGTGATGTCGTAGACCCCCACCACCTCCTCGCAGTCGGCGATGTTGGAGGCGGAGAAGCGCAAACCATCGCGCGAGAAGGCGAGCTTGTGATGCCCGATGCCGAGCTGCACCTCGCCTGCGACTCGAGGGGCCGCAGGGTCGGTCGCATCGATGATCAGCGCCGAGTTGTCCGCGCGAGTCGGGCGCTGCGCGTTGCCGTCGTTGGCGACAACGACGAGGCGACGCCCATCGGGCCTTTGCGGTGCGAGGTACATGTGCACGGGCCGCGTGCCGCCGAGGGACGAAGACGGAATGCGGCCGACCTCGCGCAGGCTGCGCGCATCCACCATCACCACCTGGTTGGCGTCGCGGTGGTTGAGCACAACCAGCCCCTCGGGCGTGATCAGCATGTCTGCGGACAGGCCTGGGGTAGCGAATCGGGCCTTTTCCTCTCCCGTCGCCGAATCGTAGGCGACGAGGGCGTCGCGGGCGGAGACGAACAGGATGGTGTCGGCGGGCGGTGTGGCCGAAGCCGTGCCGCTGAGAAGGGCGGCGGCCAGAGCCGCGCCCGGGAACAGACGGGTCATCAGGGATCTCCCCTCGAAACGTTGGCCTGCAGAGTGTTGCGCCGCCGGGACGGCGCGCTGTGTCCGGTCAAACCGTCGCGGGCGGGGCGGTCGGCGGGTGGTCTTCGGCCGCGAGGAGAGGAGGGGCGCGCGGGGATGCATCGCCCCGCGTCAGGTCGCGCGGTACGACAAGCCAATCGAGGCTCGGCAGCGCCGGGGCGGGAGGAAGTTCAGCCCCCGGCAAGGCGGCGCAAAGGAGGCAGGGTAAGGCGGCGTGATCCTCGTGCTTCGGCGGGTCCAGAGGCTGCCCGTCTGGTCCGACCGCGATGGTCACCTTTCCCGTCAGGGTGCAGAGCTCGACCAGCCACACATCGCCGCCGGGCGCAGCGGAGGACGGGGCGCGGAGCGGCATTCCGGCCGCGGTGATAAGCACCACGGCGGCGAGAACCTTGAGCAAAGCACTCCGCCAAATCATGCCCGGCATGTAGCGACGGCGCCATTGCCCGTCCAGAGCGGGTTCAGGGCTTGCGGTGCGGCGGCCGGCGGGGCAAGGGAGGTGCGGGGCGCGGTCCGGCGCGCCGTCGAACACCATGAACGAGGGGAAACGTTATCCATGGCACGTGTGGCTCTCGTTACTGGCGGCACCCGCGGCATCGGCGCTGGCATCTGCAAAGCGCTGATGGCTCAGGGGCGCACCGTCGTCGCCTCCTACGCCGGCAACGATGCCGCCGCCCAAGCCTTCGCTGCCGAGACGGGCTGCAAGGTCTACAAGTTCGACGCCGCCGACTTCGCCGCCTGCGAGGAGGCGGTAAAACGAATCGAGGCGGAGGTCGGCCCGATCGAGATCCTGGTCAACAACGCCGGAATCACCCGCGACGCAACCTTGCGCCGCATGACGCGCGAAATGTGGGATGCTGTCATCAACACCAACCTCGGCTCCTGCTTCAACCTCTGCAAGCTCACCTGGGATGGCATGAACGCGCGCAAGTTCGGGCGCATCGTCAACATCTCCTCCGTCAACGGGCTCGCCGGCCAGTTCGGTCAGGTCAACTACTCGGCGGCGAAAGCAGGAATGATCGGCTTCACCAAGGCGCTGGCGCAGGAAGGGGCGCGCAACGGTATTACGGTGAATGCGGTCGCCCCCGGCTACATCGACACCGACATGGTGCGTGCAGTTGCCCCTGACGTGCTGGAGAAAATCATCGCCCGCATCCCCGTCGGCCGGCTCGGCACGGTGGAGGAGATCGCGCGCTGTGTGGCCTTCCTTACTGCCGACGAAGCCTCGTTCATCACGGGGACGACGTTGTCCGCCAACGGTGGGCAGTACATGGCATGAGTGGCCCTGCCGCTTTCGCGCGCCTCATTGAATACGAGGAAGCGAGCCCCGAAGTGCGCGCGGTGTACGACGACATCAAGCGCACTCGGAACGTTCCGGACGTCAATAACTTCTGGAAGGCGCTTGCCCGGCACCCCGACACGCTGCGCCGCACCTGGGCCACGCTAAAAGAGGTGATGGCGCCAGGTGCGATCGATGCGCGTACGAAGGAGATGCTCTATCTCGCCGTCTCGCTCGCCAATGGCTGCGCGTATTGTGTGGCAAGCCACGAGCGGGCGGCGCGCAAGGCGGGCATGACGGAGGAGATGTATGCCGAACTCCTCGCCATCGTCGCCCAGGCCTGCGAAACGAACTTGCTCGCCGAGGCCTATCGCGTCCCCCTCGACGGTTGACGCGCGCCACCGCAGGATGGCCGCGGCGTTGGGCGCCAGTCGGCAGGGGCAAGCTCGAAGCCCGCGAAGCTGAAGGCGGGGCTTACCGTGCAGCCAACCAGGGTCCTCCGTCCCAAAGAGGCGGCCGTCTGCCACCACAGCGCCGGCACGATCCGCTGCGGCGACTGATTGGCGCCAAGATCCGGCCCGAGAAGCTGCGCCTCGGCGTCGTGCCCGTCTGGCGAGAGGGTGAGCACGAGCGGAGCCCCGCCGTACCAGTGCCAGAGTTCGGTCGCGTCCACCCCATGCCAGTGCGAGTGCTCCTCGCCCTTCAGGAGATCAAGGATCGCCGTGCTCGAGCCACGCGACCCGTCCGCTGGCATATCCCGCCAGGTTTCGCGGAACTACCCGCCCGGGGAATGCGGCGTGAGGCCGAGAGTTCGATCACCACCTCGGCCCTCGTCGCGGCATCGAGGAGATGGAGCGGATCGCACGTCAGCGGAACGAATCCTTCTTTGACCTCAGGCGGGCGAACTCGGCTTCGTCGCGCGCGCGCAGGAAGGGGTTGGTCGCTTTCTCGAGACCGAGCGTGACGGGAAGCGTGGGCCGCCCTTCCGCGCGCAGCCTTCGCACCTCTTCCGCCCGCGCAGCGAGCGCCTCGTTGTCGGGATCGACATAGCAAGCAAAGCGCGCATTGGCTTCCGTGTATTCGTGGCCGCAGAGCACCAGAGTGTCGTCAGGCAGAGAAGCAAGGCGGCGGAGGCTCGCGAACATCTCCGCCATCGTGCCTTCGAACACCCGCCCGCAGCCAAGCGAGAACAGCGTGTCGCCGCAAGCGAGCACACGCGCCTCGCCGAAGTGATAGGCGATGTGGCCCGAGGTGTGGCCGGGGGTGGCAAGCACCGTCGCCATACTGTCGCCGACCGAGATGGTGTCGCCGGGCGCAAGTTCGCGATCGAGCGGGGGCAGGCGATGGCGATCGGCCGCAGCGCCGGCGAGTTTGGCACCGAACCGCGTACGCAAGGCTGCTGCGCCGCCGACATGGTCTGCGTGGTGGTGGGTGAGCAGAATAAGGTCGAGCGGCCAGGCCCGGGCGGCGAGCGCACGCTCCACAGGTCCCGCTTCGCCGGGATCGACCACCGCTACCGCCCCAGTCTCGCCGTCGCGCAGGAGCCAGGCATAGTTGTCGCTGAGGCAAGGGACGGCGACGACGTCGAGACCGGGCATGCCATCCTGGGTAGCATTGCCGCGCGGCCGCGTCACGATGCGGCGCAGGCTTCTAGGCGGTCGAGGAAGGCCTTGGCCCAGGCCGCTGCCGTCGCCTCGCGCAGCCGCGCCATCATCGCCTCCCATCGCGCGCGCCGCTCCTCGATTGGCATGGCGAGAGCACGGGCGAGGGCTTCAGCGATTTCCTGCGGGTCGTGCGGGTTGACGATCAGCGCCTCAGTCAGTTCCGCCGCCGCCCCAGCGAAGGCGGAAAGGATCAGCACACCCGGATCAGACGCGTCCTGGGCGGCGACGAATTCCTTTGCCACCAAATTCATCCCGTCGCGCATTGGGGTGACGAGACCGACGTGCGCGATGCGGAAAAAGCCGGCGAGCGTGGCCCGCGGCACCTCGCGTGTGAGATAACGCAAGGGCGTCCAGTCGAACTCAGCATGCTCGCCGTTGATGCGCCCTGCCAAGCGGTCGAGTTCGCGCCTCAGCGCGCGATATTGCGCCACCTCGATGCGGGAACGGGCGGCGATCTGCAGGTAGGTGACCTGCCTGCGCCACGACGGCTCGACGTGGAGCAAGGAATCGTAGGCGAGGAAGCGGTTGATCAACCCTTTTGAATAATCGAGCCGATCGACGCCAATGATGAGCAGACGGTCGCCGAGGCTCTCGCGCAGCTGGCGCGCGGCGCGGCTCTGTGCTGCGCGCGCTGCGCTGCGCGCGAAGCCCTGGGTGTCGATGCCAATCGGGAATGTTGCGACTGCTGTTTTTCTTTCGCGGTGCACCACTGTGCCGTCCGCCACTGCTGCGCCGAGACAGCGCGCGCAAGAGGCGAGAAAATTGACGCGATCGCCTTCGGTCTGAAAACCGACGAGGTCGGCGGAGAGCAGGGACTCAAGTAGGGCGCTCCCTTGCGGCAGGGCGCACCACACATCGGGCGGAGGGAAAGGCACGTGCAGAAAGAACCCGAGGCGACCCGTAAACCCGCGGCTGCGGAGTTCGCGCGGCATCAGCATGAGCTGGTAGTCGTGCACCCAAACGAGATCGTCGGGCGAAAGTAGCGGCACAAGGGCGGCGGCGAAGGCGGCGTTGACGCGTCCATAGGCGGCAAGGGCGGCGCGGTCGAACTCCATCAAGCCGAGCCGATAGTGCAACAGGGGCCAAAGCGTGCCGTTGGCAAACCCGGCGTAGAACGGCGCATGGTCGGCCGAGGAGATGTCGATCCCGGCATAGGAGACGCCCCCGTGTGTGACGATGTCAGGTTCAGGCGAAGGTGTGAGAGCGGTGCGCCCGCTCCAGCCAAACCAGAGCCCCCGACGCGCTTTCAGCGCATCAGCGATGCCAACAGCAAGCCCGCCGGCGGCCGCGCCACGCTTGGGTTCTGCCACCCGATAGGAGGCGATTACGAGGCGCGCCACAATGCCTCCTCCCACGACCGCGACAGCCGCATCGCCGACAGGATCAGCCCCACCATCGAATAGGCCTGCGGGAAATTGCCCCAGAGCTGGCCGGTGCGAGGGTCGCAGTCTTCGCTAAACAGGCCGAGATGGTTGCGCCGCGCGAGCAAGTGTTCGAACAGCGCGCGTGCTTCGGCAAGTCGCCCTTGGCCCGCGAGCGCATCGACGTACCAGAAGCTGCAGACGAGGAAGGCCGTCTCGGGCAGGCCAAAATCGTCTGGCTGGTCGTAGCGCAATAGCAGCCCGTTGCAGCGAAGACGTTGTTCGATGCGCGCCAGCGTGGCCTGAAAGCGCGGATCATTATGCGCGATAAAGCCGAGTTCAGGCAGCAGCAGGAGGGCGGCGTCTGTGCCCTCTGAGCCGAAGGCGTCGACGAAACAGCCGAGATCCTCCCGCCAAGCCTGGCGCAGAATGGCCTCACGCAGGCGCGCGGCGGAAGCCGCCCAGCGCGCCTGTTCCGTCGGCAGGCCGAGGCGGTGCGCGATGGCGGCAAGGCGTGACAGTCCCGCCCAGCACATCGCCGCCGAGTAAGTGTGCACGCGCGCCCGCCCGCGATACTCCCAGAGCGACGCATCAGGGGTGAGGGCGACTCGCTCTGCCGTCTCGCCCACCGTCTCCAGCAGGCGGAACAGGGCGAGATCACCGGGACGCGGCAGGCGAGCATCGAAGAAGGCCTGCGCCGTGGCGAGAATCACCTGGCCGTAGCTGTCGTTCTGCACCTGGGTGGCGGCGGCATTGCCGATCCGCACCGGACCATCGCCAAGGAAGCCGGCCAGAGCGGGCGCCGTCCGTTCCTTGATCAGAACGCCCGGGGCGAGCGGGTAGAGAGGAGCGAGCGGGGCCGAAGCGTCGACGAGCACGATGTCGGTCAGGAAGCGAATAAACGCCTCCATCGTGCGGGTGGCGCCCAGCCGGTTCAGCGCCTGCACGCAGAAGTAAGAGTCGCGCAACCAGCAGAACCGATAGTCCCAGGTCCGGCCCGAACCTGGCGCCTCCGGAATGGAGGTGGTGAGCGCCGCGGCAATCGCCCCCGTCTCCTCAAAGGTGCAGAGCTTGAGCGTGATCGCAGCGCGGATCACCGCCTCTTGCCACTCGAAGGGGATCGACAGATAGCGCGTCCACTCAAGCCAATAGGCATGCGTTTCAGCCTCGAAGCGAACGGCGAGTTCGCCCGGCGCCTCGGGCAGAGGTTCATCCTCGCCCAGGACGAGGCTGATCGGCCGGTCGAGCACGAAAGAGGCCTCGTGGGCGATGAAGCTGACCGGGGCATCGGTGGTCACGCGCAGGCTCGTCTCACCCTCGACCCAGCGCAAATGGTTGCTGCCGCTGCGGCGCTGCGGCGTCGCACTCCCCCAAGCCGCGCGTGGGCGGATGCGGATGGTGACCCGCGGCCGCCCCGCGAGAGGTTCGAGGCGTCGGATCACTTGGGCTGGGCGGAAACTGCGGCCGAAGCGCTTGCAGCGGGGCGCGAAGTCGATGAGGCGGACTGCCGCACCATCTTTCGCCTCAAGCACCGTTTCCAGGATCGCTGTGTTGCGCAGGTAAGTCTGGCGAGTGGCGACGAGACCCCCGACCAACACGTCCATGAACCCACTCGTTGGCTCGTCGCCGTCAAGGAGGGCGCAGAACACCGGGTCGCCATCGAGACGCGGGAGGCAAAGCCACGTCATGCGCCCCTGTGGATCGATCAGGGCGGCGACCTGGCAATTGCCGATCACGCCGAGATCGAGCGGCTGACGGGGCAGGCTCATCGCGCCAGCGCCTTCGGCAAGGCAGAAAGCCACGCCCGCACCTCCGCAGGCCCCGCCGGCGTATCATAGCCGAGCAAGAGCCCGTCGCCGCCCAAGGCGCGTGCGGCAACAATCCCGTCGCGATCGGTCACATCGTCGCCGAGAAAGAAGGGGCGGCGCCCGGCGAAGGGGTGGGTCTGCATCAGCGCTCGCACAGCCCGGCCCTTATCGAAACCACGCGGACGAATTTCCCGCACCAACACTCCCGGCAGCACCTCGTAGTCTGCTCCTGCCCGGGCGGCGAGAGAAAGGGCGAGGGCATGCGCTGCCGCCTCGCGATCTGGGCAGGTGCGGACGTGAAGGGCAAGGCCGGTCGCCTTCACCTCGAGATGGAGACCCTCCGCTTCGGCGAGAGCGGCGGCCTCGGCGACCAAGGCGGGGTCGAGCGGAGGGGCGTGCCGGAGGATGGCGCAGTCCGGGCAGGGGCGGAGTTCTCCGCCATGGCAGCCGGCGGCGGCAAGGCGGGCGGGGGCGAGCAAGCGGTCAATGGCCGAAATCTCGCGCCCGGAGACGATGGCGAGCGCGCCGCCAAGGGCGGCGGCAGCATCCTGCAGGGCCGAGGCAAGCCCGGCTGGGGCGCGGGCCGCTGAGGGGGTCGGCGCGAACTCGATCAGAGTTCCGTCGAGATCAAGAAACAAGCCCCAGTCATGTTGCGGCGACGGCAAAACATTCCAAACTGTCACCTCCATCACGTGATCGGCCCCGCGACCCAAATCCATGCCATTCTTGGAGCGACCTTCTTGAATGTGTTCAGATGCGCATCTCAGGACTGGGCCAGGTTTGTAGGCGATGCAAGCGACTTTCACGGACTTGTTCATTGCTCACGCCATGGCCAAGGCTGCTGCTCGGTCGCGCGATCGCGGCGGAGCCGCTTCGGAGGTGGGTCGGGCGGCGTGCACCAACGTGCTAAGAGGCACTCATGGCGGAGGACGTCGTCGCGCTTGCCCGTTTCTATGCCTCGCCGCATGGCAGGGTGGTGATCGCCACGCTGAGGGCGCGGCTGCGCGTGCTCTGGCCCGTTCGTCCGGGCGCGCGCACGCTCGGCCTGGGCTACGCGCTGCCGTTTTTGCGCATTTGGCGCACCGAGGAGAGAGACTGCACCGTCGCCTGCCTGCCCGCCCAGTTTGGCGCGGCGCGCTGGCCGCGCAGGCGCCCCTCCCTCGCCTGTCTCGCCAACGAGGACCGGCTGCCCTTCCCCGACCTTTTGTTCGATCGGGTGCTGGTCGTGCACGGGCTTGAGCATGCCGGGCACGCGCGGCGCATGCTGCGCGAGGTCTGGCGGGTGCTGAAGGATGACGGGCGGCTGATGGTGGTGGTGCCCAATCGCACAGGCTGGTGGGCCTACGCCGAAGCGACGCCGTTCGGGCATGGCCGCCCCTTCTCCGCCCGCCAACTCTCTACCCTGCTCGCCTCCGCCATGTTCCGCGAGGTGCGGCGGGACGGGGCTCTGTTCGTGCCGCCTTTCCCCTGGCGGACGCTGCTGCGCGGCGCAGCCGCGTGGGAGAGGGTGGGGCGGCGCATCGGGCCGCGCTTCGCCGGGGTGGCGATCATCGAGGCGGAGAAGGATCTCTTCGGCGCAATCCCCGTCCCGGTGGCCGAGGCGGGGTCGGTGCGGCGGCCCCGATCTGTGGTTGCTGCCGACCCGGGGTGATGCACCGTTCACGCCGCAGCACGGTAGCGCCGACCGAGGCCGCGCTTGAGGAGGCGGCCCTTGCCCACCTCGCGCGCTATGCCACCACCCGGGCGGCGCTTCTGCGCGTGCTCGACCGTCGTATCGCGCGCTGGGCGGAAGCGACCGGGGCTGAGGAGGCGGACATCGCTTCGGCGCGGGCGGTGGCGCGGCGGGTGGTGGAACGGCTGGCGGCGAAAGGCGCGGTCAACGACGCTGCCTTCGCCGAGGCGCGCGCGCGACGCCTTGCCCAGTCGGGTCGGTCGGCAGTGGCGATCGCCGCCCATCTGGCGCAGCGGGGGGCGGGAGAGGAGGCCGGCCCCGCCATCGAAGCCGCGCTTCCCGACGAAGAGGCGGCCATCGCCGCTGCGCTCATTACGCTTAGGCGTCGCCGGCTCGGCCCATTCAGCCCCGACCCCACGGCGCACCGCGACAAGGCGCTTGCCGCCCTCGCCCGCGCCGGCTTCTCCCGCCGCATCGCAGACGCTGCGCTCGCGACGGGATGGGAGGAGGCGGAGGCCCTGATCGCCCGGTTCCGCCGCGGCTGAAAGGCAAGGGCGGGTGAGAGGGGGGGCAGCGCTGCGGGGGTCGCCTCGCCGCACCGCCGATGGTGGGGCTTATTGCCCTGGCCGCGCGCGACGGGCTTGCCCGCAATCTTCGTCTTCCGCGGTATGACCTTACGCTAGTCTGTTGTTGCCGCAGAGAGCGAGAGTTAGGCCGCTCCGGCGATAGCGGCAGCCCGCTTCGCCTCCTTCGACACCGGCGATCCATCCTCGCTTGCCACCAAAACCTTGCGGTGAGGAAAGGGGATCTCGATGCCGGCCTCGTCGAAGGCCTTTTTGTAGCGGCGGTTGAACTCGCGGCTGACGGCCCACTGGCTGCCCGCATTGGTGCGGAAGCGAGCACGGATCACCACCGCGCTGTCGGCGAAGCGATCGACGCCGAGGATTTCCAGAGGCTCGCGGATCACCGCTGCCCAGCGCCCCTCGGCGCGCATCTGCTCGGCGGTTTGCTTGAGCACCTCCACCACGCGGTCTGTGTCCTCGTGGTAGGCGACCCCGACATCGAACACGGCGAAGGCGAAATCCTTCGTCATGTTGGAGACCATGGTGACGGCGCTGAACGGGATGATGTGCACCGTGCCATCCAGGCTGCGCAAGCGAATGGAGCGGATAGACAGCCCCTCTACCACGCCCGACTGGCCCGCGACAGAGACCACGTCACCAACCGCGAGCGCATCTTCCATCAGCAGGAATACGCCAGTGATCAAGTCCTGCACCAGCCGCTGCGAGCCGAAGCCGATGGCAAGCCCGATCACGCCAGCCCCGGCCAGCAGAGGCGCGATGTTGACCCCAATCTCGGACAGGGTGATCAAAGCGACGATGACGACGATGACGACGGTAAGCAGCGTGCGCAGCATGGGCAAAAGCGTGCGCACGCGCGCGCTCTGCGCGGCCTGGGCGTCGCGCGCCACCGCATCGAGCCGACGCTGAATGGCGGCATTCACGCTCTCCCACACTAGGATCGCGACCAGAACGGTGATGCCGATGGAGGCGAGTGCGCCGAGGAGCCGGTGGCCAACATGGCCCGGGGCAAACCAAGAGAAGGCGTTAAACCCCCAGGACTGAAGGAGGATGACGGCTGCCGCGGTCCAGATCGCCGCGCCGAACAGCGTCTTCAGCGCGGGCAGGTAGCGGTTCACTCGCGCCTCGATGCCTGGATGCTTGCCGGCAACCTTGGGGTCGATCGCCATCATCCGCTCCATAGCGCGATTGAGCCCGAGTTCGGCCAGTTTCGCGCCCGCAACGACCAGGATGGTGGTGATGGTGAAAGCGACGATCCGCCCGTAGCCATCTTCGATCTCAAGCGCGGTCACCACCCAGGCAGCGAGCAGGTAGAGCGTGGCGAGAACGTGCCACACATCCGCCACCCGGTTGCGGATCACGGCAAACGCACCACGCGCGTGCTGAGGCGCGCGCAGCACCTCGCGCACGCCCTCTCGGTTCTGCAGCACGACGACGACGAGCAGCAGCGTGATCAGGAGCCAGAGTGCTTTGAACAGCCCCGCGGCGGTGGCAGAATCGAGGCCGAAGGTGCGCGCGGTCTCGATCGCGGCGAAGCCTGCCAGGGCGACGATGGTGAGGCGATTGACCCAGATTTGCGCATAGGCCGCGGTCTCGTCGGACATGGTGGGGATGAGGCGGATCGCGGGCGCATCAGGCGAAAAGATGAAGCGGCCCACAGCGCGGGCGAGGCGGACGACGAGATAGGCATTGGCGGCAACGAGCAGCACGAACTGCCGCGACGGCCAGCGTTCGAGCACGGGGATGAGGCTATAGGCGACGACGGCGAAGGCGGCGACGGGAAGGAGGTCGAGCAGCAAGTCGCCCACGGCAAGCGGCAGGCGGCCCCAGTAGGTCTTCGGCGCGTGTGTGAGCAGCCGGCTGCGGATCGGCCGCAGGGCAAGGATGGCCAGCCGTTCGGCGACGATGCCGGCGGCGAGCAAGAGCGCGATTTGCCACAGCGAGCGCAGAACGCCGCCCCGCATCGCTGGGTCGGTGGCGACGCGTGCGAGCCAGTCCAACGCACGCGGCGCGTCGGCGAGCGTGCGCAGCACGCCAACGCTGGTGGCGCCGAATGCTTCTGCTCTTGTGGTCAGCTCCCGCAGCAGCAGCGCGCCAAGACTATCAGGAGCAAGCGGTAGGGTGGGTTCGGCTGAAGCGGGCGCTGAGGGTGGCGGTTGGGCCGAGGCAGCGGGGGCGGGCTCGGGCGAAGGCGTTTGGGCTGACGGCGAAGGGGCGAGGGCAGTGATCGGGTCTCTATCGACCCCTGCTGCGGCCGGCGGCGCAAGACGCGCCAGCGACTCAAGCACAGCGAGCAGGTCCGCGCGTTTGCTTTCGTCGCGCAACAGTTCGGCCAGCCGGGCCGCCTCTGCTGCGCCAAGGGCGGGCATACGCGGTGCGCTGGCTGCGGAGGCGGGTGGTGCGGCGGGCATCGGGCGTGCCCGCTCCAGACGCTCGGCCGAATCGGCAGGCTCGACAGAGATTGCCGCCGGCCCCAGGCCGCTCTGCGCCTGCGCAAGGTTGGTGCCGAGAAGGGTGAGAAGCCAGGCCAGGACGGCGAGAGATCGCAGCAACAGCGTTCAGCTCCGTGTGATGGAAGGGCCCCTGTTCGGTGCGAGCGACGGAATGCGGCCCGGCCGGGCAAGTCAAGCGCTGCGGCAGGCCCGCGTTGCGGCCATGCGATAGGCGCTGGCCGCTTAGCATGGCATGAAGGGCGGATGAAAACCGTCCTCACCGTTCTGATCGCGCTCGCCATGCTCGCCACCCTAGGGGTTCTCGTGGCCGGCGTGATTGGGGTCGCGCGGCAGACTAACCCTCAGCGCAGCAACGTGTTGATGCGCTGGCGGGTGCTTTTGCAGTTTGCTGCGCTCGCGCTGTTCGCGGTGCTTCTCCTTCTGCTGAAGGGTTGAAGGGGCCCGCCTTGCTTCCCGCTCTGCCCCCTCCTATCGTCCGCGCGCCCGGGCGCGGGCTTTCGGCATGCCTCTCGCCCCGATCAGACCCTTTGCCTTCAGGAGGCGCATGAAGCTCCTCGTCCCCGTCAAGCGCGTTGTCGACTACAACGTAAAGGTCCGCGTGAAAGCGGATGGCAGTGGCGTCGACATCGCCAATGTGAAGATGTCAATGAACCCTTTCGACGAAATCGCGGTCGAGGAGGCGGTGCGGCTGAAGGAGCGTGGGGTGGCGCGCGAGATCGTCGCTGTCTCTGCCGGCCCTGCCGCCTGCCAGGAGACGCTCCGCACCGCCCTTGCCATGGGCGCCGATCGCGGCATCCTGATTGAAACAGACATCACGCTCGAGCCGCTTGCGGTGGCGAAGCTTTTGAAGGCGGTGGTGGAGCGCGAGCGCCCCGATCTCGTCATTCTCGGCAAGCTCGCGATCGATGACGAGATGAACGCGACGGGGCAGATGCTCGCTGCGCTTTTGGATTGGCCGCAGGGCGCCTTCGCGAGCAAAGTCGAGGTCGGCGACGGCAAGCTCCTCGTCACGCGCGAAATCGATGGCGGGACGGAAACGTTGGAACTCGCGCTTCCGGCCATCGTCACCGCCGACCTCAGGCTGAACGAGCCGCGCTACGCGTCTCTGCCCAACATTATGAAGGCGCGCAAGAAGCCGGTCGAGACCCTCACCCCTGCGGCTTTGGGCGTGGACGTGACACCGCGCCTGACGCTGTTGAAAGTGGCGGAACCCCCAATGCGCAAGGCGGGCGTGAAGGTGGCGTCGGTGGCGGAGCTGGTCGCGAGGCTCCGGACCGAAGCAAAGGTCATCTGACGGCTGGAGCTGAACGAACGGGCGGAAGACAGATCGATGCGCAGTCTTGTCCTGATCGATCACGACAGCGGACAGATCCGCAAGCCCTCGCGCAGCGCCGTTGCGGCCGCGCAACGCCTTGGCGGCGAGGTGGACCTCCTGGTCGCGGGTGAGGGTGTGGCACCCGTGGCTGAGGCCGCAGCGAAGTTGCCGGGCATCGCCAAAGTGCTGGTCGCCGACTCGCCTACTCTTGCCGGCCTGCTTGCCGAGCAGCTGGCGGCGCTTCTGCGCGCACTTGCGTCTACCTATACGCACCTGCTTGCTCCTGCCACCCAGCTTGGCAAGAACGTGATGCCGCGCCTTGCCGCCCTGCTCGACGTGCAGCTGATTGGCGAGGTTGCGGACATCATCGATGGGGACACCTTCGTCCGTCCGATCTACTCAGGAGCGGCGCTTGCCACGGTGCGCAGCGCTGATGCGCGCAAGGTGCTGACTGTGCGGACGGCCTCTTTCGACCCCGTGGCAGAGGAGGGCGGGGCGGCGGTCGTGGAGCGCGTCGCAGTCGAAATTCCGCCACCCGAGCGGGTGCGCTTCGTGGGGCGCGAGATTGCCCGCAGCGAACGGCCAGAGCTCACCGCTGCGCGTGTGGTTGTGGCTGGCGGGCGCGGGCTTGGGGCGGCGGAGAATTTCCGCCTGATCGATGCGGTGGCGGATCGTCTCGGCGCTGCCGTTGGCGCAACACGCGCCGCCGTCGATGCGGGCTATGTGCCGAACGACTGCCAAATCGGCCAGACGGGCAAGATTGTGGCGCCCGAACTCTACATCGCGGTCGGCATCTCGGGCGCGATCCAGCACCTTGCGGGGATGAAGGACAGCAAAGTTATCGTCGCCATCAACAAGGACGAGGAGGCGCCAATTTTCCAGGTTGCCGATTACGGCCTTGTCGCCGATTTGTTCCAGGCTCTGCCCGAACTCGCCGCCGAACTCGACAAGACGGCCTAAACCGGGCCCAAGGAGAGGAAGGATGGATGCGAGCGAGGCCCCTGCCGACCTGGATGTACCCGACATCGCGGAGGTTGGCGTGATCGGCGCGGGCCAGATGGGTAGTGGCATTGCGCATGTCTGCGCGCTCGCGGGCTACCGCGTGAAGCTGCTCGACATCTCGGCCGAGGCGCTTGAGAAAGCGCTTGCCACGATTGGGCGGAACATGGACCGCCAGGTGGCAAAGAACCAGCTGACGGCGGAGGCCAAGGCCGAAGCCCTGGCACTGATTGCGACGGGGACAGACTACGCGATTTTCGCGGACTGCGATTTCGTCATCGAGGCGGTGACCGAGCGCGAGGAAATCAAGCGCAAGGTCTTCGCCTCGCTTTGCCCGGTGCTGAAACCCACCGCGCTGGTGGCGACCAACACCTCATCGATCAGCATCACCCGCCTCGCCGCCGCCACCGACAGGCCGGCGAAGTTCATCGGCGTGCATTTTATGAACCCGGTGCCAGTGATGAAGCTGATCGAGATCATCCGCGGCATCGCGACCGACGAGGCGACCTTCCGCGCCGCGCTTCGGCTTGCCGAACGGCTTGGCAAGACCGTGGCGGTGGCGGAGGATTTTCCTGGCTTTATTGTCAATCGCATCCTCGTGCCGATGATCAACGAGGCCATCTACGCTCTACACGAGGGGGTGGGCGATGTGCGCTCGATCGATACTGCGATGAAGCTCGGCGCCAACCACCCGATGGGGCCACTGGAGCTTGCCGACTTTATCGGGCTCGACACCTGTCTTGCCATCATGCAGGTGCTGCACGAGGGGTTGGCGGATACGAAGTACCGGCCTTGCCCTTTGCTCGTGAAATATGTCGAAGCGGGCTGGCTCGGGCGAAAGAGCGGCAAGGGATTCTACGACTACGCGAGCGAGCCACCGAAGCCCACGCGCTGACCGCCGCCTGCGACGGTTGTTGCGCTGGGGTGAGTCCGGTTCCATCATTCAGCGCTGAGCTGCGACGCAAGCGCGCCGCGGAGGGGAGAGAGTGATGCGGATTCCGAACAGGCTCGCTGCGCTGCTGCCGGAGTTCACCGCGATCCGCCGCGATCTGCACGCCTATCCCGAACTCGGCTTTGAGGAAGTGCGCACTGCCGATCTCGTGGCGGCGAAACTGGCGGAATGGGGCATCGCCGTACACCGCGGGCTTGCCCGCACCGGCGTGGTGGGCACGTTGAAGGTCGGCTCCTCGCCGCGCGCGATCGGCATTCGCGCCGACATGGACGCACTACCGATGGAGGAGGCGAATGACTTCGCGCACCGGTCGCGCCACCCGGGCCGCATGCATGCCTGCGGCCACGATGGGCATACCACCATTTTGCTTGCTGCCGCGCGCTATCTCGCCGAGACGCGCAACTTCGACGGCACGGTGCACTTCATCTTCCAGCCTGCCGAGGAGGGTGGTGGCGGGGGCCGTATGATGGTCGAGGAGGGCCTGTTCCGCCTCTTTCCTTGCGATGCTGTGTATGGCCTGCACAACGACACCGAACTCCCCTTAGGCGAGATCGCGATGATGGAAGGCCCTGTCTCGGCCGCCTCAGATCGCGTCACCATCACGCTCGCCGGCCGCGGTGGGCATGCAGCGCGGCCGCACCTGACGATTGACCCCGTGGTGGTGGGCGCGCATCTCGTGCTGGCGTTACAGAGCATCATCTCGCGCGGGATCGACCCCGCCCAGCCTGCGGTGCTCTCCATCTGCCAGTTCCACGCGGGTTCTGCCGGCAACGTGATCCCCGACGCCGCGATCCTGCACGGAACGGTGCGTACGCGAGACGAGAGCGTGCGGGACCTGATCGAATGTCGCATCCGTGAACTCGCTGAAAGCGTGGCGGCGGGCTTCGGTGCGACCGCGCAGGTCGACTACCAGCGCGGCTATCCAGCGGTGGTGAATGCGCCGGCACCGACGGAAGCGGCGGCGCGCGCCGCGTCACGCGTGGTGGGCGAGGAGAACGTGCACCGCAGCGTTCCTGTGCGCATGGGCGGCGAGGATTTCTCCTACATGGCGAACGTGGTGCCGGGCTGCTTCGTGCGGCTTGGCCAGCGTGGCCCTGATGGCACAGGGTCGACCCCGGCGCACCATCCGCGCTACGACTTCAACGATGAGGCCATTGCGGTGGGGGCGGCGTTTTGGGCTGCGCTGGTTGAACAGGAATTGCCGCGCGGCAGCTAAACGTTCCGCCGCGGTCGCGTCTCCCGCGGTCGCTTACCTTTTTCCGGCGAACACAGCCTTGCGGCCGTCATCGACCTTCGCCCTCTCTTCGGGCGGCAGCCTCAGGTAGGCGAGGTCGCGATCGTGCCTGGTGACAATGAGCGCGGCAGAGACGACCAAGCGCGAAAACCATTTTTGGTCGGCCGGCACCACGTACCAAAGCGCATGCGGGGCGGCGGTGGCGCGGATCGCCTCCTCGTCAGCCTTTTTGTCGTCGTCCCACTGTGCGCGTTCGGCGATGTCGGACGAGGAGAACGTCCGGTGCTACTTAGGTTCGTCAATCCGGGCCGAGACACGCTTGCGCCGTTCGGCGTCGCTTTCCCTTGTCTCGGCGCAGCGTTTCGCCATGCCGTCTTCGGAAGCCTGTCGCGACGACGCTCCGGCCTTTGTCATCGGTCGGCAACGGAGGGCAGATCCCCGACCATGTTCTTGGCGAACGATTGCGCCGCCGCAAAAAGGTGTGGCAGCCTCTTGAAGCTGGTTTGCGAGGAAACCTTATGAACGCTGTTCGTCTGCTGTTGTCCGCCCTCGCCGTGCTCGCCGCTATCCCGGCTGCAGCGCAGGCGCCGCAGCGTCCCGCCCAGCCTGCCCAGCTGCAGGTGACCGTGAAGAATGTGGGCGAGATAACGCTCTACGAGCTCTACATCGCGCGGGGCGGGACGGGAGCGCGCAATTGGGGACCCGATCGGCTCGGCGACCGCGTTCTCGAGGCAGGGCGCGAGATCACGCTCCGCCTTGGCCAGAATTTCGGCTGCCTCGCCGATCTCCGCCTCGTTTACGAAGACGGCGCGGAGGAGATCCGCGAACGGGTCGACCTCTGCCGCGAGCGGATCATCATCGCCGCGCGCGTCCTGCCAAAGGAGGAGCGCAGCTTTACAGTGCGCAACCGCACGGGCCTGATGGTGATCCAGCTGTTCGGCCGCGCCACGGGCGAACAGGACTGGGGACCTGATCGCCTCGGCAACGACGTTCTCGAGGACGGGGCGGAGATGACCATTTCGATTCCGTCCCGCAGCTGCGATATCGATCTGATGGTCGTCTACGTCGACAACAGGGCGGTGGAGGAACGTCGCGGCATCGACGCCTGCGACCTCGCTGAACTGACCCTCGCTCCAGGCTGGCTTTACGCCGAAAACCCGGCAGCCTTTCGTTCAGGACTTGGCGCCGGCCCCCGCATCACTCTGGTCAACCGCAGCGGGCGGACAGTGTTCACGGTGCACGTTTTCCCCGACGGCGCGTCCGACGAGGGGCCGGATCGTCTCGGTGCCGACACGCTGAGCGATGGCGCGACACTCCACCTTGCTCTCGATCCCGCCCCCGATTGCCGCTATACGCTGCGCGTCACTTACCACGACGGCACGCGCGAGGAGCGCAGGGGGATCGATTTCTGCCGGCAGACGGAACTCGCGATCTCCCCCGGCTGGGTTGAGACGCTCATGGGCAGCGTGCGCTTCGTCAACGCCGGGGCCGTGCCGGTGATCGGGCTCCATCTCGCCGAACCGGGCGCGCCGCTTGGGCCCGATGCGCTCGGGGCGGGTATCCTTGGACGGGGGAAAGCCGCGACCATCGTTCTGCCCGATCCACAAGTATGCACGTATGAGGTTCGCGCCATCTTCCGCGACGGCAGGACGATCCTCCTGCCACCGACCGACCTTTGTACCGCCGCCGAAATCGTCCTCTCACCCTGATTGGGAGCCCGAGCGTGCGCCGTCTTCTCCTTCCCCTTGCCGCCTGCGCGCTGGTTGGCGCGGCCGCGCCTGCTGCCCAAGCGACCTTTCCGCCGGAAATCACTGGCCTCTGGGTCGCAGGCTCCTGCAGCGAGCCGGCGGAGCTTCTGTTCATCACCCGAAGCGCCTGGGCCAGGCTCGAGGCGAACGGGGTGCAGGTGCTGAGGCATGCCGAGCGCTTCGACCGGGCCGGAACCTATGCGCTCGCAGTCGGCGATGATCCGGAAGCGACGCGGCTCCTGTTCCGCCGGGAAGCCGACGGCCTTCTTGTGCGCGACCCACCGGCAAAGCTTCCGGATGCCTCTCTGCCTGGTGATGGGTCTGACGTTGCCTTTCGCCGGTGCGCGTCCATCCCGGTCGCTCTCGCCGGCCTGCATGGCGAAGGGCTCTCCTTCCTTGCGGCACTGGACGGCATCGGAGCGAGCTGTGCCGGTGGTGATGGGGCAGCCTGCATCAACCGCATCTGGGCCTGGGCCGATGTGTCGGGCGATGGAGGGCTTTCGGTAGCGGAGATCGCGCGGCTCGCGCGCGGGATGGCCTATGTGGGCACCCTAGCGGCCGGAAGCACGGGGTCGGAACTCGCGCGGGCCGTGGGGGCTGCGGGGGTAGCAGCGATCGCGGCGGCGTGGGCGCTGCTCGCGAGCGTCGATTATGACGGGTCGGGAACGGTGAGTGCGGAGGAGCTGGCGCGCGATCGTTTTCCGCCTCCGGGCCTCGCTGGCCTTCCCGCCGAAGCGACTGACGCCGGGGGAGGGCCGGCCTTTGCCGCCAGCGCGTTCGCCTGGGGGCTTGGCGCGCTTGGCGGGCTGCTGAAAGACGTACTCCCCCTGTTCGACCGCGGCCGTCCTTAGGGATCCATTCCCCGCGCGATCGCGCGCAAGGCGGGAGCCTCAGACGCCGATGCGGCGGGCGTTGCGACGAAGCAGGGCAGCGGCGACGGAGAGGCGGGCAGGCAAGGGGACCACCTCCGGCTTTGCCGTCGCCACCGCTTCGGGCTTCGCCTTTTTCGCCGCAGCCGGCGCCACCTTCGCGGCCTTGCTTGTCTTCGCCGTCGCCTTCGCCGCCCTCTTGCCGGCCGCCGCCTTGGACGATTTTGCCATCTTGGCCTTGGTCGTGTTTCCCTTGCCCCTGTTCGCGGCCATCGCGCACCTCCCTCGTGCGGAATCGCGTCCGGCTGTGTGTGATGCCAAGGCGCAGCGAGGCTTGCAACGGGGAATGGACCCGCTCAGTAGCTAAGGATGCGTGGCAGCGCCTTTGCCGCCTCAATCAGCTTCGCGCACTGCGCCTCCGAGGGTACCCGACGCAGCAGGTTTCGCGTCTCATTCGCCGCCTTGAGCGCGGCGGCGAGCCTGTCTGGACGGCGCCGCTTCAATTCCGCTACCGTATTGACCCCGATAGCCTCGAGCAGGCCAAGCAGTTCCCTTCCAAGCCCCCTCACCCGCATCAGGTCAGCCCGGTTCGCCCATTCCAGGATCGCACCTTCACCGATCCCGGTCTTCGCTGCAAGGTCCGCCCTCCCCTTTGGTCGTGCCGCTGCCTCGAGGAGGTCGTCCAGCGTGCGCAGGCCCGCTTCCGAAAGCCGTCTTGCGTCCTGCTGCCCGATGCCGGGGATCATGCGCAGAGGATAGGTCATAGGCGTTCCCCTCCCGTAACGGATGAAGCAAAGCACGGGTTGGGCGGGTAGGGGAACGGGAAAACGAAGCAGGCGCGCTGGGCGGCGTGTCAGCGGCCGGTTGGCCGGCTCCGCAGTGCAGCTTCAGCCCTCAGCCGCGACGTTCCACCATCAGCTTCTTCAACTCGGCGATGGCTTTCGCGGGGTTGAGACCCTTCGGGCAGGTCTTGGTGCAGTTCATGATGGTGTGGCAACGGTAGAGCTTGAACGGATCCTCAAGCGCGTCGAGCCGTTCGCCCGTCGCCTCATCGCGCGAGTCCGCTACCCACCGATAGGCCTGCAGCAGAATGGCCGGGCCGAGGAAACGATCTCCATTCCACCAGTAAGAGGGGCAGGAGGTGGAACAGCAAAAGCAGAGGATGCACTCCCAGAGCCCATCGAGCCTCGCCCTCTCCTCCTTGCTTTGCAGCCGCTCCGAGTCGGGAGGGGGAGGTGTGTCGGCCTTCAGCCACGGTTCGATGGACCGGAGCTGGGCATAGGCCTGCGAAAGATCGGGCACCAGGTCCTTCACCACCGGCATGTGGGGAAGGGGCAAAATGCGTACCGCGCCCTTCACCTCCTCGATCGGCTTGAGGCAAGCGAGGGTGTTGGTGCCGTCGATGTTCATGGCGCAAGAGCCGCAAATTCCCTCGCGGCAGGAGCGGCGGAAGGTGAGCGTCGGGTCGATCTCGTTCTTAATTTTGATCAGAGCGTCAAGAACCATCGGCCCGCACGCGTCGAGGTCGATCGCGTAGGTGTCGAGGCGGGGATTCTCAGGCGCATCCGGGTTCCAGCGATAGATGCGGAACTCCTTTACCCGGCGTGCGCCCGAGGGGGCGGGGAAGCGCTTGCCTTCGCGGAGGCGGGAGTTGGCGGGAAGGGTGAACTTGGCCATCGTTCGTCTCCGCCCGCCTCAGTAAACGCGCACCTGCGGCGGAAAGCTCTGCACCTCGTTCGTGAGCGGCGTGAGCGTGACCGGGCGATAGTCAAGCCGCACCGTTCCGGTCTCGTCGCACCAAGCGAGCGTGTGCTTAAGCCAGTTCGCGTCGTCTCGGTCCGGATAGTCCTCGTGCGCGTGCGCACCGCGGCTCTCGTGACGCGCTTCGGCTGAGACCATAGTCACCATCGCATTCGCCATCAGGTTCTCGAGCTCCAGCGCTTCGACGAGGTCGGAGTTCCAGATCAGGCTGCGATCCTCGACGCGCAGGTCTTCAAGGCTGCGCCAGTGCCCGCGCATCTTCTCCACACCTTCAGCCAGCGAGGCGGAATTTCGGAACACTGCGGCGTGGTTTTGCATCGTGCGCTGCATGGCGAGCCTAAGTTCGCCCGTGGTGGCGTCGCCTGAGGCGTGGCGCGTGCGATCGAGCCGATCGAGAGCGCGCTCACCTGCACGCGGCGGCAAGGGGGGCTGGCTCTGGCCGGGCTTGACAAGCTCGGCGGCGCGCTGCGCGGCGGCGCGGCCAAAGACAATGAGATCGAGCAGCGAATTTGTGCCCAGGCGGTTGGCGCCGTGCACCGAGACGCAGGCGGCTTCGCCGATCGCCATCAACCCCGGCACGATCCGGTCGCCGTCTGGGCCGCGCGTGATCACCTCGGTGCGCCAGTTCGTCGGGATCCCGCCCATATTGTAGTGCACCGTGGGCAAAACGGGGATTGGCTCGCGAGTCACATCCACGCCGGCGAAAATCTTCGCCGTTTCGGCGATGCCGGGAAGGCGCTCAGCAATCAGATCCGCCCCGAGATGCTCGAGGTGCAGGAGAACGTGGTCCTTGTGCGGCCCGCAGCCGCGGCCCTCGCGGATCTCGATTGTCATCGCGCGGGAAACGACGTCGCGCGAGGCGAGGTCCTTCGCCGTCGGAGCATAGCGCTCCATGAAGCGTTCGCCCTCAGAGTTGGTGAGGTAGCCGCCTTCGCCGCGTACGCCCTCCGTGATCAGGCAGCCCGCGCCATAGATGCCCGTCGGGTGGAACTGCACAAACTCGGCATCCTGGATGGGCAGCCCGGCGCGCAGCACCATCGCATTGCCGTCACCAGTGCAGGTGTGGGCCGAGGTGCAGGAGAACCACGCCCGACCGTAACCGCCGGTGGCGAGGATGGTGAGGGCTGCGCGGAAGCGGTGGATGGTTCCGTCCTCGAGACACCAGGCGACGACGCCACGGCAGGCGCCGTCATCGTCCATGATCAGGTCAAGGGCGAAATATTCGACGAAGAACTGGAGATTGTGCTTCAGGCACTGCTGATAGAGCGTGTGCAGGATGGCGTGACCGGTGCGATCAGCCGCGGCGCACGCGCGGTAGGCTGGGGCCTTGCCGAAATGTGTCTGATGCCCGCCGAAAGGGCGCTGATAGATACGACCATCCTCGGTGCGGCTAAAGGGGACGCCGAAATGCTCGAGTTCGAGCACGGCCGGGATCGCCTCGCGGCACATGTACTCGATCGCGTCCTGATCGCCGAGCCAGTCCGACCCCTTGACGGTATCGTACATGTGCCAGCGCCAATCATCCTCGCCCATGTTGCCGAGTGCTGCGCCGATGCCGCCCTGCGCGGCCACGGTGTGGCTGCGCGTGGGAAACACTTTGCTCACGCAGGCGGTGCGCAGCCCCGCCATGCCAAGGCCCAAAGCGGCGCGCAGCCCTGCCCCGCCCGCGCCCACCACCACCACGTCGTAGGTGTGGTCGACGATGCGATAGGCCCCGCGCGAGGGGCTGCTGATGACATTCATCCCTCTACCTTCCCTGATTCGACCCGCCTAAAGCGCAACCTTCAGCACTGCCAGCGCGGCAAACAGGCCCAGCAGGAGCATCGCACCCTTTGCCGCGAGCACACAGGCCAGCCGCGCACCCTCACTCCGGATGTAGTCCTCGATCACCACCTGCAAACCCAGGGCGGCATGCCAGAATGAGGCTCCGATCAACGCCAGCATCAGCACTGCGTTGTGCGGGCGGGAGAGCCAAGCGACAGCCTCGCTATGCGACGCACCCGTCAGAGCAACCACAGAAGCGACGAACCACAGAGTGAGGGGAATGAGCGCGAGCGCGGTGATGCGCTGCGCCCACCAATGCGCCACCCCGGCTTTCGCCGAACCGAGCCCGCGCGCTCGGCCCAGGGCAGAGCGCAGCGAGACGCGCCTGATCTTCTCCGTCGTCATCCTTGTCACTTCGCTAGTGTGGCGTAGCCGAAAACCCAGGCAGCGAGGGTGAGCACGATGGCAGCACCCACCGTCAGCCAGCCGCTTTTTGTTGCCGTCTTGAGATCAAACCCATATCCGGCGTCCCACACGAGGTGCCGAATTCCGTTGCAGAAGTGATAGAATAGGGCCAGGGTCCAGCCGAACAGCATCAGCCGCCCTAGCGCAGAGGCGAAGAAGGCCTGCGCCTCGGCGAAGCCTGCCGGCCCCTCGGCGATGGCGAGCAGCCAGGAGACCAAAAGGCCCAGGCCAATGGCGAGCGCGACACCGGTGGCCCGGTGCGTAATCGACAGGACCGAGGTGATCTGCGGACGATAGATCTGCAGATGGGGGCTCAACGGGCGGCGCACCGGCTTACCGGTGCTGTCTGTGCCCACCATGAGGGCGTCGCGGGAATCCATGCGCGTGGCAACCTCCGCTGATAGAAAAAGGGCGCGGGCCAGTCACCTCTCGCCTCGCACCCTTCCTCATATTTGCCAGAATGCTACGCCTGTTGCGCCGCAGCGTCAAACAAGCGTGAGCGCGCCGCGTTGACGGAGGGCTTCGAGGTCGCGAAGGTAAGGCGGATGGAGGGAACGCCGAGGACGGTCAGCCTGGCGGGGGCGGGGAATAGAGCGGTGCCAGCCGTTTCCTTTGCGCTGCTTGCCGCTGTCGCGGGTATTGGTCAGGTGGCAGCGAACATGCCGCTGCCGTCGCTGCCCGCGATCGGCACGAGCTTCGGGGTCGGCGCGCCGGAACTCGTGATCGCCGTCTTCCTCGCTGCCTTTGCTCCGGCCCAGCTCGTTTGGGGCCCGTTGTCCGATCGCTATGGGCGGCGCCCCGTCGTGCTATGGGCCTTGGGCGTCTTCGCTTCCGGCAGTGTTGTCTGCGCCTTGGCACCCTCTTTCTCGGTGCTGCTGGCCGGGCGAGTGCTGCAGGCGGTGGGCGGGGCGGCGGGGCTTGTCATCGCGCGGGCCAGCTTGCGCGACGGGCGCGAGGACAGCGCGCTCGGCCGCGGCATGGCAGGGCTGTCGATGGCGATTGCGGCGGTGCCCGCTTTCGCGCCGCTGATCGGGGCGCTGCTCGAGCAAGTCTGGTCGTGGCGGGCAGGGTTTTGGCTGTCCTTCGCCCTTGGCGCTCTGGTGGTGGCGTGGGGGGTGGCGCGCTTGCCGGAAACCAACCGCGCACCGACCGACCGGCTCGCGCTTGGCGCGGTCATTCGGGCCTATCGCGCGCTCTGGGCTGATGCGCGCTTTCGCCCGCCCGCCGTGGTCGCCGGCGGTGCGATGGGCGGTTTGTTCGCCTTCGGCGCCGGCAGCCCGATGCTCTATATCGAAGTGTTCGGGCTTAGCCCCGTCGCCTATGCGCTCTATCCGCTCATTGCGGTGGCTGGGGTGGTGGTGGGTGGGGCGGCCGCGCGGGCGATGATGAAGCGCGGCACGGCGGCGGGCGCGCTCGCGCTCGGTGTGGCGATGATGGTCGCGGGCGGGCTGGGCATGGCCACTCTCGAGCCGTTGGGCTTGTTCGGCAAGCACGCGGTGAACGTGACCATGCTCGTGTTCGTCTTGGGCTTGGGCTTCGCTCTGCCGGCTGCTTTCGCGTTGGCGCTCGCGCCTTTTCGCGATCGCGCCGGGGCGGCCGCTTCGCTCGCGGGCGCGTTTCAGATTTTTTGCGGGGCGGCGGCGGCCGCACTGACCGCCGCTCTGCCGATGCCGTCTGTGATGGCGCTGTGTGGGTTTGGCGCGGCTGTGGGCTGGCTTCTTGGCCGGCGGGGGGAGGCGTCAGCGGAGGCGCGGCCGGCTTAAACGGCTTAATCGGCAGCGGCGAGTTCAAGCCGTTCGGCAAGGGCGGCAAGCTGTGCTTCAGTGCGCGCCCGCTCAGCGTGGAAGCGCGCGAGCTCTACCCCCTCCAGCCGCTGCCCGGGCAGGTGTCGGATCGTACGTGGATCGATCGCCACCCGGTTGCGATGCACCTCGA
>CALLUO010000078.1 GCA_938010425.1 uncultured Elioraea sp.
CGACCTCAACGAGACAGCGATTGGGGAATGGCGCACCTACGCCCGCCTTTCCCCTCCCCTTCGATCAGAGGCCGATCGCCTCGCTGTGTTGGCCGCCCTCGCCGATGGCACCATCGACGCCATCGCCTCCGACCACCAGCCACAGGACACCGACGCCAAGCGCCTCCCCTTCGCGCTTGCCGAACCGGGCGGGGTCGGTGTGGAAACCCTGCTCGCAGTGACACTGAGTGCTGTGCACTCCGGCGCCCTGCCCTTGCTCGACGCGATCGCCCTTCTCACCAGCCGCCCGGCCGCCCTCCTTGGCATCGACGCGGGTCGGCTTTCCCCCGGTGCCCCTGCCGACCTGTGCTTGTTCGACCGCGACCGCGCCTGGCAAATCCGCGCCGATGACCTGATCGGGCCGAGCCGCAACACACCCTTCGACGGCAGGCCGATGCAGGGGAAGGTGGTTGGGACCTGGAAGGCAGGGGTGAGGGTGTTCGGATGAACACACTCGGTCCTCTCGTGCTCGGCTTCCTGCTCGGGTCGATCCCCTTTGGCCTCATCCTCACCCGCCTTGCCGGGGCAGGCGATGTGCGCCGCATTGGCTCTGGCAACATCGGCGCGACCAATGTGCTGCGCACCGGGCGCAAGGATCTCGCCGCCGCCACCTTGTTGTTGGATGGCGGCAAGGGGGCGGTTGCGGTCGGTCTCGGTGCCGAAGTCGGAGATGGGCCTTACGCCGGCCTGCTCGCCGGCTTCGCCGCGGTTCTTGGGCACATGTTCACCCCTTGGCTCGGTTTCGCCGGCGGCAAGGGGGTGGCGACGGGCCTGGGCACGCTGATGGGCGCAGCCTGGCCGGTTGGCCTTGCGGCCTGCGGGGTTTGGATCGGAACCGCCCTGATCACCCGGATTTCCTCGCTTTCCGCCCTAATTGCCTTCGCCGCTGCCCCCGCCCTTGCCAGCTGGCTTGCTGGGAAGCCCGAGGTCGTGCTGGCGCTCGCCATTTGCGGCTTCGTTTGGCTCCGGCATTGGGCCAACATCCGCCGCCTGCTCGACGGTACGGAGCCGAAGATCGGGCGAACCAAGAAGGACCAGTGACGGAGGAGGAGCGACTTGCGCGGCTGAGGCTTGCGCGAACAGCGGGTCTTGGCGAGGCCACGGCGAGGGCGCTGCTTGCGCGTGAAGGGTCAGCGCTCGCTGCTTTGGAGGTTTTGCCGCGCACGCGGCGGGGGCGGGCTCTCATCGTCCCTACTGCTGCTGCGGCAGAGGCTGAAATCGCTGCCCTTACCCGCTCTGGGGCCCGCCTCATCGTCCTCGGCGATCCGGACTACCCAGCCGGGCTTGCCGCCTTGTCCGACGCGCCGCTGGCGCTTGCGGTGGCAGGCGATGGTTCCGCTCTCTCCGCGCGTGCCATTGCTATTGTGGGGGCCCGCAACGCCTCGGCGGCAGGGCGGCGGATCGCGGGCGACCTGGCGCGCGGGCTGGCCGAGGCCGGACTCGCGGTTGTCTCCGGGTTGGCGCGGGGTATCGACGCTGCGGCGCACGAGGCCGCCCTCGCCGCTGGTGGCCTGACCGTGGCCGTGATCGCCACCGGCCTTGATTGCCCCTACCCGCCCGAACATGCCGGGCTACAGGCGCGCATCAGCGCATCAGGCGCGGTGGTGACGGAAGCGCCACCCGGCACGGCGCCCCACCGTACATTGTTTCCCCGCCGCAACCGGATCATCGCGGGGCTTTCCCTGGGCGTGGTGGTGGTTGAGGCCGCTGAACGATCGGGATCGCTGATCACCGCCCGCCTTGCCGTTGAAGAGGGGAGAGAGGTGTTCGCCGTTCCCGGTTCACCGCTCGAGCCCCGCGCGAAAGGACCGAACGGTCTGATCCGCCAGGGTGCCCACCTTGTTGAGACGGTAGAGGATATCCTCTCTGCCCTTCCGTCAGCACCCCGCTCGCCGCCGCGGCCAAGGCCGTGGTGCCTGGAGGAAACCCGTGCCGAGCCCTCCGCGCCGAGGCCGGTTGTCATCGCGCCTGCGACAACCGACGAGGTCGGCGAGGCGCTCTCTGCGGTGCTTGGCTTGCTCTCGCCCACCCCTGTCACGGTTGACGAGCTCCTCCGCCGCTGCCCATGTTCACCGAGCGCGGTTGCCGCCGCCCTCCTCGAACTCGACCTGGAGGGACGAATCGAGCGGCTGCCAGGGAACCGCGTCGCGTTGAGCGCACGGTGAGAGAACGGCCCGCGCATGGGCCTGATATGGATCATGGACGTCGTCGTCGTCGAATCCCCCGCTAAGGCAAAAACAATCAATGGCTACTTAGGCCGCAACTACACTGTTCTTGCTTCCTATGGCCACGTTCGTGACCTCCCCGCGAAGGACGGTTCGGTTCGCCCCGACCAGGACTTCGCCATGGACTGGGAGCCGGATGCCCGCGGTGAAAAGCAGGTGCGCGCTATCGCCCAGGCGCTGAAAGGGGCGAAGCGTCTCTATCTCGCTACCGACCCAGACCGCGAGGGCGAGGCGATCTCGTGGCATGTGAAGGAAATGCTGGCGGAACGCCGCGCACTAAAGGGGATTGATGTCAAGCGGGTCGTCTTCAACGAGGTTACCAAGAGTGCGGTGAAGCGGGCGCTCGACAACCCGCGCGACCTCGACCCTGACCTGATCGATGCCTATCTCGCGCGGCGCGCGCTCGATTACCTGTTCGGCTTCACCCTCTCGCCGGTGCTGTGGCGCAAGCTACCTGGCAGCCGCAGCGCGGGGCGCGTGCAGAGCGTGGCTCTGCGCCTGATCTGCGAGCGCGAGGCCGAAATCGAGGCCTTCCGCCCGCGCGAGTACTGGACCATCGCGGGCCTTTTCCTGACCGAGGCGGGTGTGCCCTTCTCCGCCCGTCTCACCGTGCTAGACGGCAAGAAGCTCGAGCAGTTCGACCTCAGCGACAAGGGCGCAGCCGAGGCGGCGAAGCGGGCGGCGGAGGCGGCGCGTTATCGGGTGAGCGCGATCGAGCGCAAACGCGTCAGGCGCAACCCCCCTCCCCCCTTCACCACCTCCACCCTGCAGCAGGAGTCCTCGCGCAAGCTTGGCTTCTCCGCCACGCGCACCATGCGCGTCGCTCAGCAGCTCTATGAAGGTGTGGACATCGACGGAGAAACCGTTGGTCTAATTACATACATGCGAACAGACGGGGTGCAGATGGCCGAAGAGGCGATCAGCGCCATCCGCACCCATCTCTGCCGCGTATTCGGCCAAGATTATCTCCCACCTGCTCCGCGACGCTATGCCACCAAGGCCAAGAACGCCCAGGAAGCGCACGAGGCAATTCGCCCAACCGACATCGCCCGCCGGCCTGAGGACATCGCTCACGCTCTCACCGAGGACCAGCGTCGCCTATACGAATTGATCTGGAAGCGGGCGGCGGCAAGCCAAATGGCTTCGGCCGAATTCGACCAAACCTCGGTCGACATTGCCTCGGAGGATGGGCGGATCCTTTTCCGGGCGTCGGGTTCGGTGCTTGTGTTCGACGGATTTCTCAAGCTTTACCGGGAGGACCGGGACGATCCGTCGGACGATGAGGAAAGCCCTTCCCTGCCCGCCTTGCGCGAGGACGAGCGCCCCACACTGACGGAAGCGAGGGCCAACCAGCACTTCACTCAGCCCCCCCCGCGCTACACGGAAGCGAGCTTGGTGAAGAAGCTCGAAGAGCTCGGCATCGGTCGCCCCTCGACCTACGCCTCCATCCTGCAGGTGCTGCAGGATCGCGCTTATGTGCGGCTCGAAAACCGCCGCTTTATCCCCGAGGACCGCGGGCGAATTGTCACCGCCTTCCTCGAGAACTTCTTCGAGCACTACGTGGCTTACGACTTCACTGCCTCCCTCGAGGAGAAACTCGACGACATCTCCGGCGGGCGGGCGCGTTGGCGGGAGGTGATGCGCGAATTCTGGCAAGATTTCGTGCGCGCAGTGGAAGAGACCAGAGAGCTGCGTATCTCCGACGTCGCCGCAGCGCTCGACCGAGAACTCGGCCCTCACTTCTTCCCCGACAAGGGCGACGGCAGCGACCCGCGCGCCTGCCCGCGTTGCGGCACCGGGCGGCTCAGCCTGCGCATCGGCGGCAATACCGGCGCCTTCATTGGCTGCTCGAACTATCCCGAGTGCCGTTACACCCGAAACCTCACCTCGGCGGAAGGGGATGGCGAGGAGCGCCTGCTTGGCCACCATCCAGAGACGGGCGAGCCCGTGCTGCTGAAGAAAGGGCCCTACGGCTTCTATGTTCAGCTCGGCGAAAGCAAGGAGGCACTCGTCGAGGAAAGCGGGGCGAAGCGCAAGCGGGGTAAAGGCAAAGCGGCAGACACAGCGCCCAAGCCGAAGCGCGCCTCCTTGCCCAAAGGAACCGATCCGGCTTCTGTCAGCCTCGAGCAGGCGCTGGGCTGGCTCTCCCTGCCCCGCCTGGTCGGCCTCCACCCTGAACGCGGTGAGCCGATCTACGCCGGCCTAGGGCAGTTTGGACCCTATGTGAAAGTCGGCAACGTCTACGCATCTCTCGACAAGGACGACGACGTGCTGAGCATTGGCCTCAATCGCGCCGTCGTACTTCTGGCCAAAAAGCTCGATTCGGTGCGCAGCCTCGGCCAACACCCTGAGGGCGGGGAGGTGGTGGTGCGCCGCGGCCGCTTTGGCCCTTACGTGCAGCATGGAGCGCGCGTCGCCTCGCTGCCCAAGGGTGTGGGGATGGAGGAGATCGCGCTCGAACAAGCGGTGCGCCTTCTCGCGGAAAAGGGCAAGGCGCTGGCACCGGCTCGCAGCGTGGGCCGCGCCGTGGGCGCCGGCAAAGGGCGCGGAAGACGTGCAGCCGCAGGCAATTGAGGTGTCGCGGCCACGCGCACAGCAGCGCGATTTCGCTGTTGCAGCACCCCGGTGCATACTCGGCTGCAGCGGACGTGTTACGGACTCGACCGGCCATCCTGAACCTCGCCTTCCTCTTCGGCCTTCGTCCATCCCGTTCGCATCGGCATGCGCGACGGTGCTGCGCTGCTGCCTTGGCCTCAGCCCTCATCGGCGCCGCGCTGCCCGCGAGCGCAGCCGATCCGACCGACCTCTCCGCCGTGCTGCGCAGCGCCTATGCGGCCGTGGCGGAACGCCACCTTCATCCACCCGACTTTCCGCGCCTCACGGCGGCGGGGTTGAGAGGGCTCGTCGCGATCGATCGCGGGCTCGCGATCGACCGCGAGCGTGACCGTCTTGTGCTGCGCGGCGCGGCAGGCGTGATCGCCCAACGCGAGGTGAGCGGGCTACGCACGGCGTCGGATGCGTCGCAGACTGCTGTTCGGTTCATCGAGACCGCCCTTGCCGCATCGCCTGCCCTACGCGCGCAAAGCACCGAGGCGCTGCTTCGCCTTTTTCTAGACGAGGCGCTTGCCGATCTCGATGCCTATTCGCGCTATGTGCCCCGGTCGGAGGCGCGCGCAGCGCGTGCGCGGCGCAATGGTGAAGCGGGCCTTGGCCTCGATCTCGCCCCTGACGGAAACGGCGCGGTGGTGCTCCGCGTGGTCGATGATTCGCCGGCCTGGGCAGCCGGGCTGCGACCTGGCGATAAGGTGCTCGCCATCGACGGGCGGCCGACGCGCGGGCTGGATGCAGGGACGCTCGAGCAGTTGTTGCGCGGGGGAGAGAACGAACCGCTCGTTCTCACCCTGGCTCGGCAGGGTGGCCGGCCGCAGACGGTCGCGCTGGTGCGGGCTCTGGTAGCGGCGGAGACGGTGTTTGTTGCTTGGCACGGATCGGTGCCTGTTCTGAAAATTTCGGGTTTCAACCGTCTGACCGATCGACGTCTTGCCCGTGCCCTGGTCGAAGTCGCGCATCGCGATCCTGCGCCGGCGGGCCTTGTGCTTGACCTGCGCGGCAACCGGGGCGGTTTGCTTCGCCAGGCGATTGCCGCCGCCGACTTGTTCTTGACGGCGGGCGTCATCATCGAAGCACGCGGCCGCCACCCGGAGGCCTCTCGCATCCATCGCGCCTCCGGGCCCGATCTCTCTGCTGGCCTTCCCCTCGTCGTTCTGATCGACGGCGCGTCTGCCTCCTCCGCCGAGGTGCTCGCCGCCGCGTTACAAGACAATGGCCGTGCCGTTCTCGTCGGCTCCGTCACCACCGGCAAGGGCTTGATCCAGGCGGTTGTTCCGCTACCGGACGACAGCGAACTCCATCTCACCTGGTCAAGCTTGCACGCGCCGTCGGGCTACCCGATCCAGGGTCTCGGCGTTCTGCCCGACGTGTGCACGAGCAAAGGCGAACAGATCATGGAGCACGATCTTCGCCGCTTCGCCGCTGGGCAGAGACCGGAGGCGAGCGGAGCCTGGCGGATGATCCGCGACAGGGTTGCCGCCCTTGACGAGATCGCCCGTTTGCGCCAGACCTGCCCGCCGTCGGTCGGCGGCGAGCTTGACATCACCGCCGCTCTATGGCTTTTTCAGCGTCCTGCCGGCGAACGGACGGTGCCTCTTGCCGGCCACAGGAGGCCGTGATCGCGATCGCGGCGCGCGGTGCGAGGTAGACCGTGAGGCTGATGGCAGCGGTGCGGCAGGGCCGGCGCTCACCCTCGCGAGGTAAACACGATGGCAAAGGCGAATACTGTTCTGATCAAGTTGGTCAGCACCGCCGACACCGGATATTTTTATGTGACCAAAAAGAACGCCCGGACGAAGACCAACAAGCTTGAGCTTCGCAAGTACGACCCGATCGTGCGCAAGCACGTTATTTTCAGGGAAGCGAAGATCAAGTAATCACTAAGCGTGGGGGCGGCTAAGCGCGGAGGGCGCAAGTTTCTTAGCGAACCTCAGCGCGCCGCGACGCATGTTCCGGCGCAAACGCTCTTCAACTGAAATTCGCGGAGTAGCCGTGACAATGCAACGTCACGCCGCTGAGACGTGTTCCCCCTCGTTTTGCAGCACCACGACCTGGTTCCGGCCCTGCCTCTTGGCCTGATAAAGGGCCTCGTCTGCCCGGCGGAGCAGGATTTCGGCCGCCGCTTCCCCGTCGTCCACCTCTTCAGCGCCAACGGCGGCAACGCCGATGCTGATGGTCAGCGCATGCGTTACCCCTGGAAGCGGCTCAAAGCGAAGCCCCGCAATCTCGCGCCGGAGCCGTTCTGCCGCCACGGCAGCATCGGCAGCCGTCGCCCCCGGCATGACGATGGCGAATTCCTCCCCTCCATAGCGGGCGACCGTGTCGAACAGCCGCACCTGCTTGCGGATTGCGGTGGCGACGGCCTGCAACGCTGCGTCGCCGGCTGCGTGCCCGTAGCGGTCGTTGATCGACTTAAAATGGTCGAGGTCAAGCATCATCGCCGCCAGCACCCCACCACCCGCTTGCAGCGAGGCCAGCAGAGATTTGAGGTGCCCGCGCAGGTACCGCTGGTTGTGCAGCCCGGTAAGCGGATCGGTGACAGCTAGTGAGATCGAGTAGGCGAGGTCGGCCCGCAACCGATCCTGGTACAGCTTGCGGCGGATTTGGTTGCGCGCCCGCACGCGCAGCTCATTCGCATCCAGGGGCCGCAAGATGTAGTCATTCGCGCCAAGGTCGAAGCCGCGGAACAGAAGCTGGCGGTGGTTCGGCTCGGCCAGCAGCAGCACAGGGGTATCGCGCGTCGCCTCTTCGGCCCGCAAGCGAGAGGCGAGCCGCAACGGATCCTCCGACGCAAGCCGCAGATCGAGCAGCACAAGGTCGCAGCCCGCGCTGGTCAAACGGGCCATCGCCTCATGTCCGTTTGTGACCCGGTCCGCCCCGATGCCCTCGGCAGCAAGAGCGGCCGCAACCCGCTGCCACTCCAGCGTATCAACAACGAGGGCCACCGCCCGCGTGCCCCGTACCGACGGCGCCGGCTCCTGCCTCAGACGCACGCCCAGTTGGCTCGTCGTCTCCGCCCGCAACCGCCACTCGTCCAAAATCCGTTTCAACCGAACGAGCGAACGAACACGGGCGAACAGAGTCTCGTCATCCACCGGCTTGGTCAGAAAGTCGTCCGCCCCGGCCTCCAATCCACGCACCCGCTCGCAACTCTCGCCCAAGGCGGTGACCATGACGATCGGGATGTGTTCGGTCGCGCCATTGGCCTTCAGCCGCGCGCACACCTCGAACCCGTCCATGCCGGGCATCATCACGTCGAGCAGGATTAGGTCAGGAGCCCAGACGGGTGCCAGTTCCAGTGCGGCGGGCCCCGACTGGGCAGTGCGCACCTCGTAATACTCGGCGGCGAGCCGGGCTTCGAGGAGCTTTACGTTGGAGGGAACGTCGTCAACGACGAGGATGCGCGCGCTCATGGACCCTGTCGGCATCCGCGGGCAGTGAGCCCCGCCCGCTTTGGCCTTCTCATCATGCCATGGCGCAAAATCCCGTGCACGATCTTCCGTGACACAAGGTCGACGCTGTCATCGAAGTGCGATAGTCCTGCAATGGATAGGATGCTTCACCACGCGTCTCACCTTCGCAACCCTCTACACAGGCTCCCCCAGGCATGACTCAGGCCCAGGCTGAGGGCGCCACAGGCGCTCATCCAGGTCTCTCCGCTGCCGCCCGCGGTTGGCTGTTTTTCCGCCGCTGGCTGGCCAACCCTCTCGAGATGGGCTCAATCGTGCCCTCATCTCCGGTGCTTGGGCGCAAGATCGCGGAGGTGGTGCGCGCGGGGCCGCCCGGGCCAATCCTTGAGCTCGGTGCTGGCACTGGCGCCATCACCCGTGCCTTGCTTGAGAGCGGGATCTCCCCCTGGCGACTGACCGTGATCGAGATCGTACCTGAGATGGCGCAGGTGCTGAGCCGAAGCTTCCCCGGCGTGACGGTGATCTGCGGCGACGCCTGGCAACTCTCCGACATTCTCGATCCCGCCCTGCACGGCATGATCGGTTCGGTGGTGTGCGGAATCCCCCTTGTTCTGTTACCGCGCGAGAGGCAAGCATCGTTGATTGAGGCGATCGAGAGGGTCGCCCCGGGCCGTGGCTTCCTACACTACACCTACTGCATCACCTCTCCGCTGCCGATCCGTGCTCACGGCCTCGAGGGTCGGCGCGTCTCCTGGACCCCGCTCAACATCCCCCCGGCTTCGGTTTGGCACTACCGCCGAGCGAGGGCTTGATCGCCATTTGGACGATACTCATTTGGAATGTTGCGCGTTCTCGGGTCGCACCGGCTTCACGAGGCGCGGCCCCCCCGTGGTCTTAATCACAGTCATCACAAGCTAAGGAGAGGACGCCATGGCCATGCTTCCGTCGCTGTTGGGCCCGAGCGGGCTTGACCGCATCATCGAGGAAATGCGCCGCCTGCAGGAAGGGCTGGAGAAGAGTTTCGGGTCGCTGGCGCCGATGCCGGTCTTCCGCACCGACTGGCGTCCGGCGATTGACGTGAAAGAGACCGAGACCGGGCTCGTTATCACCGCCGAACTGCCCGGCATGAGCGAGCAGGATGTTGAGCTTTCCGTCGAGGACGACCTGCTCACTATCAAAGGCGAAAAGAAGAGCGAATCCTCGACGGAGGATAAGGGTTGGCACGTGCAGGAGCGTTCTTACGGCGCCTTCTCGCGCACGCTCCAGCTCCCCTTCACACCGAAACCCGAGGATGTGACAGCCGAGTTTGCGAAGGGCGTGCTGAGCATCACCATCCCCCGCCCACCCGAAGTCGGCAAACCCTCGACGCGGATCGCCATCAAATCCGCTGGCTGAGCGAGGCCTTGTCCTATCGCAGCGCGGGCGTCACCCTCGCCTCCGACGGGATCGGGGGCGGGGGATGACCGCCCAGATACAATGACAATGACGACGGACCGCTCACCCAACGCGCCGACAACACCTGGCCAAAAGATGCGAGGCTTGCCGTTTGTATCGGCCTCACCCTCGCGGACGCCGCAATGGGGGAAGGGGTGGGCGCGTCGCGCACACCTGGAAGGCTTTAGCCCGAGCTGTTTCAACTCTGCATGGCGCGACTGAAGGCACCGCCTGAGTGCGTGGCGGCTGATTGAGCGTTTCGATGGCCTTCGCCTGCCTCCATCGGTCTTCGCTAAGTCTGTCCTGGGCAAGCAGGCTTTTTCTCTCCTCGCAGCATACCGCGCGCGCCCAAGCGAGATCGTCGGCCTTAGACGGACCAAGACCGAACGTCGGTCGGTGCTCGCGGAGGAAGCTGAGCGTGCCCTCTTCGCAGACGCCACTCTGGCCCTTTGGAGAGAGGCGAGCTCCTCCCACCAATTTGTCGAGCGTGCTCCAATCGCAGTTGGCACGCTAACCGTGGCTTTCTACATCGGCTTTTCCGTCTGCGCGGCGCTCGCGCACATCGTCGGCCAACGCGTGAGGCTCTGCTTCAGCCTCGCCGGCATGCTCCACGCGAGGGGATGCGCTTTCCTGCCCGGACCCGTTTCCGGCAAGTCTCGCAGCGGTTGAGCGCGCCGCAGCATACTCCTACCATGGTCGGAGTATGCTCGCCCGCGCCCCAACCTTTGCTTTTCACGGCATCGACACCGTTGCGGTCGAGACGCAGGTGCAAATCGCTCCCGGCTTGCCAGCCTTCGCGCTGGTTGGGCTACCAGACAAAGCGGTTGCCGAAAGCCGCGAACGAGTGCGCGCTGCCCTCACCTCCATGGGGCTTTCGCTGCCGCCGAAACGGATTCTGGTCAACCTCGCTCCGGCTGATCTCGCCAAGGAAGGGAGCCACTTCGACCTGCCGATCGCGCTCGGGCTTCTCGCCGCCATGGACATCATCCCGCGCGAGGCGGTCTCCGCACATGCTGCGCTGGGCGAACTTGGGCTGGATGGGAAGCTTGCCCCGGTTGCTGGCATCTTACCCGCAGCGATCGGCGCGGCTGCGCGGGGCCTCGGTCTCGTCTGCCCCGCCCCGCAAGGCGCGGAGGCCGCCTGGTCGGGGCACGCGCCCATCCTGCCCGCCGAATCCCTGCTCCAGTTGGTGGCCCATTTCCGCGGCGACGGCGCGATCCCGCCGCCTGCTTGTCCTGCTCCACCGCCTGCGCCGCCCGAACCCGACCTGCTTGATGTCAGGGGCCAGGAGACCGCTAAGCGTGCCCTCGAGGTTGCGGCGGCGGGCGGGCATAACCTGCTTCTGATCGGCCCTCCTGGCGCGGGCAAGTCGATGCTTGCTGCGCGCCTGCCAGGCCTGTTGCCTGACCTCACGCCCGCCGAAGCGCTGGAAGTCAGCATGATCCACTCCGTCGCGGGCCTGTTGCGGGAAGGGCGGTTGATCACCCGCCCCCCATTTCGGGAACCGCACCACACCGCCTCGCAGGCCGCCCTCGTCGGGGGTGGGCACCGCGCCAAGCCGGGCGAGATTAGCCTTGCGCATTGCGGCGTGCTGTTCCTTGACGAGTTGCCCGAGTTCCCGCGCCTGACCCTTGAGGCGCTGCGCCAGCCGCTGGAAACGGGTCGCACCACCGTTGCTCGCGCTTCCGCCCATGTCACCTATCCGGCGCGGTTCCAGCTCGTTGCCGCGATGAACCCCTGTCGCTGCGGCCACCTCGGCGACCCATCGCGCGAGTGCGCCAAGGCACCGCGCTGCGGAGAGGAGTATCAGGGCCGGCTGTCGGGGCCTTTGCTCGATCGCATCGATCTCTTCGTCGAGGTGCTGCCCATTCCACCGGCGGAACTGACACGCGTGCGCCCCGGTGAGTCGTCCGCCACCGTCGCCGCAAGAGTGGCGGAAGCGCGCGCCCGCCAGCGCCATCGCTACGGCGCAGACGGCCCTCGCTGCAACGCCGAGGCGGACGGGGCGGTGCTGCGCGAGACCCTAGCCGCCGACGCCGAAGCCCTTACTTTCGCTGAAACTGCGGCAGCCCGGCTTCGCCTGTCCACCCGGGGCTTCGCGCGCACGCTGCGGGTGGCGCGCACGCTCGCCGACCTCGCGGGCTCTCCGGCCGTTCGGCGCGCCCATGTCGCCGAAGCGCTCACCTGGCGGTCCCGCACCGTGCGGGAGGTGGCCTGACGAGACCTCTGCTTGCGCTCCATCAAAGCGATTGCCGTCTCTGATGTGATCGTCTGCCCCGCCCACGAAAAAAGGGAGGGCACGTTGGACCGGCCGATTGTCTGGCTTGAGGAGGTCGGGCGCGAGGACGTCGCCCGAGTCGGCGGCAAAAATGCCTCGCTCGGCGAGATGATCCGCGCGCTGGGACAGGCGGGCGTGCGCGTGCCACCGGGCTTCGCTACCACTGCCGCCGCCTACCGCGCCCACCTCTCTGCGCACGCACTGCCAAAGCGGATCGGCGCGCTGCTCAACGTTACCACGGCGGCCGCGGCCCGCTTCCCGACACGGGGGCAGCCGTCAGACGGCTGATCCTAGAGACGGAGTTCGCGCCAGACTTCGCGGACGCGATCCGCTCTGCTTACACCGAGCTTGGCCGCCGCTTGGATGAGAGCGATCCCGCGGTTGCCGTCCGCTCCTCCGCCACCGCCAGAGACCTGCCTGACTCCTCCTTCGCCGGTCAGCAAGAAACCTTCCTCAAGGTGCGCGGAGCACGCTCCCTCCTCGCTGATTGCCGAGCCTGCTTTGCCTCCCTGTTCACCGACTGCGCCATCGCCTAGCGCGATCTGTAGGGCTTCGACCATCTCTCTGTGCCGGCGGTGGTCGGCACCCAGCTCGCCACCCGCACCAGGAGCGACGGGCAGAAGGTGACAGTGAGCTGCGCCGAAGGCCCCGAAGGAAGGGTCTACAAAGGGCGCCTTCCCTTTGTCGCCACCGATGTCGACCTCGCTGCAATCCCCGCCACACGCACGCGGATGATGCTGAACATGGCCTCGCCGGCTGCAGCGATGCGCTGGTGGTGCCTGCCCGCGAAAGGGGTTGGGCTCGCGCGCGTGGAGTTCATCATCAATTCGGTGATCAAAACTCACCCGATGGCGCTCGTGCGCTTCGATGCGGTAACTGATCGTTCCGCCCGACAGAAGATCGAGCGGCTGACGTGCGGATTTGCCGACAAGCCATCGTACTTCGTGGAAACGCTCGCGCGCGGCATCACGCAAATCGCTGCCCCCTACCACCCCCACCCCGTCATCGTCCGATTGTCCGACTTCAAATCGAATGACTATCCCCACCTTGTTGGCGGCGCGGCCTTCGAACTCAAAGAGGAGAACCCGATGCTCAGGCTTAGGGGTGCGTCGCGCTACACCTCGCCGCACTACCGCGAGGCCTTTGCCCTCGAATGCCGCGCGGTAAAGATGGCGCGCGAGGTGATCGGGGCGGACAACATCGTGGTGATGATCCCCTTCTGCCGAGCCCCCGACGAGGCGGACCGCGTGCTTACGCTGATGGCCAACCACGGCCTCAAACGCGGCGAGTCCGGGCTTCGAATTTATGGTGATGTGCGAGATCCCCTCCAACGTGATTCTCGCCGAGGCTTTCGCCGAGCGGTTCGACGGCTTCTTTATTGGCTCGAACGACCTGACCCAGCTCGTGCTCGGGGTCGATCGCGACAATGCCGAACTGCGCCACCTGTTTGACGAACGGAACGAAGCCGTCCGCCGCATGATCGCCGACATGATCCGCCGCGCCCATGCTGCCCACCGCACCGTGGGCATCTGCGGCGAGGCACCCTCCAATGACCCGGACTTCGCCGCCTTCCTGGTCGAGCAGGGAATTGATTGGATCTCGCTTAACCCTGATGGGTTTGTCGCTGCAGTGCGCCGTGTGGCCGAAGCGGAGGCCGCTCAGGAGGCGAGGAAAAACACCACCGACCCTGCTGCCGTAAGATAGGTTAGGCAAGGCAGCAAGGTCGCACGCAAGATCGCCCCTTCTTCCCCCGCGATACCCACAGTCGCTGCACCGGCGACGATGTTGTGCGGGCAGATCATGTTCCCCACCCCCGCCCCCACACCTTGCGCCGCGAGCAGCAACACCGGAGGCAAGCCGAGCCCCTCGGCGGTCGTTGCCTGCAGGGCGGAGAAGAGGATGTTCGAGGCGGTGGCGGAGCCAGTGACAAAAGAGCCAAGCGCACCAACCGCTGGCGCAAACAAGGGGTAGAGCGGCCCAATGCCCCCGATCGCGGCCTCGGCTAGAGCCGTGACCATGCCAGCGTGCAGCATCAGCCGCGCCAGCACAAGCATCGCGACCAGGGCGGCAGCGACCCGGCCGAGGCTGAGTGCAGTGCTGCCCATCGTGCGCGCGAGCACGCCAAACCGCGCCCCGCGCCACAGTCCGCCAGCAAAAAAAGCAACCGCGAGGAGCGTGCCGGGGTGGAACAGAGGGCGCACGGAGCCTCCGAACCTCCCCCACAAACGCCAGGAAATAACGGGCGCCTCGGCCAGCGCGCGCACGGGAGGAACAAGGCGCGTGACGAGCACGAGCCCGATGAGCACGAGGTACGGTGCGAGGGCGGAGCCAAGACGCAAGCCCGCAAGCGAGGGCAGGCGGAAACAGGTCACGACCAGGGTAAACATCGCCCCTCCAGCAAGCGCACCGACCAAAGTGGGCAATTCCGGCCCAATACCGTGCGCAAGGAGCACGGAGGGTGTCAGGAAAAGCACCGCAGCCAGCATGGCGAGAGCCACACCGCGCGCCGTCCCCTCGCGCACCCGCCCTGACCGGAGCACGGTGGCAAAAGCCAGGATGGGGCCGAGCAGGCCATGGATGAAAGCGGTTGGGCCAGCGAGCACCCGTTCGTTGATGGAAACGAGCTCTGCTTGGGCCAACACCGGCGTCCCGACAGCGCCAAAGGAAACCCCGACCGAATGTCCAATCAGCGCCACCGCCACTGCCCGCGCAGGGTCGAGCCCAAAGCCCGCCAGCAAGGGTGCGGCCAGCGCAACAGGCGTGCCGAACCCCGCGGCCCCCTCGATGAACAAAGCGAAGAACCAGCCAACGAGCAGGGCACGCGCCGCAGCATCGGGCGCAAGACGAGCCAGGGCAGCGCAAATCCGCTCCGTCGCGCCCGTCTCCGTCTGCCAGCGGTGGAGCGTCAGCGCCGGCCAAACGATAGCGAGCACGGTGGCGGCGAGAAAAAATCCCTCCAGCGTGACGCCAAGAACGGCCTTGCCGGCCCAGAGACCAGGTGCCGTCGGCAGCGCGAAAGGTCCCACCGCCAATCCAATCGCAACGGCAAGGCCCGCCGCGCCAGCAACCGCAGCAGATCGGCCAAAGCCCGCCATCAGCACAAGCACGACTAAGATCGGGGAGGCGGCAAGCCAGGGGCGAAGCGACATCGTTTGCTCCGGGTTGAGGGTCTTACGCCGTCCTTCTGCCATGCCATTGCTCGGCTGGGCGCGGTAACCTCATCCAAACCATTCCTCGGACACCGCACACCCATGAGCGCGCCGCGCCTTCTTGCCCGCACCGACCTCACTGGGCTCGAGCCCGTCTTGCTCGATGGCCGGCCCGTGATCGAGGCCTTTCCGCGCCTAAAGGCGATGCTCCTCTCCATGGGCGCCGACGCGACGCTGTTTGCCGAACCCGTGCTGACGCGCGGGGCGAACGGGATGCCCACCGCCGTCGCCTGGTACGGCGAGGGCGAGGGCGAACCTCGGCCTCTTTCCTCGCTCTCTCCCGCGCGTCGGGCAGAGACCGAGGCTCAGCTTCGCGCGGCCCTGAACGCGATTCGTCCGCTGCTTGACGACCGCGAGGAGGGGCCGCTCCTGCATCGCGCTCTCGTCCTAGCCGATCTCGACGGCATTCTCGTCCTCGACCGCGGTCTCGTTCTGACCGGCTGGGGCCTCGCGCCGAAGGGCACCGGCGAGGACCCCACCCGGTTGAGTGCGCTGCTGGCGCAGGGGCTCGGGCGTTATCTGCCGGCGCTCGCTACGCCGCCTGGTCCCTCGCCCGAAGCCAGTCCGCCGCGCCGGCGGCCCGATCCACCACCTCCGCCACCCTGGCCGTCTCCGCCGCCACTTGTCGCTGCCCCGATGCCTTCGCCGCCTGCCGCCGCCACCACTTCCAGCGGCTGGTGGCTCCTGCCCGCTGGCCTAACCGTCGCCATCCTCTTCCTTATCCTCGGCTTCTGGCTGGGCTGGCGGGCGGCAGTCGGCGAGTGGGCGGGGCGGGAACTCCTCGCTGTCATGGCGGAGGAGACGCCGAATCGCCTTGCTCTGGAGCAGGCGAGGGCGGCGAACGCTGATCTCGAGCGGCGGATTTCCGCGCTGCGGGCGGTTCTGGCGGGCGATGTTTGCCGCCCTGAGGGCCCTCTTCCCACTCTCGAACCGCCCACCCAAGCTGAGCGCCCCGAGGAGGGCCAGACCGGCCGGCCGGCCGAGGTCGGGACTGGATCAGATCCTTCCCGGTCTGCCCCGGGCCGCTGATTGCGCGATGCCGACGCCGCGCGCCATCGCCAGCTTCCCGGCGGAACGGCTGCACCCGCTCTCCGTCGGCGGGCGCCCCGCGATCGAGGCTTTCCCGCAGATCACCGCCCATGTGCGACGCGCGCGCGGCCCCAATCACGCCAATCTGTTCGCCGAACCGGTGTTTGATCGCGACCGCAGGGTCCTCGATTGGTACGTGGCGCGCGAGGGCGAGGTCGAGCCACTGGATAGTCTGCCGCCGCAAGCGCGCGCTTCAGCCGAGGCGGAACTCGACCGGCTGGTGGCCGACATCGAGGCCGAAGCCGCAGCGCTGCGAGCCTCTGCTGCGGAAAGCGACCGCTTGCTCGGCGAGGCGATTGCCGCCGCTCTCCGCGTGCCGGACCGCTCGTTTATCCTCACAGTTGCGGGCCGGCCCGTTTTGGTCGGATGGGCGCACGAAGAAAACGGCCAGTCCATCGGGCCGGAGGCTCTGCGCCGCCCGATCGAGCGCGCGCCGGGTCGGATGCCGATCCTGTTTCCCGCCGTGCCGGATCGCACCGCATGGTGGCGTCGGTTTTGGCTTGCGTTCGGGCTCTTGTTCGCTGCGCTCCTCCTTCTCCTCCTTTTTCTTTTATGGCGGGATCCGTGGCGCTGGTTCGCCCTTCCTGCTCCGGCCTGTCTGCCCGACCCGCGTGGCCTTGTCGCGCTTGAGGAGCGGCGCCAGTGGGAAGAGCGCGCCATCGGCCTGCGGACGGAACTTGCGCGCCTGGCTCGCCAGGTCGGCGAGGCGAGGCTTGCCTGCCCACCCATTCCGGCTGCCGCCCCGCCCCCCAGGGCTGAGCCGCAGCAGCCGAACCGAGATGCCGAGCGCGCCCGACGCGAAGGGGCGCGCCAGGGCCATACGCAGATCATTCTCGCTTGGGACGACGTGAATGATCTCGACCTCGCCATCGTCTGCCCAGATGGCACGAGACTTTATTTCGAAAATCGAAGGGGCTGTGGGGCAGAGCTCGACGTTGACATGAATGTCGCCGCCGGTACCCGGCCGATCTCGCGCACCCCTGTTGAGAACATCACCTGGGCTGCGGAACCCCCACCCGGCACCTACCGGATCGAGGTGACTCACTACGGGCAGAACCCTGGCGGGCCGCAGATCTCGCCGTTCCGCGTTACCATTCGCCGGCCCGGTCAGCCCGATCGGGTGCTGCGCGGCGAGGCTGGGGCCGGTCAAACCGTCGTCGTCGGCACGATCCGATTGCCATGACCCTGGTCCTTGCCCGAACCCCGGCACGTCCGCACGGGCTCGCGAGCACCCTGCCGCGAGGCGCAAGCTTAGCCGATGTGCACGAAGCCCTCGCTCCCTTCGCCGCCCGCACCCTCGGTCCAGGCTGGGAGCGCCTGTTCGCCACCCCGTGCGACCAGGAGGGTATCATCCTCTGGACGGTCACGGGGGAACGGTCCCTGCCCTACCTTGCCCTGTCCGCAGAAGAGCGGGCCGCCGTGCGTGCATCGCTCGGAAGGGCTGCGTCGGAATTGCGGCGGGCGATGGAACGCAAAGCTCCCGCTCTGCTGCCTTTGCTGTTTGCCGCCCGCGAAATTCCTGATTGGGATTCGGTGCACCTGGTCGATGGGATCCCGGTTCTCGCGCCTTGGGGCTTTCGGCCTGAAAAAAGGGCCTTGGGCGACAGTCCTGTCGCTGCCCTCGACGACGGGCTGTTGAGCGAGACAGAACCGTTCATTCCCTTTGGTCCTGTGGCTGCCACGGCTGCTGCCCTTGTGGTGCTTGCGCTCACTGTCCTGTGGCTCGGGCCAAGCCTCGCCCCACGGCTCGATGCGGCCGTCACCTGTCGGGCCGATGCAGCGCAAATCGCCGCCCTCTCCGCCCTGCTTGGGGAGGAGGGCCGGGAACAGGCCCTCACCGCCGACCTCGCGGCCCTCGAGACGGAACTCGCCCGCAAGCGCCTCGCCTGCCCAATCGCCCGGCTCCCTCCTCCGCCGCCTCTACCTGCCCCGCCTATGCGCGAGGCCCAGGCGCCTCCCTCCCCGCCGCCGCAGCGCCCCCCGGACGCCAAGCCCTGCGACGAGGAGACGCAGTCGGGCGGGCGGGGCATCACCCGCACCCGCCATTTCCTCGGCCCTCAGCCGGGGCGCGTGACCCTGCGTTACGATACGCTGATCGAGCCCGATCACATCGAGGTGCTGTATCGTGGCCGACAGCTCGCCACGACCTGGATCCCTGTGTCGGGCCGCGGCACCCTTTCGTTCGATTGGCGGCCGAGCGGAACGGGGCCTGAGGCGCACACCGTCGAAGTGGTCGTCACCGGCTTTGGCCTCTCCACGCGCTGGCGCTACACCTTAGGATGCCCGCGCTGATCGGCTGCGTCAGTATTGGACGCACGGCAGGGGCCAAGCCCTCACGTCGACGTGCGCGTGCCACCGCTTCGCCACCGCCCCCTGATATATAAGGGCAACAGAAAAGGGATAGGGCGCATGGATCGCACCTTGGCACGGGCGGCACTGGCGGCACTGGTGGTGGCAGCAAGCGTTGCGCCCGCCATGGCGCAGGCGGAGGGGGCGGTAGCGGAGATCCTCCGCCGCGCTGGTATTGCGCCGACCCCCGGCGCACTCATGGGGACAGACCCAAAGGCGCGTGCCAGCGCTCTCGATGCGTTGGAGCGCGCCTCCCCTCTGCCGCCTGACCTGCGCGACCGCGAGGCGATACCTCCCCCTGACCGCGAGGCGGTGATGAACCGGCTTGGCCTTACTCTGCACCCCAACGCTCCCGTAACCCGAATGACCGACCGGACGCCGACCCGGGCGGAGATCGTTGATGCCCTCGCTGGTCGCTGATCGACGCCTCGTCCTGTTGGCCCTTGGCGCGCTGGCCGCCTGCGCGAGCCCGATGACGCAACAGATCGCCGCTCTTGAGACGCGGGGAATTGTGCTCACAGTGAATTTCGACCTCAATTCTTATGCCATCCGGCCTGATGCGCGGCCCCTGCTCGACACGCTGGCCGATGCGATGACCGACCCGCGGCTGTCGCGCCATCGCTTCGAGGTCAACGGGCACACGGACTCCACCGGACGGCTCGCGCGCAACCTCGCTCTTTCTGAACTGCGCGCCGCTGCCATCGTCGATTACCTCGCAGCGAAGGGCGTGCCCCGCGATCGGATGCGCGCTCAAGGTTTTGGCCCTCTGCAGCCGCTCGATCCTGCCAACCCGCGCGATCCTGCGAACCGCCGCGTCGAGGTGTTCGCCATCCCACCCCCTGAGTGACCCGCCATGCTTGCCGCGCTCGTCCGTGCCCGCCCGCTCGCCCTCGCCGTCGCTCTCGCGCTCGGACTTTCGGCCTGCGCGAGCACGCATGGCGCTGATGGAGAACCTCTTTCGCCTGCGCAACGGCAGTTGCGAGCGCAGAACGACCGCTTCACCGAGACGGTGGCCACGGGCGCAATCGCCGGTGCCGTGCTGCTCGGCTTGCTCGGTGCACTCGCCGCCGGCCCGCGCAAACGCGGCGAAGGGGCGCTCGCCGGTGCTGCCGCTGGCGCCGCGCTCGGTGCCGCTGCTGGCCATTACATCGCCAAGCGCAACCAGCGCTTCGCTTCGCGCGAACAGGCGGCAGCAGCCCGCATTGCAGCAGCGAACGAGGAGGCGGCGGAACAGGAGGCCGCTGCCGAAGCTGCCCAAGCGGTGGCAGCGGAGAACCGTGCCAAACTCGCCCGCCTCGAGGCCCGCATCGTCGCTGGCGAAGCGACCGCTGCTCAACTCGCGCGCAGCCGCCGCGCTGCGGAAGAGGATCTCGCCGCCATCGATACAGCAATCGAGAACAATCGCCGGGTCGAAGCGGCCATGCGGGCGGACGGAGCACAGCCGCAGGCTGACCGGGTCGCCGTCTCGCGCCAACGCATGGAGGAGAGCGCGCGCGCTTTGCGCGAAGCGCTTGCCCGGGTGCCGGCGGCATGATCCGGCGCGTTGCCCTGCTCCTCACTCTCTCAGGGGCTGCCTGCGCGCCCGCGGGGCCTGCGGCGGAGCGGGGGTTCTTTAGCGGTTGGGCAGCGGCGATCAGCGGCGAGGACGAGGCACGCGCCGCCCGCATGGAGCGCGAGGCGCAATCGGCCGAAGCACGCGCGTTGGAGGCCCGCGCCCAAGCGCTCAGGGCGGAGCGCGAGCGCGAACGCACCGCCGCCCAGCTGCGGGATGCCGAACTCCGTCTTGCCCGGCTCGAAGCGCGGCTTGCGTCCCTGCGGCGCAATCTCGAGGCGGCGCGCGCTTCCCGCTCCGAACCCGATGGCGGGCGCGGGGCTTCGCTGGCGCAGGAGCTCGATCGGCTCGACCGCGACCGCGCAGCGGCCGCCCGCGCCCCCGACCCCGATACTGTGCGTCGGCTCGAACAGGGGGCGGACGAGCTGTCGCGCGCGCTCGACGCCTACCGCCGCCTGTGAGGGATGCCGGCAGCGGCGAGGATCCCGGCTTCGGCTTCTGCCGCTGTAGGAAGGCGTCCGCGCCGGGTTTCGCTGATATGCCGGGCAGCGAGGGTAACCAACTCCGGCCCGAGCCGCAGCCCCCGCGCGCGCAGTTCCTCCGCCACAACCCGTGCCTCGGCCGTGATCATCGCCTCGTCTTCGCCCGCAGCCTCGCGCACCGTGCGCAGATAGGCATCGATCACCTGGGCAATCCCCGCCGGCGTTTCGGCGACTCGGGCAGCCAGCCCCTCGCGCGCGGCATAAACCGGCGGGCGTGATGCCTCGGGCAGCACCTGGCCGACGCCATCGAGCAGGCGGCCCACCGCTTCCAGCACCGCTGCGTTGCCATGCGCGAGAGCGACGAGACGAGCAAGCGCGGCGGCGGCCTCTAGGCTCGCGCGCAACGCTGCCCGCTCGCGATCCGCGCGCAGCCGCCCCTCCGCCCGCAGCGCGGCATCGACCGCAGCCAGACCGCGCGCGAGGGCCGGATCCGTCGTTTCGCGGCGAACCTGGGCAAGCAGGGCGCGCGGGTCCTCGGCCAGACGCTCGCGCGAGGCGGCCGCCTCGGCGAAGGCGCGGCGGAATGTTTCGGGGGCCGTGTCGTCAACCATCACCACGAGGCCCAGGACGACCCGGAAACCGACGGTGCGCAGGCGAAGGGGAGAGCCGTCGCGCGGATTGAAGGGTGGATATTCCTCGCGCATGGCGGAACGGATCGCATCCGCATCGGTGAGGTAGTGCCCACCGCGCGCCACCACACCCCCGACCAAGCCGTGCGGGCGGCCCACCCGATTCAGCCGGTAGGGCTCAAGCACCCATTCCGCGACATTGCCGAGCATGTCGTGCAGTCCGAGAGGGTTCGGCTTGAGAGATCCGATGGGGCGGGCGCGGCCGGCGGCGGACTCGGGGCCTGCGAACCAGACATAGGCTGCCATCCCATCCGGCATCGGTGGCGTGCGGGCGGAGAACGCCGCTTCGCCCAGTGCTGCCCCGCCGCGCGCGGCATATTCCCACTCCTCCTCCGTCGGCAGCCGCACAAAAGCGCGCGCCTGGCCCCGGGCCGGCAGCGAGTCGCGGGCGTTCGCCACCAGCCAGGTAGAGAGGCGCGCGGTGAAGGCGATCGCCTCGAACCACGACACTTCGGCAGCCGGCACACGCCCGGAGGGCGAAGGTGTGGGACAGGAGTCGTTCATCACGGCAGCGAACTGGTCGCGCGTGATCTCGTACTTGCCGACCCACATCGCGCGTTCGGAGCCGTGCATGAATGCGCCAGCGAGATGGGTCCGGCGCGGGAACTCGCTGTGGTCGTTGGCGGGGTCAGCCTCGCCGAGCGTGACCGGCCGATCATCGAGCGGGTTTGGGCCCACGGGAACTGGGACGGGGCGAAACACGATGCGCGCCCCGCACGGCATGGGCAAGACGAGATCATCGGCGAGCGGGGACGGGTTCCAAAGCGCCTGCGGCCAGGGCTCGCCGGCCCACGCCGACAGGCCCAGCAGAGCAAAAAGCAGAACGACGACCAGCCTAACCATCGCGAAGCCCCTCGGCAGGTTCGATGCCGGCGGCACGCCAAGCAGCAAAGGTAGAGCTGAGAACCGCCGCCATCACGGTGAGCGCGGCGGCGATGGCCAAGTGGTCGAGAGCGATTCGGGCAAGAGGGCCCTCCCCCACCGCGACGCCGAGACGATTGACCACAGCGGCGACGGCCAGCGCGATCGCGCCCGCGACCAGCGCACCACCGGACGCCAGCGCGACAGCCTGTGTCAGCGGGAAGGCAATAAGCCCGCGCGTGGGCATGCCCATCAGGCGCAAAAGAGCGAGAGCGCGCCGCTTGCGCTCGACGGAGGCGAGCATGGCGACGGCGAGCGACACGGCATACCCTGCCCCCCCCAAGGCGGCGAGGGCGACGAAGAGTAAGGTGAGGGCGCGATCAAGAGCCATCAGCCCCGCCACGTCGTCCGCCCGCGACACCACCTCGATCCCCTGCGCGCGGAACATCCGATCGAGCACCACCACGTCCTCCAGCCTGCGCGCATGCAACCGGAACCCCGCATAGACTCGGGCCGGATCAGGCGGCGGGTCAGCTTCCGGCGCGGGCAGTCCCACCGCTCCCTCCTGGAAATCCTCAACGAGGAGAAGGAGGGGAAGCGGCACAAACGCGGCATCGCGTGGGAAGGCCTCACGCGGGAGGATGGCGCTGATGGCTAGGTCAAGCGCCAGCGTCTCGCGCCGGCCCTCCATCAGACGATCGACTCGAAAGCGGATGATGTCGCCCTCGCCCACTCCAAGCCGTTCGGCAAGGGTCGCGGAGAGAGCGGCTGCGCGACCCGTCGGCGCAGCGCGGGCGCTGAGCAGAGGATCCCCCGCCGCGGTGGCAAGAAGTTCGCCGCGAAACGTCGTGAGCGATTCGGCCGACCGGGCGAAGGCGCCAGACGCGGCGAGCGTGCGCGTGCGCGGCACAATAAAGGCGACATCCTGGCGCGCTGCGAGCCGGGCGAAGAAGGCGGCGTCGAACGCGCCGTGCGTTTGGTTAACGATTTCCCGCGCGCGCGGGTTCTGCACCAGCGCCTCACGCAAGGAATCGATCACGCCTGCCTTGAGCCCGAACAAGACGATGAGCGGGGCGAGCACAGCGGCGATGCCAAACAGGGTGGCAAACGCAAGACGCGCTTCTGCGGCGGCATCAGCCAAGGCAAGCCGCGCAGCGAGCCTCAGGCCGGGCACGCCAGGGGCTCCGGGTCGACGACGGAACGGGCCTCGCCTGGAATCGGACTCACCCGACGCAGCGCAAGCCCCGCGCGCTGCGCCGCTTCCGCGTCGTGCGTGGCGACGAGGAGCGCAGCGCCGTCTTCGGCACAGGCGGCCACGAGACGCGCGAACACGTCCGCTGCAAGTTCAGGATGCAGGGCTGCCGTCGGCTCATCTGCGATGACGAGAGAGGGGCGATGGGCGAGTGCTCGCGCAATCGCCGCCCGCTGACGTTGGCCGACAGAGAGGGCGGCGGGAGGCTTATCGAGTTCGGCCACGATGCCAAGCTGATCGGCGAGATCGAGGATCCGCTTCGGCTCGCGCCTGCCTGCCAAACGTTGCGGCAGGGCGATGTTCTCGGCGACGGTGAGGAAAGGCAACAGGCCTCCCGTCTGCAGCACATAGCCGATGGCGCGAGCGCGCAGCGCGGCGAGCGCATTGTGCGCGCCGCGAGCCCACAGCGCCGCCGCATCGACACCCGCAACGACAAGACGGCCGGCGCGGTCCGGGGCGAGGGCCAGCGCGGCGAGATCGAGCGTCGTGCTCTTGCCCGCCCCTGAAGGCCCGACCAACGCAAGCCCCTGCCCCGCACTCAGAGCGAGCGAAGGAATGTCGAGAATGAAACGGGCCGCGCCGGAAGAGAGCGTGCGTCGCACGCCCTCGAGCACGAGCACGCTCACGGCAGCCGCGCGAGCGGAACTGGATACATGGCTTCGCCCGGGTCACGCCCGCGGTCCAGATTGACCCAAAGCTCGGGCTGGCGCGCATACTCTTCATAGAGGCGAAGACGGGCCTCGAGCGCATTGATGATCTCGCGCCGCGCGCCTGCACCCATCGCCACCCACTCCTCCTCAGTGATGTCCATAATCCGCGATCGGTATGGCAGACCGTCGAGAAACTCGGCGAACACCCCGCCCAAGCGCTGCAGTTCGGCCACCCGGCGCGGGTCGCGCGCCATCGCCGCGGCAAGCCCGCGCAGGCGACTGAAGAATGTTTCGGGCGCAAGACGGCCTGCGTTGCCCGCTTCGATGATGCCCTTCAGAGTCGCCGCGAGATCCGAAAGCTGATTGCGCGTTAGCAATACGCGCACCTCCATCGGCCGCCGAGCGGGAGTTGGATCCGCCCAGTCCTCATCAACGGTGAAGCTGCGCACGAGGTCTGGCGCGCTGGCTCCCTCGAGGCGGCCGAGATAAGACAGCCGCATGGCATGCGCGACCACCTCGGTCTGCTCCACGATGCGCCGCATCGCTTCGCCTGGCGGAGGCGTGATGCCAGCGATCGGTCGGCCGACGGTGCGTGCCACCTGGGCGAGAATCGTATCTGTGAGCACATCGACCGTGGTGCCGAAGGAGGTCACGTCTCCGTCCGGCACCGGGTAGTAGAGCGAGCCTGCAGCATCGAAGGCGGAGAGCTGACGGTATTGACGCTCTGCCCGTCCGTGGTCGGCCCTGCCTTCGAGCGTGCGGAGATGGATCACCGAAATCGCGACCTGCTTCGCCTCAGAGCGGGCGAGCGCGTTAAGGTCAGCCGCTGTCATGCCCGTCGAAGCGCGAGGGTCGGGTGGTTCGCGCATCGAGGCGTCGGTGATCAGCACGATGAACCGGCCGCCGAACTCGCTCCATTTCACCTCATCGAGTGCCAGTTTGATCCCTGCCCCGGCGTCCTCCTGCCACCCTTCTGTCGAAGCCGTGGCCTCACGCACCTCGGCGATTTTGGGCAGAATCGCATCCGGTGCTGCCTGAAAGTCGGGGAGAGCGACAAGACGGGCGAGATAGTCGACCTGCGGGCGGCCATCGAGGGAGTCGCGGAAGGCGACCATGCCGAAGCGAAAATTGTCGCGCACCACCGTGTCGCCGATGCGAGAGACGATGCGGCGGATCGCTTCGCGCGTGCGTTCGATGTAGGGCCCCATCGAGATTGTGGTGTCGATGACGAACACCACCGCGGCGCGGAAGTTGCGCAGCGCCTCGGCACCCGCGCGCGACGTTGCAGGGCGTGCGGGTGCGGAAACGACCTCGAGCAGCCGGGCGGGCGGTCCGACTTCCGGTTCCATCAGCTCAGCCGACAGAACAGGGAGGAGGTAGAAGGCGCGCGTGATGTCGACATGCGCCTCCGGTTCCAGAGCGATGACCGGGCCGCCTGGCCCTGCTGCGCGGAAGGCAGCGGCGCGCGCGGCACGATCGCGCGCCGTCCACGCCTCGCGCACGGTCTCGGCGTCGCGGAAGAACATCGCTCGGTCGCGCCCAGCCGGGTTGGTGAAGGCAAGGATCATAGTATGGCGCCAGGGAATGGCGCGCTCCTCTGCGATCCAGCCCTGGGTGCGTCCGTGCGCCGTCTCGCCGACCTCGAGCCAACCGTCGCGACGATCATAGACGTAGAACACGGAGAACCCCGGGACAGCGGTCGCGCGCGCCACTTCGCCGGGGCGCGGGGCAAGCACTGCGCCAGGGCGGGTGATCACGCGCTGCCAGAGCGAGGTCGTGCCCTCGATCAGCAACGGGCGGCGCGAAGTTTGTGCCTCAGCGGGCAGCCCGAGCAACGGCAGCATCAACAGAATTGCGGCTAAAATGGAAATAGAAGCGCCTCGTTTCATGGCCAAAACTCCTGCAGCGCATCGCGCGCCGTGCCGGACCCGGCTGCGGCCTCCTGTTCGAGAAACGCACGCAACGCAGCGCGGCGCGCAGCGGCTTGCGCGTCGCCCAAGCGCTCCGCCTCGCGATAGTGTTTGGCGGCCTGGCGAACATCTGGCGAGCGGAATGGACGGCCGGGGATGAAGCCAAGAGGGTCGTAGAGACGGGCAAGCGCGGTGTGCGCTTCGGCGATGCTGGCTTCCGCCGCAACCTCGAACAACACGAGGGCATCGTCATGCCGGCCTGCCGCCTGTCGGCGAAGGCCGACCGCAAGCACGCCGCGCGCATCAGGTGCCTGTGCGACGACCTCAGCCACCGTTAGCCCGTCTGTGCCATCTGGCCAGATCGGCGCAGCGACGGGAGGTGGCAAAGCAGAAGGCGGAGACGCGAGGAAGGGCGTCTCGCGCAGGAGCCACCAGCCGGCAGCAGCAAGGCCTAGCGCTGTCAGCGCCACCCCGGCGAGGATCAGCGGAAGACGCTGCGCGCCCCCGACAGGCCGTTGCTCGATCTCGGGCTGCGGCAGGGACGGCGGCGACGAAGCCTCAGCCGGTCGGACCGGCTTGCGGGCAGCGACGGATTGGCCGAACCCGATCCGCGCCTCGCCCTCGTCGAACACCGCGATGGAGGCAGGCCAAAACAGGGGCAAGTCCAGCCCGAGCGACGGCAGCCTCAGTGTGAGCGGCCCAGGTTCGAGGTGGCGACAGACAGCGGGGCCAACAATGAGCACGCTCGCGCCTGGCGCAGTGTCGAGGGCAAGCGCTGTCAGCACCGTCTCTCCGACCTGCCAGCCGGAGGGGCCGAGATAGGCGGCGGGCATGTGCGCGCGGATGAGGGCAAAGCGTCCGTCCGCCAAGGGTTGGGCTATCCCCTCGAGCACGATCCGCGCATGCCCAAGAGGCCGGGCCGGGTCGGGTTCGGCGCGTGCGGTTGGAACCGATGGCATGGCCATCACGCCGCCTCAGCGAGCCGGGAAAGTATCCGCCCAAGCTCGGCATTTGCCGCCGGGTCGATGCCACTGCCAAAGGCGTGATCGACATTGCGATCGATCAGCCGAGCGAAGGCGGTAATCCAGTCGATAGCGTAATCCCTTTCGAACGGTGTCGGCTGTTCGCCGAGGGCGGGCCATTCCTCCGCCGCCTCGCGGGCGCGGAAAATAACGCGGCCCTCGCGCGCGGTGCGCGGGCGTTCCGCCTCGGGCACACGATCGAAACCAAGGGCGGCGACATAGTCGTTGATCATCCGTTCCGCGATCATCACGGGCTTGACCAAGGCCTCGGCGAACCGCTCGCGATACGACGCTTTGGCCCTGATCGCGCTGGCGATGCGCCCACGTAGGTCCTGCCAGGTGGCTCCGGCAGCGAGCTGGGCGGCCAGGAAAGCCGCCTGCTCGCGCGGGATGAGGAGGAAGGACGCCGTCGCCGGGTCGGCAGCAAAGGCGCGCAGGCGCTCCTGCCACTCAGCGAGGGCGGCTTCTGCCAACTGGTCGGCAAAATCTGTCGTCGCCGAACCTGTCGGTGCAGGCGCGGCAGAAACAGGCTCCTCGCCAAACAGCGCGGCGAGCTCGTCGGAGAGACTGACGGCTGTGGCGGCAGCGCCATGAACGGGCGTTGCGTGCGGATCCTCTGCCGGGGCGTGCAGGACAAGCCGGGTAAAGGCCACCTGCAAAGCCTCCGTCTCCACCATCAGCGCCTGCAACAGCAGGCCGAACCGCTGCTTCTCGAGGCAGGCAGCGAGGTGCCGGGCCAGCACCGCCCCCTCGGCGCGCCGCTTCTTCCGTTCCGCCTCACGATCGTCCGAGACATGGAACGGATCGAGCCGCCCCGCCGCATCGCGCACGACCCGGGCCAGCCGGGCAGCGACTTGGCCGCGCTTAAGGGCCGGGTTGCACACCGGTGCGAGGCTTTCCGCGAGGTAGGTGATGCCGCCGTCGTTCAGCCGCATCGCCTCGTCCCAAGCCCTGGCAGGGTCACTGAAGTGGCGCTGTACTTCGGGCGTGGCGAGGAACTCAGCCCTTAGCCGAGCCAGCCGCTCAGGCTCGCGCAGCGCGATTTCGCGCCCCATGGCATCGTAATCGAGGATCGCTTTGGCAAACACATTGGGGTTGCGAAGCCAGAACGTGTTGACGAAGGGCTTGCCGGGGGTCCATTCCGTCGGCCAGGTGTGCTCTAGTCCGAGGAAACGCGTGATCGAGGCCTCGATTCGGGTTGCCCAACGACTGGCCGCCGCCTGATCTTCCCGCCGGCCGCGCTTTTCTTCGAACTCCATATCGAACTTGGTCAGCACGATGAACAGGGCGGTCGGGTGCTTGGCACGCTCCTCAGGGGTGGGGCCGTGCGTTGCGTCCACCCACTCCTTCACCATGCCGGGAAGGGTTCGCACCTCCTGGTTCGACGGGCCGATACAGAGCAGCATGGCGGTGATTTCCTGCTCCGCCACATAGCGCTGGTAGAGGTAGGCCACCTTGCCGCGAAGGTAGAGGGGGGCCACGCGCGCTGCATCGGCTAAGTAACTTTCTGCATCCGAAAGGACCTCACGCGATCGCGCGCCCGGGAAATCAAGCAGGTCGGTGGAGGAAAAAAAGGGCCAGGGCTGATCAGCCAGGGTAAGGCGAAGTTCCGCCGTCAGCGCGGCGACGATCGGGCGCGGCAGCAGAGCGCGGCGGCCATCGCGGGTGGCGACCTCAAGCGTGCCGGCCCGTTCCGGCTGGCCCAGCCCGGCCAGAGTTTCAACATCGATGATGCTCGTTTCCCGCGGCAGCAGGGCCTCAAGGCCAAGGAAGGCCTCGTCAGGGTCGCCCAGTGCCTCGAGCGCCTCGCAGAGGCGACGGCAGGTCTCCGTGTAGGCAGGAATGGCGTTCCACAGCACGGAGAACAGGCGAGCGCGATCGGCAGCGGACAACCGGGGCGCCAGCGCGACAGAGTCGCGCCAAAACCCCTGACCGAGAGCGAGGATCACAGGGTGGCCGCGGAAGTAACGGTCGAAATACTCGGCAAGGTCGAACACCGCATCCTCGCCGAATGCTGCTGCGATGGTGCCGCCTGCACGGCAGCGTAGGCTGTCGACCAGGGCGGAAACTTGTTCTGCCGGCAAGGGCTGCACGGCATCGCGATTGAAGTCCTCAAGGAAAGAGTTGCCGAGGATTTTCACCACATCGGCCTGGGTAAGCAAACGCACCGAGACCGGCTTGCCAGGCAGCGACGGTGTCGCGCGGACGGAGAAGCGGGTAACGAGCCCTGTCGCCTCTTTACCGCCTTCGGGATTGATTTCGGAGACAAAGTCGAGTGGCCGGTCGCCAAGTACGACGCGGACAGGCTCCGTTCCCCGCCGAGCCAGGGCGGAAATGAGGTAGCTCTTGCCGGCCTGGGATGGTCCGAAAACGGCGACACACATCGGACGGGCGGCGGCCGCGGCAAGCCGACGGGCGCGGGCGGCGAAACGGCGCAAATCCCGCACCACGGCCGCACCCGCCTCCCGCGCCGCTTCGGGATGGGCCTCGATCCAACCGATACCGTCCGATATGGCCTCGGCCGCTGCCGCACAGCGTTCGGCGAGCACGCGGTCTTCGACGGAGCGCGCGTCGAGCATGATCTCAGGGCACCCTGAGCGCACCAGTATCGCGCCAATAGCCCGCTTCTTCGGCCTCTGTCTGCAACCTTGCCACGATTTGGCGCGGATGCAGCGTCACGCCTTCGGCGTCGACCACCTCTTCGACCAAAAACCGTTCCCGCGCCACCTCGGCGTCAGGCTGGTCGGGGTCGATATCGCGGCGGACGAGCGTGACGGTAAGCGGCAGCGCAAGCCGGCGGACAGAGGAGGCGTCACCAAACTCAAGGCGATAAAGACGGGTCGCGGTCCAGCGTTCAAGATCGAGCTGGCGGAAACCAACAAAGCACGGGGCAGCAAAGCTCAGCCTGAACGAAGCCTCACGCGCCCCGCCTCCTGGTTCGCGCGCCTGATCGCGGAACAGAACGTTCTGGGTTCTAATCTGTCCTGATTGGTCCATCAGCCCGATGAAGCGTGCCGTGGAGCGCACGCCAAGGCGCGACGCGCGAAGCAGGAATCCTTCGAGGCGACCTTCCGCGGTGGCGGAAATCATCGCGCCGACGGCGGCGGTGGTCTTCGGATCCGCGATCCGACCGGCCGCGTTGCGAAACGGATACCACGCCTCGACCGAATATTGGTCCATCGCCACCACCCGATGCGGCGGCACCGCGAGACGGGCAACGACAAGGTCGCGCACGACGCGCAGCCGGGACAGACGGCCCGAAAGCAGCAGCACGTCGACGTCGAACGCATGCACCACCTCAAGCAGTTCGGCGAGAACCGGGCCGAGCACGGCGGTGACGACCTTCTCCACCTGATCGGCGGTGACGACGAGTTCGACTGCGCCGAGCGAAAACTCAGCCCCCTCGCGCCGCGCCGCCTCACCCTCGACATGAGCGATGGCGCGCCCAACAGCGGGCAGGCCCTCGAGCAGGGTGGCGATCTTGGCGCGCAGAATCTCGCCGCTCTGTCGGCCCGTCAGCCCTTCATAGGCCCGCAATGCGGCAAGGCCGAGCGGCTCAAGGACAAGGGCGACGAACTGCCGGCGCAGGTGCCGTTCCTGCTCGCTTTGTCCTGCCGCCGAAACGGAGAGCAATTCGCGCAAAAAGGCCTTCGCAGCGCGCACCCCGGCTTCAGCCAGCGCCCGCTCGAGGCAAGGCAAAATCGCGGTCTCGATCAGCGCTTGCAAGACATCATCGCCCGCAATGCGGAAGCCCTCGCGGAAGTTCTGCTTCGGCACGATCGCCTGGCCCGCCTCCGCGACGTAGGTGGCGACCATCAAGTCCGTCGTCCCGCCGCCAATGTCGATTGAAGCGATCCTGAGCGAAGGCTCATCGCCATAGCCGCCGCGCACACGCCCGGAGATGGCGAACAAGGACGACGCGTCCGACTTCAGTCGCCAGCGACACTCGTTGTACAGCCAGACGAGCTGTGTCGCGGTTGCTTCATCGAGGCTGGCGACGAGTTCCGGCTTTGGCGGCGGTTCGGGCAGACCATCGCCGACTCTCGACCAGCCGAGCAGGCTCCAGGCGAGGTCGATCGCCTCGCGCGCACGACGTTTCAGAATCTCCTGCTCGATGAGCGGCATTGCGGGGGGAAGCGTGAGCACCAGGCGCCGCAGTCGGCGCGGCACGTTCACTGAGCCGCGGGCGGCGCGATAGTCGGGCGAGTTGATCTGCACCGCAGCCTGCATCAGCAGTTCGCAGAGCAGGAAAGTGGTCAGGGCGGAACGCGAGAAGAGGGCGCGCATGCCGGGGCGTTTACGGTACCGGATCGTTTCGAGGACGTCTCCATCCTCGGAGACGAACTCCATAAACGCCCCCGACACCGGGGGATTGATCGCCGTGCCATCCGCTGCCGGGCCGTTGAACCGCCACGGTACCGAAGTTGGTCGCTCGTCCCACAAGTAGCGTTTGGGCGAGGAAAGCCCCGTCATCCCCTCATCGCCGCGCGATTGCGCGGCCAGCCGCACCGCCTCGGGTCCGACGCGCACGGGGCTTGCCCAATGGAAGGCGAGCATGCGGCCCGAAGTGTTGGAGAGGGCGTCGCGGCCAAAGGAGGCGCGATGGAACTCGACCCGGCTGTCAAACGGGATTGCCCATAGTCGCTCCGGCGCGGAGAGTTCGCGCAGACTAAGCGGCGCGCCATTGGTGAAGTCGAGCGGCCGGTCTGGGTGGTCCTCAACCAGAATGCCGCAGGTGCGTGAATTGCCGAGATCGAGCACGAGGTCGACGGCGATCGGGCGCGCGGACTGAGTGGCCGAGGTGATGTCAAGAGTGCAAACCTTTGGCACCAGCCTCGCCTCCTCGAGCACGGCAAGGAAGGTGAGGTAACGCGCCCAGTGCTCGGCCCGCCACGGCAGGTCCTCGGCTCTAAGCCTGCGGCCGCGCGCGGCCTCGCGCGCCTCGCGGAAGTTAGCCTCGAGCCATTTGTCTACCCAGGCCTGGCGCAGGAACCAGCCGTTCTGTTCCGGCTCAGCCACCAGAGCGAAAACTTGTTCCTCCCGCGCCGGCGCAAGCCCAACGTAAGGAGCATCGGATCGGCGCGGCACGAAGCCGGTGTCGAAGGCGAGCACTGCAGCGTGCGTATGGGCAGCGGTGTCGCGCGCGGAAAGCCGGACGAGGCGGATGCGCACCCAGTTGGTCGGGCCCTGTGCAAACCTGCCATCCCGAATCTCAAAAACCGGCAGAGGCGTCCAGCGATCAAGAAAGGGTTCGAGCGCGCGTGCGGTGTTGATCTGATAGGTCCGATCCTCCGGCGGGCGGGCCTTCGTCACCGGGTCGAGAAAGGATCCGTCCGCCTCATCCGTCGCCAGTGGGCGGAGGATGACATGCGGCTGACCGTCTGGCCCCTCTCTGTCCAGCTCTTCCCAAAAGGCGCGGGTCACGCGCGGAAGGCGCGCCTCGTCGAACGGCCGGACGATAAACTGAAGGCCCGATTGCGGAACCAAGGTGAGGATGTCTGTCTCAGCCATGATGTGCGCCTGCCGTCTGCAGGCTAGCACGGAACATGGCCAAAGCATGGAGGCGCGCGCAGCGCGCGCTCAGTCCTCAGCGCTGCGGCACGACCTCAGTCGGCTCCGGCACGGCGCGCCCCTCGCGGCGCGCCCTTTCCATCGCCTCTTCGACGGCGCGGTTGAGATCGGTTTGCGTGCAGAGGCCAAGCAGCACTGGGTCGCGCGGTTTGATGTTGGCGCTGTTCCAGTGCGTCTTGTCGCGCACTTTTTGCACCGTCTCCTTTGTCGTGCCAAGGAGGGCGCAGATTTGCGCATCCGACAGCACTGGATGATGGCGCAGCAAGAAAGCGATGGCGTCGGGCTTGTCCTGCCGCTTTGCGACCGGCGTATAGCGCCCACCCTTGCCCTTGGTCTTCGACTTGGGCAGCACCACAGTGCTCGGCGCGAGCTGGAGCCGCGCGGTCGGGTCCTTTTCGCAGCGCGAAATTTCTTCGCGTGTGAGCTGTCCGTTGGCGATGGGGTCAAGCCCGACGATACCGACCGCCGCATCCCCGTCCGCGATCGCCTGCACCTCCAGCGGGTGCATGCCGCAGAACTCGGCAATTTGCTCGAAGGTGAGCGACGTGTTCTCGATCAGCCAGACGGCTGTCGCCTTCGGCATCAGAGGCAGGGTCATGGTCGTATCCTCATGGCGCGGCAGTCCACTGCCTGCGCCCATCTTGTCCCCCGGAACATAGGGGAAACAAGGACGGGGTCAACCATGGCGCGTCGCCGGCCGGGTTTCAGGAGGTGAAGCGCACGCCCTCCGCCTCCAGACGCTGGCGCACCAGCGCCTTCGGCACCTTCCCGTACCCGGATTGCGGGAGCCTGTCCCAGACGACAACGCGCAGCGGCTGTTTGTAGCGCGCAATTCGGCCTTGTAGATGGGTCAGCACCTCCTCCGGCGTCAGTGTCATCCCCGGGCGGGGCACCACCGCCGCCACACCCGCCTCGCCCCACTTGGGATGGGGCAGGCCCACCACCGCCGCCTCCGCCACCGCCGGGTGGGTGAGGATCGCCTCCTCGACCTCGCGCGGATAGACATTCGATCCGCCGGAGATGTACATGTCCGACGCCCTGCCTGTGATGTAGAGAAAACCTCGCTCGTCCAAGTATCCAAGGTCGCCGGTGTGAAACCAGCCCCCAGCGAAGGCTTTGCGGTTGGCCTCTTCATTCTCGAAGTAGCCGGCGAACACAGCTGGGCCGCGCACGCAGATCTCTCCCGTTTGCCCGGGTGGTAGACGGTTGCCGGTCTCATCGAGAATGGCGATGTCCATGCCCGTGCGCGGCATGCCGCATGAGCCGAGGGGAAAGGACGGGTCATCCATTAGGCTGTGTTGGTCTGGGCGAAGCACAGTGATGTTCGCCGTCACCTCGCCGAGCCCAAAATATTGGGTGAGGCAGCCCAAACCCAGCTTGGCGAGAGCCCGCTTCTGGTCGGCCCGATACATCGGTGCCCCGGCGTACAGAAGATGTTTGAGAGAGGCGTGGTCGTGCGCATCGACCGCGGGGTGTTCGACCAGCATCGAGAGCATGGTTGGCACAACGAACATCGTCGTCACCCGGTGCTTCTC
>CALLUO010000079.1 GCA_938010425.1 uncultured Elioraea sp.
CTTGAGATGGGCGACCAGGTCGCGGATTTCGCCGACCGCGATCGGGTCGATACCCGCCAAAGGTTCGTCGAGAAGGATGAAGGATGGGTGAGTGGCGAGAGCCCGCGCGATCTCCACCCGCCGCCGTTCGCCGCCCGAGAGTGCGATCGCCGGCGTGCGGCGGAGATGGCTGATGGAGAATTCGGCAAGCAGGTCATCGAGGATCTCTTCGCGCCGATCGCGATCGGGCTCCACCACCTCAAGCGTGGCGCGGATATTGTCCTCAACCGTCAGGCCGCGGAAGATCGAGGCCTCCTGCGGCAGGTAGCCAAGGCCCAGGCGGGCGCGGCGATACATCGGCAGGTATGTGATGTCCGCCCCGTCCAGCAGGATGCGGCCCTCGTCGGGGCGGACCAGACCGACGATCAGGTAGAAGCAAGTGGTCTTACCGGCACCGTTCGGGCCAAGAAGGCCGACCGCCTCGCCTCGGCGCACCGAGAGCGAGACGTTCCGCACCACCGGCCGTTTCTGGTAGCGCTTGCCAAGGTTCTGCGCGACCAAGCCCTGGCTGCCGGGAAGCAGCGTAAGAGGTGTCGGACGTGCGGTCGGGCCTGGTGGCGCGGAGGGGGCATTCACGGCCTTGCCTCCAGAGCGGGGGCGGGAGGGCGCCGCTCCTCCGGCACCAGCATGCCAGCGACCCGCCCGCCCGGCGCCGGTAAAAGCCGCGAGACGCCCGTGCGCAGGTTCACCTCGGCCACCGCCCCGTTCAACTGGTTCTGTCCGCGCGTGATGCGCACCGCGCCGAACAGGCGCGCCACGCCTTCGCCCGGTAAATAGACGGCGCGGTCGCCGCGCACGATCTCAGTCGCGGTGGTGATACGCACGTCCCTCCAGGCCTCTGCCCTCTCGAGCCGTCCCGCGCCGGGGACGGGGGGGCCGCGCACTGTCTCCTGCACCGCCGCCGTCTCACGTTCGGCGAACCAGGCGGCGATGGTGTCCGCCTCTAGCCGGCGGTTGGGCGAAGTCACGACAGCTTGGCCGCGCGCTACGGCCATTCTGCTTGCAGACCAGTATTCGAGTGCGTCTCGCGCCGTCACGGTGTCGAAGCCATTGGTGAGCGAAAGCGACCGCCCTGTCAGCACCAGCACCTTGCGGTCGAGGTCGTAGATGGCGCGGTCTCCTTGCGCTCGGTCGTTGCCGGCGACAATGCGCACGTTGCCCTCCGCCTCGAGGCGCCACACCTCAGAGGCGCCGCCAAAAGGGGAGCCGTCCGCTGCGCGGGCCTCTCCTACGGTGCGCGGGCGGTAGCGGGCGAGGAGACGATCAGCGAAGACAGTTGCACCGCCGCGGGTCGCGCGCGCGTTGCCATGGGCGATCACCACCTGGTCATCACGCCGCCATTCGATCGCGCCGTCCGCCAAAACCTCCACCGGCCCGCCGCCTGTCAGGCCAAGATCTTGCGCCGCCACGGCAGAGGCAAGGAAGAAGCCCAGAGCGGCCAGGCCCGCGCGGGTCACGGCGCGCCCTCCGCCGTGCGCAACAGCATGCGCGCAGGGCCGGGGAAAATCACCACCGCCCCCTTGTCCTCCAGCCGAAACCCAGGCGCATCGAGGCGGCCTGCAGGTCCTTGCACCTCCACCGGCTTATCGCCCTCGGCACGGCCCGAAGCGAGGTCGATCCGCGCGCGTGCTGTGCGCACCTCGTAGCCCGCATCGTGGTGCAGCACGACCTCGCCCTCGAGGTCGAGCAGGCGCGTCCTGCGGTCGAAGCGGCCAGACTTCGCCGCGACTTCGACCCAGGCCCCGTTCTCCAGCGTGACGTCCGCCCTCGGTGCGGCGAGGTCGACGATGTTCGACCCTGGCGCCTGCTCGGCCCAATCGGCGGTGAGGGTGAACGGTCGGCCCTGTTCGTCGCGACCGCTGTAGTGGGGGTCGAGCACGCGCGCACTTTCGGGCAAACCCTCCAGCGGCTTGCGGTAAGCCATCCGCGTGCGGTCCTCGCTGCCGGTCAGCTGCGGCCAGCCAAGGGTCAAAGCAAGGGCCGCGACGGCAGCGAGCGGCAGGGCGCGCTTCAGCACGCCGACCACCAGGCGGCGACGGGCAATCGCTCCCGCGTCAGGCAGAACGGGCCGAGCCCGAAGCGAGGGGACTCGCCGCCGGGTCGGCGAAGGAGCGGGACGGGCAGATCCGATGGCAACGGTGCTCATGCCACCCCAGCGCGAAGCAGGTCGTGCACGTGCAGGATCCCGACGGGCCGTTCACCGTCAACGACGAAGAGGGCGGTGATGCGGCGCTCGTTGATCTCGCGCAGCGCTTCGGCCGCCAGCGCCTCGGGGCCGATGGTGCGCGGATTCGGCGTCATCACCTCCACCGCCTGGCGCGACAGCAAATCTGGGCTCATATGCCGGCGCAAATCGCCGTCGGTGATGATGCCGACAAGCCGTCCGCTGTCATCGGTGAGGCCGAGGCAGCCGAAACGGTGCGCAGTCATGCGCACGATCGCCTCGTCCATGCGCGTGCTGAGGGGTGCAAGCGGCACCTCCTCCCTCGCGTGCATGAGGTCGCGCACGCGCAGAAGCCGCCGCCCGAGCCGACCCCCGGGATGGAGGACGCGGAAATCCTCTGCCCCGAATCCCTTGCGGGCGAGCAGGGCGACAGCAAGCGCGTCGCCTAAAGCAAGCATCAACGTGGTCGAGGTGGTGGGGGCAAGCCCCAGCGGGCAGGCTTCCGGCGCGTCAGGCAGAACGAGGGCGATGTCAGCATGGCGGGCGAGCGTGCTTTCGCCCCGCGAGGTCATCGCCACAAGCGGGATAGCGAAGCGGCGGGTATGCGAGACGAGGTCGGTCAGTTCGCTTGTCTCCCCCGAGTTGGAGAGGGCAAGCACGGCGTCGGCCGGCGTCACCATGCCAAGGTCGCCGTGGCTGGCTTCGGCCGGGTGAACGAATTGGGCGGGACGTCCCGTCGAGGCGAAGGTGGCGGCGATCTTGCGCGCCACATGCCCGGACTTGCCGATACCAGAGACGATGATCCGCCCCTTCACCGCGTCCAAAAGATCGAGGGCGGCGACAAAGCGGTGATCGAGCGCGCGCGCGAGACGGTCGAGGGCCGCGGCCTCGGTGTTGAGCACCCGGCGCGCGGCGGCAAGATCATCGCTGTCGTGGGGCTGGTCTGCCGCTAGGCAAGGCTGGCTCAGGGCTTGGCCGGTCATCGTGCGAGATGTAGGGCCGCCATCCGCGCCGGGTCAATCAACCGGCAGGTATAGTCTGGCGAGAGTTGTGCCAGCTGCTGGCAATCCGCCTCTTCCGCCGTGATGTTGCCGAGTGTGCGAGCGTGTCAGTTATTCCGCCAGGAGCAACGCCGACAACCAGGGTGATCGTTTCGCCTTGGAGGCAGCAGGCTAAGCGGGCGAGCCGGGGCTTGTCAGCAGGGTGCGGCGAGTAAGCTGCGACACGGTCACGTCCCGTCACACGTCGTCGGCAGTGAGGATTTTGGGGCGCGGCGGGCCGGCGTACGGGTCGATGCCAGAACTTTCGGTCACCACGATCACCCGGCAGTCTTCGCACATGCGGATCAGGTCAATGTTGGCGGCGTTGCCCTTGTACATCCAATGGCTCTCCGCAAGCTTCGCTACCACCCGCTCGATCGACGACTTTACCCCGAAAAGCTTGCCGCAGCGGATGCAGGCGAAGGGCTCCTCCTCCTTGATGACCTGAGGCTTGGCGACATCGGCCCCAACATTAAGGCGGGGGACAAGGGTGATGACCTTCTCCGGGCAGGTGGCAGCGCACAGGCCGCACTGCACGCAAGCGTCCTCGACAAAGGAGAGCTGAGGGCGGTCGGGATTGTCGCGCAGAGCCCCCGTAGGGCAGGCGGCGACACAGGAGAGGCAAAGCGTGCAGCCCTCAGCGTTGACCGACAGCGTGCCGAAAGGCGCCTTCTCAGGGAGGGGCACGATATCAACCGGGGCGGGGGCAGCTTTGGCAAGCTCGCGCAAGCTGAGTTGGGCGAGGCTTCGCTTATCGCCCATCGGCGCGAAGGTTCGGGGCGCTGCCACGCCCTCGCGGTGGGGCAGGGCAGCGAGGGCAGCGGCGAGCGCATCCGGGTCGGAGGCCTCGATCGTGCCCACGCGGCCCTCACCGAAGCCCCAGGCACGCAACACAGTATCTGCGAGAGCGAGTGTCCGATCCAGCGCCTCGCGGTCGTGACGTGAGCGCGCGGGCAGCAGCACGCGCAGCTCCGCCGCGCCGTAAGCGAAGGCAGCCGCCACCGTTTCCAGCCCAAGCGCGGTCACCTCGTTCAGCGCGAAGGGAAGAACACGGGCCGGCAGTCCGTCGCCGAACCGCGCCGCGGTCTCGATCAGGGGCTCGCCATGCTCGCCCTCGTGGATCAGCAGCACGGCGCGTTCTCCCCCCGCCTCGCGGTAGGTGAGCAAGAGCGCGCGCAACCGCTTAAGCAGCGCCTCAGCCGGTGGCAACGCGTAGGAGGCAGCACCCGTCGGACACACCGCGGCGCAGGAGCCGCAGCCCGCGCAGGTCATCGGGTCAATGGCGACGGCATTGCCGTTAGGCTGGATCGCACCCACTGGGCAGAGATCGAGACAGCGCGTGCACCCTGTTTTGCGCGAGCGCGAATGGGCGCACAGCGCCTCGGTGAAGGTGATGAAGCGCGGCTTGTCGAAGGTGCCGACGAGGTCTGCCGCATCGAAAATCGCGCGCTCGACAGCGACCGGGTTGTTCGGGTCTGCGCGCAGGTAGCCGGGGCGCTTGTGCGGTGCGGGAAAGAGGGGGGTAAGGCCGGAGAGGTCGAGAATGAGGTCGGCCCGGCTTTTAGCTCCATGGCGCGCGGGGCCGAACACCAAGCTTGCACGCGAAGAGGGAGAGGGGGCAGCGTAGTCGTCGACGACAAGCTCGAAGGCGCCCAAGTGGCCAGAAGCGCGCACGATCCGCCCCTTGACAACCGGGAACTCGGTCGTTCGCGGCGGGACGACGTCCTTTGGGTCTGCGAGAAGGACGGTGATGTTGAGCTTGCTGGAAAGCCGCTTCGCCGCCTCGATCGCGCGCTCATCCCGGCCGTAGACGAGCGCCACCCCCTCGGAGCGATAGGAGACGATCGGGGTCGGCGGCATCGGCACCTGGGCGGCAGCGATCAGCGCCGCCATTTTTGGCCCTGCTCGATTGGCCTCTGCCGACCAGCCCGCCGTCTCGCGCAGCCAAACGGTCTCGACCGCGTGTTCTGTCTTGGCCTCCGCGGCGGCCTCGGCAAACACCGCGCGCTCCTGCACGCAGCCTACAAGCACCTCACCCTGAGCCAGCGCGGCGGTGAGCCTCGGCAGTTCCGCCCGGCAGAGCTGGCGCGCCGTTTCCAGCCGCGCCCCGCGGCAGGCTTTGGCGAGCGCCTTCTCATCGAGCGGCATGCTGCCTTCGCAGGAGCAGACGAAGACCGTCCGTCCCACTCGGGAATCGCTGTGCGTTCCGTCGGGCATGGTTCTCGTCCTCCCGCGCCTATCAATCCCGCCCATCTCCGCATATATGACGAAAGCGCGATCAGGGACAGGGAGCGATGGAGACGCAGATCCTGACACCGCCGCTCGATCTGCCGCCGTCTTATCGGGAGGTGGCGCTGCGCGAAGGGGGAGATGCGTTTGCCCAGGGCTGCGCCATTGCGCCGCACGCCGGGGCAGGCACGCTTGTGTGGTCGCGCTCCTACCGGCGGTTTGACGTCGCGGTTGTGCTCGAGCCGGACCGGCCAGTCGGGTCGGCGCGTCTCGCTCTATATGCCGGCATGGTCGCCCTGGCCGACATGCTGGCGGTGCACGCACCGCCCGAGACTCCGCTCGCCTTTGTCTGGCCTGACCGGATCGAGATCGACGGCGCGGCGGCCGGCGGCGTGCGTCTCGCCTTGCCGCCGTCGGCGGAGCCTGATGTCCCCGCATGGCTGGTTCTGCACGCGGGGCTGCGCGTGGCCTTCGACGAAGGCGTTGAGCCAGGTGCCATGCCGCAGGTGACGTCCCTGCTCGAGCAGGGCTTCGAGCCGGTCGAGGTAGGGCGGCTTGTCGAATCCTACGCCCGGCACCTCATGGCCTGGCTGCATGACTGGCAGGAGCGCGGGCCCCGCCCTCTCGCCGAAGCCTACCTCGCGCGGCTGGCGAAGCCCCAAGCGGCAAAGCGCGGGCTCGACCTGGCGACAGGCGACCTCATCCTGCACGACGATGCGGGGCGCGAGGAACGGCTGAGTCTCGCTGCCCTGCTTGCCTCGCCGTCCTGGCTTGCCGCCGCGGGAGTGGACGAATGACCGACACGCCGCGCGCGATCTTGCGCACGATCCGCCTCGACCCTTCTGACACGCTGATCTTCGAGGCGGCCGCGGAGCCGGGCGAAATTGCGGTGGTCGGGACCTTCTTGTTTTGGGACGCCGATCTCGAGGCGCTGTCGGGCAAGGCCCGCCAGGCGTTCCGGGCGGGCTTCCTCGGCGTGACGAGTTTCGGCTGGTCAACCCTGGTCACGGTCGGCGTCGCCAGAGCCGAGGAGAGGGCGGCGGCCGTCTCCTCCCTCGCTAGCCTGATCCGCGACCGGCTCGGCGCGCCCGATGAGGCGTCTGCGCGGGCAGCGGCCGAGGAGGAGATTGCGCATGCGGAGAGCCTTTGCGAGGGGCACGCGCCTGGCACGCTGATCGCGCTCTCCCGTACCCTCGAGGACGAAGGGCGGATTCGCGAACGATTCCGCACCCTGCGCCCGCGTGGCCGCCCGCAGGCCCTGCCCGTGATCGGCTTCATCCGCGAGGAGGGCGAGGAGGTGGCGCCCGAGCCCCTAAATCTGGTCGGGCTGATGCGCTCAGGACGGGGGCCATGAGCCGCGACTTCTGGCGTGCGTCCGGCCATCACCTCGCCGAACGCCATCCGACGGGCGGGGTGGCGGTGACGGATGCTCTGCTCGCCGCCTGGCTTGCCCGCCCTGAACTGGTGCCCCCTGCAGAGGCTTGCGAAGCCGAACGCAGTTTGCACGCTGCCCTGCTCGCCAACCCACGCCGCCCGGTTGCCGAGGCCGAGATCGCGCGGCTTGCGGATGAGGACGCACGCGAGAACTGGTCGGTCTGGCTCGCCTTCCGCGACCATCTGCTCGCTCACCCGACCGTTGAGGCCGCCTACGCAGCACTCTTCTCGCGCGACTTGTCGGCCACTCCGCCCATGTTCCTCGCCCAGCTCGTGCAGCTGATCCTGCGCAACATCCTCGATGGCTGCGAAGACGCGTTCCTGCTGCGCGCGGCTGAACTCTTCTTCCGCCCTCAGCGCGCCTCCACTGAGGGCGGCAATCTGCTCCTCGCTGACGAAGAGGTGGTGGAGGGTGCGGCGAGGGGCCGAGGGGGGTTCGGCGTGCTCGGCTCCCTGTTCGCCGAAGCGGGGGCGAGGGTGGCGATCGAACTCGATGTTCTGAACGAAGCGAACGCCGCGCAGTACTGGGACCGCTCCGATCGGCACGATTTCGTGTTCGACCTCACCTTTGGCCGTGAGGGCCAGGCTGCGCTCGCGCGCGTCATCGCGCTGTGGGTTGCGCACATGACCGGGGCTGAGGTTGAGGTGGAGCCGCTGCAGACGATCCATGACGAGGCTTGGGTATGGTATGTTGGGCTTGACGCGGAGGCCTCCGCCATCGTCGGCCGGCTTTGGCGCGGGGAGGCTGTCGAACCTGAGGCGCTGGGGCGCATTGCCGCCTTGTTTGCTCTGCGGTTCAAGGACACGCGCCTCGTTTTGCCCAAGGTGGGCTCACGCCCGGTGTATCTCGCTCTCGCCATGGATGTCGCGCGCCGGGTGCGTATGAAACCGCAAAACCTGCTTGAAAATCTTCCCTTTACGGCGCGCGGGGCGAGGGCGGCCTGAGATGGAACCGGTGCTGCACATTCCCGTCTCCGTGGTGGTGGAGAAGCGGGTAGCGCAAAGCCCCTGGGTCGATCATCTTTGGGTTCCCGTCGCCGTGCTGCCTGCCCCCACTGTCGCTGCGCCATGGACGGTGCTGCGCCGGGAAGGCGACGTCACCGCATTTATCGCGGGGCAGGCGGACCTCGAACTCGTCGCCTCAGACACGCTGGGCTACAAGGCGAACCTCGAGGGCGGGCGGCCCGTGCTGTGGGTGGTGCTTCGCCCCACGCTGAAGGAGCCCGGGGTGGAACTGCACCGTGTGCTGGCCGACGCCGGCGAGGCGGAGAGCCTGGTCAGTGTTGGTTCGGCAGACATCATCGAGCCGGTACCCATGCCGGGGCCGATTCGCGAGACGCTGGAGGCTTTCGTCGCTGCGCATCATCGCGAGCGCGGCTTCGTCAAGCGCAAGCGCGATCGTGCTTCTCCCGAGGCGCTGGCCGCCCGGCCCAAAGTGACGGACGAGGATGGCTGAAGAGAGGGAAGCGAAGGCGGAGGAGACGCGCAGCGAGGGTTTTCTCGCTCGCTGGTCGCGCCGCAAGAGGGCCGCGCGCGAAGGCGTGGCGGCGAAGCTCGAACCAGAGGTGCCGCCACCAGGCGAAAGGCCGCCACAGGCGGCGGCAGACGCGGCGGTGGCGGAGCAGGAGCTGGTCGATCTCGCGCAACTGCCGAAGATCGAGGAGATCACGGCCGAGACGGACCTCTCCGCCTTCTTCCGCAAGGGTGTGCCCACTGCCCTCCGCAACGCCGCGCTGCGCCGCGCCTGGTCGCTTGATCCGACCATTCGCGACTTCATCGGCCCCGCCGACTATGCTTGGGACTGGAACACGCCAGGCGGCGTGCCCGACTTTCTCGACGGTGTGGGCGAGACGCCAGCGATTCGCGCCCTGGTTGAGCGGATGTTTTCTCCCCCATCGACCCCACTGCGTGCGGCGGAGGAGGACCGCCCAACGTCCCTTGCCGCGGCCGAAGACAGGCCCGCCCTCTCCGACGCGGTGCGCCTGCCCGGCACGCCACCGCCGTCCCCCATCGCTGAGGCCGAGGCGGGCGAGGGCCAGGGCGAGAGCGAGGGCAAGAACACGGGGCTGAAGACCGGCCGGCAGGGAGGGGCGGCAGGGGGCGAAGCGCCCCGTTCGCAATCCGATTCCGCCACTCCGTCTCTTCGTCCGCCGCCGCCACGACGCCATGGAGGCGCCTTGCCTTCATAAGGGGCGCCCCGCCAGGCGGGCCTGACTGTTTCGATCGGGTTTTTGCTGCGCTGCGATCACGCATCCGCGAGTATAAGGCCTTGGCAAGCGTTCTGATGTGCGCTTACAATTTCAGATTGGGGGAAGGGAGCACCCCAGGGCCCCAGTGGACGGGGTTGCCAGAGGTGGGAGTAAACACGCTGACCGTGCGGACTGCAGCGGATGAAGCCGATCTTGGCCGAGCGCGCCTGTATCGGCTGCTCGCTACCCTGCTGGTGCAGCCACCCGGGCAGGAGTTGCTCTTCCGATTGGCGGGCGTGGCTGGGGATGAGACGGCGGTTGGCTCGGCTCTCGGAACCCTCGCCGAGGCCGCAGGGAATGCGACGGCCGAGGGCGTGGAACGCGAGTTTTTTGATCTGTTTATCGGGCTTGGTCGCGGTGAACTTCTCCCCTATGCGAGCTACTACCTGACAGGTTTTCTGCACGAGCGACCGCTGGCGCGGCTTCGCGGCGATCTTGCCCGGCTCGGTGTGGCGCGCGCCGAAGGTGTGGCGGAGCCTGAGGACCACATTGCGACCCTCTGCGAGGTGATGGCGGGGTTGATCGACGGCAGCTTCGCCGCGCCGGCCGGCGAGGACGGGCGGTTTTTCGACCGCCACCTGAAGCCCTGGGCGGGGCGCTTCTTCGCTGATCTCGAGGGGGCGAAGGCGGCACGGTTTTATCGCGCTGTCGGCGGGCTTGGCGCGCGGTTTGTCGCGATCGAGGCGGAGGCTTTGGCGCTGCCGTCTTGATTTCGATCAAAGGCCA
>CALLUO010000080.1 GCA_938010425.1 uncultured Elioraea sp.
GACCGCCAACACGACCGTACTTGACTACGCCGGCATGGTGACGGCGCGCCACGCAGTGATTCACGACAGTGCGACAAGCGCACAGGAGCAAGCGCGGGTTAACCGAGACGTGGCCAAAGACCGCTTGGCCGATGCTGTGGGGATTTCGGTCGACCGCGAGATGGCTCTGCTCGTAGAGCTACAAAACGCTTACCTTGCCAATGCGCGCGTGCTTTCCACCGTGCAAGCGATGTGGGACGCGCTGCTCGCCTCCGTCCGGTGAGGGTCTCGGTGCGTGGTGCCGGGGCTGCGTGTGGCGACTGGCCTGCGGTTGAAGTCCCCTCCGGTGGCGGCAGGATTTGCCGCAGCGTTAGAACTGGCCAGGCAGATTTGGCATCAGCGTTCCGGCATTGGCATCAGCGTTCCAGCAAGAGTGAGGTTCGGCCGCCTCTTGGTCTCGCCCCAGGCCGGCACAGCATTTGCTCACGATTGTGTACTTGCTGAGGTGCGGCAGGACAAGGAGAAGGATCACCACCATGTCCATCTTCGGTGCGATGACGACAGCGATCGGGGGGCTGACCGCCCAGTCTCGCGCGCTCGGCCACGCTTCCGACAATATCGCCAACAGCCAGACGATCGGGTTCAAGAGGGTCGACACCAACTTCGTCAGCTTCGTGACCAACAGTTCGCGCCGTCTCCACGAGCCTGGCAGCGTGGTGGCGCGCCCCGCCTTCCGCCACGATGTGCAGGGCGCGATCGAACAGGTGTCGAACAACACCTCACTTGCCATCTCGGGTGATGGTTTCTTCGGAGTCACCCAAGCGGTCACCATCGACACCAATACCAACCTACCGATCTTCGACACGCGCCGTTTCTACACCCGTGCTGGTGACTTCGCGCTCGATCGCAACGGCTATCTTGTGAATGGTGCCGACTTCTTTCTCCTCGGCTGGCCGGTTGATCAAGCAACACTGCAAGCGAACCAGGCGGTGATTGAACCGGTGCGCGTCACGCAAATGATCGGCGCGCCGGTGGCGACGTCGCAGGTCGACCTCTCGGCGAACCTGCCAGCCAACGCACCGGTTGCGCCTGCTCCGGGAAGCTCCTTCACCTCCACGGTCGGCATCTATGATCCGCTCGGGAATCTGCGTACGGCGACCATCACCTGGACGCACGCGGGTCTGAACGCCTGGACGGCAGCGTTTGACATGGACAGCGATGGCACGGCTGACGGTACCGTTGACTTCACCTTCGGTGTTCTACCGAACACGCCCGGAACGCTGGTGCCCGGCGGTACCGGCATCCAGAACAACACGGGGGTCGTTACGGGCATCGGCGTACCGAATACGGCCGGCTCACCCGCCACCGTCACCGTAACCTTCAACTACGGTTCGGGTCCGCAGCAGATCCTATTTAATTTCGGGCGATACGACGAGACAGTCGGGCTCACGCAGTTCGCTGGGACGGAGTACGAAGTGCGTGCGATCGAACAGAACGGTGTTCCGCCCGGCGCCTTCTCCTCAGTCACCATCGCCGAAAGCGGCGATGTGATCGTCAACTACGACAACGGCCAGCGGCGCACCATCTATCGCGTGCCCGTGTTCAAGTTCGCCGACCCGAACCGGCTCGACCGCTTGGATGGCCAGGCCTTCGCGCCGACTCGCGATTCAGGGCCTGCCAACCCGCACAACGCCGGCACGCAGGGCACTGGGACGCTGGTCGTGTCCGCCATCGAACGGTCCAACGTCGACATCGCGCAGGAGTTCACGCGTCTCATCGTTGCCCAGAGGGCTTATTCCGCCAACACGCGTGTGGTTTCAGCGTCAGACGAAATGCTGGTCGAAACACTGAACATGAAGCGCTGATACTAAAGCGGCCTCTACGCCCCTGTCGCACGACCCCCCGCTGCTCTAGCGTCATAGCGTGCTGCGTGCTGCAGTGCTGGGGGTAGCAACAGAGCGGGCGGATGCATGAGAAAGCGCATTGCCATAGTGACGGGGGCTGGGTCAGGCATTGGCCGCGCCGCGGCCCTTGCACTGAGCGAAGCAGGCTGGGCGGTGGTTCTCGCTGGGCGGCGGCGCGACGCGCTAGAGGAGACGGCTGCCCTTGCGCCTGAGGACGGTCGCACGCTGGTCGTACCCACCGATGTCACGGACGAGAACTCGGTTGAATCGCTGTTTGCCGAGACGAGGCGGGTCTTTGGTCGGCTCGACCTTTTATTCAACAATGCTGGGGCAAACGCGCCGGCGATCCCGTTCGAGGAGCTTTCACTCGCACAGTGGAACTCGGTTGTTGCGGTCAACCTCACCGGCGCCTTTCTGTGTGCGCGCGCTGCCTTCCGCCTGATGAAAGAACAGGATCCTCGCGGCGGGCGCATCATCAACAATGGCTCAATCAGCGCGCATGCACCAAGGCCTTTCAGCGCTCCCTACACAGCGACCAAGCACGCGATCACCGGCCTCACCAAGTCGCTCGCCCTCGACGGACGTGCCCATGACATTGCCTGCGGGCAAATCGACATTGGCAATGCGGCAACGCCGATGACGGAGCGCATAGCGCAGGGCGTGCGCCAGGCGGATGGCAGGATCGCGCCCGAACCGCGCATGGATGTCGTCGATGTCGGGAGGGCGATTGTGCACATGGCAAGCCTACCACTCGAGGCGAACATTCTGTTCATGACCATTATGGCAACCAAGATGCCCTTCGTTGGGCGCGGATGAAGCATGGCGTGCTGCCGGTTGCGGCAAGGCCGAAGCCGCCAGGCGCTCACATTCTGCTACCCTTGCTTTTTTCTGCTGAGATCTTGCAAGGAGCCCGAGGATAGGACGTGCGCTGAGCGCTCTGATCGATCCGGCATTGAGCGGAAAGTACGCAGGACAAAGGTTGGCCGAAAACACGGTCGCAGCGCGCAGCCGGCTAAGCGCGCGAGTGTCGATGCCAACACAACCAGCCTTAGCGTTGGCAGCGAGGCTGAGTGCGCCGCGGCCTAAACGATCAGCTCTCCGCCCCTGGAGCCAATCGGCTGGCTGCTTCGAGCAAGGTCGTCTCGGCTGCCGTCAAGAAAAGCCTTGGTCATCCACGCCGGAGACGTCTGTGTTGGGGCGAAACGAGCGCGTCCAACCGCCTCGTAAGCAAGGCTGTAGGGCGGAGGGGAGCGGCGCGCGGCGGGGCCAAACACTGGCATGGGATGGTCCCAATTGTGCGCTGGCATGAAAGCTGCCCCGCCTTCTTGACGCCTCTCTTCCCCAACACCCACAGTTGGCACAGAAACAATCGTCAGTTTGCGGCTCGTGAACCGACGCAGTGCTCTGCGCTCGGGCACAACGGTTCATGATTTGGATGATGGCAGGGACATGAGCGGAGATGCGCGTGCAGAGTTGCTGATCTCGGGCGGCCCCATCTGGTGCGGCAAACGCGAAGGCTTCGCCGAGGCGGTCGCCGTCGGCGGCGGGCGCATCGTGGCAGCGGGAACCATAACAGAAGTCGAAGGCGCCATCGGTGCGCCGACCCTCCGCCTTGATTTGACCGGCCGGCTTGCCGTGCCGGGTTTCATCGAGGCGTATATGCAGCTGATGCCCTATGGCCTGGGGTTCGCGCTGGTGAACCTCCGTCCAGATGATGGGGTGTGCACGCTCAACGAACTTCTGCATCGTGCGGCCGCGGCTGCTGCACGGAAGCCGTCTGCAACGCGGATTTTCGGCTGCGGCTACGACCAAAGAGCGCTTGACATCGGACATTATCCAAAGGCGCAGGAGCTTGACCGCGTGGCCCCGCACCATTCGGTTGTGCTCAAGCGCACCTCCGGCCACGTCTTCCTTGCCAACAGTACGGCATTGCACGCGGCCGGCATGACCACCTCGACACTGGTCCCCAACGGTAGGGCGATCGGCCGCGAAGAAGGACGGCGCACCCGCGCGTTCCGAGACCGGACCATGCGCCAAGTGCAACACCGCGTGCCGCCGCCGGACGAGGCAGCGATGGTGGATGCGATCGGAGCCGCCTGCCGCACGCTCGCCGCCTTCGGCTTCACTGCCGCGACCGACATGAATGTCGGCGCGACGGCAGGTCTGGCCGAGATTGATGCCTATCGCTGCGCTGAACGCAAAGTCGGGCTGCCGCTGTGCTTTTGGCAGGTGCTGGCCGGCAACCCTGAAGGCATCGCGGATGCAGTATGGGATGCCGGGTTGCGCCCGATGTCGGATGAGCCTCTGCTGCGTTGGGGGGCGATGAAAGTGTTCGCCGATGGCTCTGGGCGGCCTGCGGCATTCTCAGACCTCTATATCGAGGCAAGAGGCGCCGCAGATGGCCTTCTTTGTTTCCCCGCCGATACGAGAAACGCGCTCTTCGCGCATGACCACCGCCGCGGTGGCCAGCGTGTCATCCACGCTATCGGAGATGCAGAGATCGAGCAGTTGCTGAGCGGGATGGAGGCGTCAGACACGCCGGATTATCCAGTCGTAGGCCGCCGCCATCGCATGGAGCCTTGCGGCTTTGTCACCGCAGGGAAAAGGCAGCGCAGGCGCGGCCGCGACATCATCTCCATCTCGCAACCAGTTTTCATCCACGAATTCGGCGACCTCTCCGTCAGCAATCTTCGGCGCGCACGGGTCGAGACCTCCGATCTGACACGCACGACGATCGATCAGGGTGCGGATCCTTCCGCGAGTTCCGACGGGCCGGTATCCTTCGTCGACTCCTTTGTCAACCTGCATGCCACGCTAACGCGCCAAACCCATGACAGCACTGTGCTCGGGCCTGATCAGCGCATCACACTGGCAGAGGCGCTACACGCCCACACTGGCGCTAGCGCTTACACCGAAGTTGCACAGGCCGAATGCGGCACGCGCGCTTTCGGCATGCGGGCTGACTGTGCGGTGATCGTCCGTGATCAGTTCCCCTGCGATCCGGCTGAGATTTTTGCGGCGAAGGTCGATGTCACGTTACGCGATGGTGCTGTATTGTTCGATTGGCACGACAGGCTTGCCGCGGCTGCCGCTGCCTGAACCGCACGATGCTCGGCCAGATTCTCCGCCGCCTTGCCACCGCCGTTCCGGTCATGTTCGGCGTTCTTCTCATCGGGTTTGCGCTGCTTCAGGTGGTGCCGACAGATCCTGCGATTGTCCGCGCAGGGCCGATGGCAAGTGCCGAAACCCTTGCCGCTATCCGGGCCGATCTCGGACTCGATCGCCCTGTGTGGCAACAGTTCTTTCTTTACCTGTGGCGGCTCGCGCAAGGCGATCTCGGCGTCTCCATCATCAACAACGTGCCGGTGGCGCAGGAACTAGCCGCAACCATTCCGCCAACGCTTGAGCTGATGGTCGCCTCCCTGGTTTGGTCCATTCCCTTGGGACTTCTGCTCGGCACCGTCGCCGCCTATTGGCGTGGTTCGCTGCTCGATCGTGCGATCATAGCCTTTGCCGTCGCTGGCGTGTCGATTCCCGTGTTTTTTCTTGCCCTGCTTTTGATCTGGTTCTTCGGTTTCAAATGGCAGCTTCTGCCCTTTACGGGGCGTGGCGGGCCGCTGTGGACGATCGAAGGACTGCGCTCGATCACGCTGCCTGCTCTCACGCTTGGCGGCATCTTCGTTGGACCGGTGGCCCGCATGACCCGCACGGCCGTGCTTGACATGCTCTCGGCCGACCATGTGCGTACGGCGCGGGCGAAGGGGCTAGCTGAGAGTGTCGTCGTGCTGCGCCATGCCCTGCGCAACGCGCTGATTCCCGTCGTCACCTTGATCGGGCTGCAGGTGGGCTTCCTGCTCGGCGGGGCGGTGGTCACAGAGACCATTTTCTCCTGGCCGGGCGTGGGGCGCCTTGCGGTCGGTGCCATCCTGTCGTCGGATTTTCCGATGGCGCAGGGCACCATCATCGTGCTCAGCCTCGGCTTCATTGTGATCAACCTGGTGGTCGACGTGCTTTACGCCGTGCTCGATCCGCGGGTGCGCGCAGCATGACGGCCGGCGTGCAGGCGATGGAAGCGCCCGTGCCTGATGCTGCCCCGCGCGGCCCCGGCCTTCTGCGTCGCGTTCTGGCCGATCCGGGAGCCGCCTCCGCCGCCCTACTCGTGCTCCTGTTCGTCGGCGCGGCCCTGTTCGCCCCGCTCATCGCCTGGGTCGACCCCTACGAGACGAATCTTGCGGCAACCCTTCGCCCACCCTCCGCAGAGTACTGGTTTGGCACCGACGCGCAGGGGCGCGATCTCGTCGTGCGCTGCCTCTACGGGCTGCGGATGACGCTGCTGATCGGTCTTGTGTCGGTTGCGATCGGCGGAGGCCTCGGCATTCTCTTCGGCTTCCTCGCCGCCTTCTATTCGCGACTTGATGGCGTGCTGATGCGGCTGATGGACATGCTCCTCTCCTTCCCCGCCATCCTGTTCGGGCTCGCACTCGCTGCCATTTTTGGGCCTGGCGTGATGGCGGTGGTGACGGCGCTTGCGATCGCCACCGTGCCTCTGATGGCCCGGATTGTTCGCAGTGCGGCCCTGGTCGTGATGAAGCAGGACTACATCGAGGCCGCGCGCGCCATCGGTATGAGCGATGCACGGCTGATTTGGCGACACGTCGCGCCCAATGCGGCGAGCGCGATCTTCGTCTTTGCCACGCTTCGCTTCGGCCAAGTGATCCTGCTCGGCTCAGCCTTGTCTTTCCTCGGTCTCGGCGCGCAGCCGCCGACCGCGGAACTCGGCGCGATGGCGGCGGAGGGGCGAAACTTTTTCTTCTTCGCTCCGCACGTCTCGGTGGCGCCGAGTTTGATCATCTTTGTCGTTGTGCTTGCGTTCAACGTCCTGGGTGATGCGCTGCGCGACGCGCTCGACCCAAGGCTTCGCGTGTGATCAACAGACTGGAGACGACCATGCGACGGACGACAAAACGCCTGCTCCTGGCTATCCACGCCCTGATTGCACTTGGTCTTGCCGACGCTGTCGCGCAAACCGCGCCGCGAAATACGCTGGTTGTTCTGCGCGAAACCGATGCCGACCGTTACGACCCGCACCGCGCCGTGGCCTTCGCCGCCGGCGAGGTGATCTTCATGATGACTGACACGTTGGTCAGCATGGACTGGGACCAGAAGACCATCCGCCCTGGCCTCGCGACGTCTTGGACGGTCAGCGAAGACGGCAAGCTCTATACCTTCCGCCTGCGCGAGGACGTCACGTTCTGCGATGGGCGAAAGATGACCGCGCATGACGTGGTCTACTCGCTGAACCGCTGGATCGATCCCGCCATTCGCGGGCCGGTGCGCTGGCGTGCAGGCCCTGTGAAAGAGATCAGGGCGAAGGACGACTATACGGTCGAATATGAACTGTCCGAGCCGTACGCCGAGCTTCTCTTTCAACTCACCCTCTTCTTCGCTGGCGTGATCGATCGCCATACGGTGGACCGGCTTGGCGAGAATTTCGGCACGCAGGGCTTCAACGGCACCGGGCCCTACTGTTGGGTATCCTGGTCCCCGCGTCAGGAGCTGGTCCTGCAGCGCCACCCCGCCTACGCCTGGGGGCCACCGATCTACCAAAACCCTCGCCCACAGATCGACCGCGTGATCTGGCGAATCATTCCGGATCCAAACACACGTGTGGCCGCTCTCATCACCGGTCAGGGCGATGTCACGCAATACATTCCCAACTTTGCGCTCGAGACGCTTCGCCGAACGCCAGGCATTACGCTTACGCAACAGCTAAACTACTTTGTTGACTTCTTCATGGGCTTGAAAATTGACAAGCCTGTGGTGAACGATCCGGCAATCAGGCGCGCGATCAATCTCGCGGTCGATCGCGAGGCGATGGTGCGCGCGGTGTTCTTCGGTGCAGCCGACCCTATGCGTGGCCTGATCCACCCGGCGGCACCGGGCCACGATCCGGATCCCCGGTCGCGTGTTCCTGCGCACAACCCGGCCGAGGCGCGGCGCATTCTCGATGAGGCCGGCTGGCGACCCGGGCCGGACGGGATCCGGGTGAAGGACGGCCAGCGCGCCTCCTTCCTCCTCTACGGGATTACGGCACAGACTAATCGCCAGTTGGCTGAGGCAATGCAGGCTGACCTGCGGCGTGTCGGCATCGAGATGCGCGTGCAGTTGTTCGACGCCACCGTCGCATGGGGACGGCTCGCCACGCAGGAGTTTGACGCCTTCTTAATGAACTATCCGTACGTCTCGGCAACGGATGCGCTGAACCTCTACTTCCGCAGCGAGGCGGTGCCGACGCCAAACCGAATGAACTGGAAAGACCCGCAAACGGACTTTTGGCTACGCGAGGCGCGCTCAGCGCTGGATGCCGCCGTTCGGCAGACAGCAGTGGCCAATGTGCAGCGTCAACTTACGGAGGCTAACGTCTGGGTTCCGATCGCGCACAGCCAGCTTTGGCTTGCCTCCGGCCCCCGTGTGGCGGGGGCGCGCCCGCATGGCGTCTACGGCTCCGCTCTCTATCGCGGTCTCGACCTCAGGCTGACGCGCTGACACGGGAAATGTCGAGGATGTCGGACCCGATGACGGGCGGAACGACTCTTATCCGCAACGCCAAGGTGGTCGTTGCCTGGGACGAGGCCGCGCGGCGACATGTATACCTGCGCGGCGGAGATGTCGCTTTCGCAGGCGGCACGCTTTGGCACGTCGGGCCTCGCTAAGATGGCGCGGCGGATTGGGTAAACGACGGGGCAGGGCTGATGGTGATGCCCGGCCTTGTCACCATCCATCCTCACCCGTCATCGGAGCCGAAGAACAAGGGCATCATAGACGAACTTGGCAGCCCTGGCCTCTACCATTCCAGCCTTTACAAGTATCTTCCAGCGCTCGCTATCAATGAGGCTGGCGCGAAGGCCGTAGCGCATGTCGCTCTCGCTGAGCTCGCCCTCTCCGGCGTCACCACCGTGGTCGATCTCTCCGTCGCCTATGACGGGTGGCTTGATCTGCTTGCGGAGAGCGGGCTGCGTGCCGTCCTTGCCCCCATGGTGCGCTCGGCGCGCTGCTTTACGCTTAACGGCCAGGTGGTCGAGTATGCGTGGGATGGGAGGGAGAGCGGGCGCTCGCCGACTCCCTCGCCCTTATCGAGCGCGCGCGCCAGCACCCCTCGGGGCGGCTCTCCCGCATGGTCGCTCCAGCGCAGATTGACACCTGCACCCCCGGTTTGATCCGCGACAGTTTCACGGAGGCGAAGCGACGCGGGCTCGCGTGGCAGATCCATGCTGCGCAGAGCGTGGTCGAGTTCCAGGAGATCACGCGCCGCCACGGTGTGACGCCTATCTAGTGGCTTGCCGACCTTGGCGTGCTTTCGGACCGCAGCGTGATTGGCCACGGAATTTTCCTCAACGACCATCCGCGCACGCGGTGGTGGACGGAGCGCGACCTTGCTTTGCTC
>CALLUO010000081.1 GCA_938010425.1 uncultured Elioraea sp.
ACGCCACCGAAGCGCTTTACCAGGCCGCGTGCCTCGAGGACGGGAGTGAGGGTGCTCATGAGACGGCTCCGAAACGGGCCTCCCACCGCCTCTGCACGAAGCCCGCGATTCCTTCAGGGAAGGCGAGCACGAGGGCAACGATGGCGAGCCCCAAAGCAGCACGCCACCACTCAACCCACTGCAAAATCGTAAGGAAGAGCCCGTGATACGCAATCGCACCAACGATCGGCCCTGAAACGGTCTGCACCCCGCCCAGTAGCACCATCAGCAGCGCATCGACAGATTTCGGGATGGAGATGTAAGTCGGGAACACGCTGCCCTTGGCGTAAGCGTAAACACCACCCGCAAGGCCGGCGCTGGCAGCGGCGAGGGCGAAGGCGACAAGGCGCAGATGGGCGACACTAAGACCGATCGCTTCGGCGCGAAGTTCGGAGTCGCGCGCTGCCCGCAGCGCATAGCCGAAGGGGGCATAAATCGTGCGGCGCAGAAGCAAGGTGGCGCCAAGGCAAAGCGCCAGCGCCAGCCAGAGGAAAAGCGCTTTGTCGCGCGCCCAGGGCGAGGGCCATACGCCGAGAATTCCGTTGTCGCCACCCGTCAGTTCCACCCACTGAAAGGCCGCAGCCCAAACGATCTGCGCAAAGGCCAGAGTGAGCATGGCGAGATAGACGCCGGACAGACGCACCACGAACCAGCCAAATACGACGCCGAAAACGCCGGCAAGAAGGGGGGCGAGCACGAGCCCCGCCTCCATAGGAACGGAAAGAAAACGAACGCCCAGCGCAGCCCCGTAGGCGCCCAGCCCAAAGTAGGCGGCGTGCCCAAAGCTGACCACACCGCCGGGGCCCATCAAGAGATGGAGACTCGCCGCAAACAGGATGAACACAACGAGTTCGATCAGCACCGTCAGCCCATAGGGCCCAGCATAAAGGGGGGCGGCGGTGGCAAGGGCGAGCGCGCTCGCGCCCACCACCTTCAACACAAAGGGCGCTGCGCGAACCACAGGGGCGACGCTTCCGGTCGGAACGCGCGCATGTGCCTGCGGGCGGCCGAGCAGGCCGTATGGGCGAACCATCAGCACGGCCGCCATGACCAGGAAAACGAGCACGAGCGTGGCCTTGGGCACGAGCACGATGCCGAAGGCCTGAACCTCGGCGATCAGCAACGAAGCGAGGAAGGCACCGGGCACGCTGCCCATGCCGCCCAACACGACGACGACAAAGGCCTCGGCGATGATGGCGAGATCCATCTGCAGGTTAGCGTTCTGCGACGGCAGCACGATCGCCCCGCCAAGCCCGGCCAGCGCGGAGCCGAGGAAGAACACGCCGGTGAAGAGAGCGCGCTGATCGACACCGAGGGCCGCGACCATCTCTCGATCCTGGGTCGCAGCGCGCACCAGAATGCCGAAGCGCGTGCGCTGAAACAGGAGCCAAAGGAGGCCGAGTACGACAGGGCCGACGAAGATCAAGATCAGGTCGTAACGCGGGAAGCGTTCGCCGGCCACGTCGATGAAGGCACGCAGCCAGGGCGGCCGCGGCAGGGGTAAATCCTCAGGGCCCCAAACTGCGAGGGTGATGTCCTGCACGATCAGCACCACGCCAAAGGTGGCAAGGAGTTGGAAGAGTTCAGGCGCGCGGTAAATACGTCTGAGCAGGAGGATTTCGATCAGCGCGCCGATTGTTCCTACAGCGAGGGCCGCAAGCAGAAGCCCCACGATGAACAGCCACGGCTCGCGCCCGCCCCAGTCCCACAAGGCGCGCACAATCGTCCAGGCAAAGTAGGCGCCTAGCATGTAGAACGAGCCGTGCGCGAAATTCACCACCCTTGTGACGCCAAAGATCACCGTCAGCCCCGAGGCGATCAGGAACAGGGCGGAGGCGTTGGCGAGCCCGGTGAGGAACTGGACGAGGAGGAAGTCCACGCGCGCGACCCCGACAGAGGTGCCGAAGACGAACGCCTCGGCCCCGGAACGGAAACGGTGGCTTGGGGTTAGAGATCAGGTGGTCTGCGGGCGCATCCGGCGCACCTCGTCGTCGGGCGGAAGATAGTTCGCCCCATCGGCGTAGCGCCACTCCACCATCGTGCCACGGCCACCCCGCAAAGCGGTCTTGCCGACGAAGGCGCCGAGCGTGGATTGGTGGTCGATGGCGCGGAACACGCAGCGCCCGAACGGAGAGGTAAAGGGCAAGCCGCGCATCGCCTCGACCAGGCGTTCGGTCTCCAGCGAGCCCGCGCGCTTGATCGCCTCCGCGATGGCGGTGATGGTGTCATAGCCAACCACGCTGCCGAGGCGGGGATAGTCGTTGAAGCGGCGCTGATAGGCGGTGCGGAAGGCGACGTGGTCGGCAGTATTGATTTGGTCCCACGGATAGCCGGTGACAATCCAACCCTCCGGAGTCTCGTCACCGAGCGGGTCGAGGTACTCCGGTTCGCCGGTGAGCAGGCTCACCACCGTGCGCCGTTCGAACAGGCCGCGGGTGTTGCCCTGGCGGACGAAATTGGTGAGGTCGGCGCCGAAGGTGACGTTGAAGATTGCATCGGGGCGTGCCTGGGCAAGCGCGGTGACGGTGGCGCCCGCATCGATCCGCCCGAGGGCGGGCCATTGTTCGGCGACGAACTCGACATCCGGTCGGCGGGCGGAGAGGAGCTGCTTGAACCACTTTACTGCCGACTGGCCGTATTCGTAGTTCGGCGCCACCGTCACCCAGCGCCGGGCGGGCAGCTTCGCTGCTTCCTCGACCAGCATCGCCGCTTGCATGTAGGTCGAGGGGCGGAGGCGGAAAGTGTAGCGGTTGCCCTTCTCCCAAACGAGCGCGTCTGTCAGCGGCTCAGCAGCGACGAAAAGGCGGCGCCGCTGCAGCGCGAAGTCGGAGACGGCAAGACCGATATGGGAGAAAAACGTTCCGGCAAGCAGATCGACCCGCTCCGAGTCGAGGAGTTCTCCGGCAAGCCGCACCGCATCCTGCGGTCGTCCCGCATCGTCGCGCCAGATGACCTCGAGCGGACGCCCAAGCACGCCGCCCGCGGCATTGATCTGCTCAACGCGAAGCTGCCAACCGTTCCGATAGGGTATCGTGAACGCAGGCAAAGTGGTGTAGGAGTTGATTTCACCGATCCGGATCGGCTGCGTGCCCTGGGCCCGCACAAGGCCAGGTGCGGCGAGCGTGCCGGCAGCGGCGAGGAACAAGCGTCGCGTCGTCTTAACCATAGTCGGGGCCTCCTCTCCCAGTCGTATCTGCTTCATTTTAGCGCAACCCATCGCGCCCTTCGATCTGATCCACCGTCAGCCCGCCGACGCGCGGCAAGGGCCGCCCGCTGTCGGTGAGCACGAGGGCAACCAAGATCTCGTCGCGCCGCGGCGCGTGCGGCAGACGTACCTCCATCGCGTCGAAATGGCTACGCACATAGGCCGCGTCCTTGTGGCCAAGCGGAACATCGATCGCGCACCCCTGGCCGCCGCGCTTCTTGGCAGACGGTATCAGCGCAGGCCCCTTCGTCAGCACCGCCCGCACCGGCGCGCCGAACTTCGGGTGGAGGATGGCGGCGGCATGCTCGAGCTCGCCATCTTCGCCGACGATTGCCGCCTTGCCGAAGGAATGCACGGCACTGCCAGGGATGCCAAGGGCGGCGACAGCGCGTTCCGCGAGAAGCCGCCCCAGCATCTCCCCAACCTCGATCAGCTCCGAGAGGTCCTCGACAAAGCGGCCCGCAAAGGGGTTGCCGATCACCGCCACCGCCGCCGCTTTGCGGGTTGGGGGCTGAATTGGCTGATCAGCCTCGCGATGAGTCTCCTCGAGGATTACAGTGAGCGTGCGGATCAGCGGGTCGGGCACGAACGCCTCCTCAAGCAGCAAGGGCAAGCGGGGCGGGGCCAACGAGGCATCGCTCCCCGCGCAGGAACAGGATGGCGGCAGCGATCAGCCCCTGCGCACGAAAGCGTTCCGCTTCAGCCGCTCCGCGCTGCAAAGCAGCGGCAATCTCATCCCTCGTCAGCGGACCAAGGCCAACGGTAACGAGGCGTGGTCCAAGATCCGTGTCCGGGTCAAGATCGCAGGCGGGCACGCGACGGACAGCCGCATGGCCGGGCAGATCGACCGCATTGGCGATCAAGGTGGCGGCGACATCGGCAGTGGCGGCGTCGTGCGCCAATACCGTCACCGCATCGGCAATCCCTAAGGAGAAAGAACGACCGCCCGAACCCCTGGTGGCGCGCCCCGAAGTGGCGATGCCGCCGATCGCGTCTTCGGCGCGGATGGCGGCGATGGCATCGAGCCCCGGTGCTTCGAGATCGGAGACGATGCCACAACGAAACGACGTACCGGGGCTGAGATGGAGCGCGATATCGCCGCCGTCGTTGACGTAAGCGCGCGCGAGAGGGGCGGCACGCCGCATCGCGGCGAGCAGATGGTCTGCCACCGCTCCAGCCACGGCCGCCATCGGCGTGACAAAGGTGTTGTTGGCAAAGGGCAGCACCGCGTCATGCATGCGTTGCGCGACCGGTCCTGCGGGACGGGGTGCCGGAAGGGGGTGGCGCAAAAGGGACAGTTCCGCGCACAGCGCCTCGAGCAGGCCACGGAAGGCGTCGCAGGCGGCGCGATACGCGGTGCGCACGGCGTCCGCCTCTCCCCAGGCGCGGACGATAAGGTCGATTGGACCGTGCTGCAGGTAAAGCCGCCCGCCAGGCAGCCAGGCAGCAACCGCACTCATCTCGCCAGCGGATCTAAAGGCCACGGGTTAGCGTCGCGCCAGGCGATTATGCTCGCCCGGCTTTCGGAGCGCATAGTGGAGAGCGGGCGGACACGATCCATATGCCCGCCCATCGCCTGATAGTGCGCGAGCGGCAGAGTGAACTCGATCGGTGCTACCAGAGCTGGGGTCGGAACCGAACCGAAACTGTTGTCCGGCATCGCCAGCACATCCGCCATGTAGGTGATGCCGCCGCCCGGCCACAGATAGACCGGCGCCCCGCCGGAGGTGACGCGGGTGAGGCCGCGGCGTACGCTGCGGGTGAGGCGAATGGGGTTTTCGGTCACCCCAGCGCGCAACGAGCCGCCCGCTCCCGCCATGAACAGGATGGAGACGAGGGCCGGTTCACAATTCTCCCCAATTCGTTCAACCACGCGCGCAACCGCCTCTGGCATAGGGGCTGGCTGCGGCGTCAGCGCCTCGTCGAGCACATAAAACGCGGCATGCTCCCCAGTCGTGGAGACCATCAGCAGGCGAAGCCCAGGCCAGGCGATGCGCGGGTCAATGCGTTCGATGATCTCGAGCGGATCGTCGATATCCGTCCCACCCCACCCACGGCCGGGGTTCGCCACCTGAAAGTAGCGTCCCGGCGTGGAGCGCCGCCCGCGCACGCGGATGCCGGCCGGCCGCATATCGAGGAAGCGGCCTGCCTGGTGCTCTGTCAACACGCCGGTGATGTGGTCATCTACCACGATCACTTCATCGACATGGCCGAACCATTGGCGCGCGAACATGCCGATGGCGGCCGACCCGCAGCCCACTCGCATGCGCTCTTCGCGCACGCCGTCGATGATCGGCGCCGCCCCGGCCTGCAGCACGACCCGCGCGCCATCGTCGATTGCCACTTCAACGGCCTGCTTATTGGCCAGCGCGAGTAAGGTCTCGCAGGTGACCTGGCCTTCCTTCTTCGTCCCGCCCGTCAAGTGCCGCACACCGCCCAAAGAGAGCATCTGCGACCCGTACTCGGCAGTGGTGACGTGGCCGATCTGCTCGCCAGAGACGCGCACAGGAGCACATTCGGGGCCGAGGAAGCGATCGGTGTCGATCTTCACCTTTAGACCGCAGTAACTGAAAATTCCCTCTGTCACCACCGTCACCATCTCCACCCCCTCGATCTCGGAGGAGACGATAAAGGGGGCCGGCTTGTAGTCCGGGTAGGTTGTTCCGGCGCCGATACCGGTGACGAAGGCGGTGGCTCCAGAGAGAAGCGACCCGTCCCACTCTGCACCCAGGAAGGGGATCATGCCTTCCTTGCCGGCGCGCGCGGCGATGACCAGAGGGTCGAGCCGGACAAGGCGTCCATCGACATTACCGTAACGATCGCACGCGCCGCTGCGCCCGGGGCGGATGCGGCAGAGCACCGGACAGGCATCGCACACCACGATCCCGCAGTCGCGATCCTTCACGTGCGACAGCGCCTCAGCGTCCGGCGTATCCGTCGACTGTTGTGTCTCTGTCATCATCGAGCGGCAAGGATCGCGGCGCGAAGCCGATCGGGGGTGGCAGGGATGCGCGTGACGCGCACCCCCGTGGCATGCTCGATTGCGCCAAAAATAGCAGGGGCGGTAGCGATGAGGGCGGGCTCGCCCACCCCTTTGGCGCCGAAGGGGCCGAGCGGTTCGGCGTCTTCGATCAGCAGCACCTCAATTGGGGGCACGTCGCCGATGGTGGGGATCAGGTAGTCATGCAGATTGTCGTTGCGGCCGGGGATGTATTCTTCCATCAGGGCAAGCCCGATGCCCTGCGCGATGCCGCCATGGATCTGCCCCTCGACCAGGGTGGGGTTGATGGCGCGGCCGACATCATGCGCAGCGACCATGCGCAACACACGCGTGGTGCCGAGGTCGAGATCGACCTCGACGAGGGCGATCTGCGCGCCAAAGGCGTAGGTCGCATAGGGAACGCCCCGCCCATCGGCATCGAGAGCAGTGGTCGGCGGGTCGAAGCGTCCGAAGCCCACGAGAACATCGCCATTTGCGTCCGCTGCGAAGCGGGAAAGATCGGGGCGCATCGTTCGATCACCGTCACGGATCTCCAAACCCCCAGGCACGGGAATGATGCGCGCATCCGTGCCTGCGTTGACAAGCGAGAGCAGCTGGCGGCGCAAGTCGATGCCGGCGAGGCGTGCAGCGTTGCCGGAGACGAAGGTCTGCCGCGAGGCCGAGGTTTTGCCGGCATCGCGCGTGCGCGCAGTGTCGCCGACAACCAAGCGGATCGTCTCGGGGGCGACGCCAAATGCCTCCGCCGCGATCTGCACCATCACCGTATTCGATCCCTGCCCGATGTCCACTGCACCTGAATAGAGCGTGATCGTTCCGTCCGCCTTGAGGCCGAGCGTCATTTCTGAGGGGTTCGAGAGCGCAGTATTGCCGATCCCGTACCACATGCAGGCAATGCCGACGCCGCGGCGGAACGGCCCGTGCGCGGAACGGTTATGTGCCTCGGCTTCGGCGCGCAACGCTTGCCAGCGGGGACGCAGGGCCTCCAGACAGGCAACGAGGCCGACCGAATGGTCGAGCACCTGCCCCGTCGCGGTGGTGTCGGCATGGCGCAGCGCGTTGCGCAGCCGGAACTCAAGGCGATCCATGCCAAGGCGGTCAGCTAGCGCGTCCATTAGCGCCTCGTGTGCGATCGCGGCTTGCGGCACACCAAAACCTCGGAAGGCACCAGCTGGCGTGTCGGTGGTGTGGATCGCGGCGGTGGTGACACACACGTTGGGTACCCGATACGGCCCCATCGCGTGCACCGGCACGCGAGAGGCCACCGTCGGGCCCCAGGAGGCGTAAGCGCCCGTGTTGAAGTCGCCGTGGCAGCGGAAGGCGAGAAGATGCCCCTCTTCGTCGCACCCCGCTTCGGCGACAATGCGGGCCGGGTGCCGCTTGGTTGTCGTGCGGATACTCTCGGGGCGGGTATAGACACAGCGCACGGGTTGGCCCGTGCGCCAGGCAGCGATCGCAATCATCGGCTGCAGAGAGAGATCGAGCTTGCCGCCAAAGCCTCCGCCGACTGCGGTCGGCACAATTCGAACCCGTTCGGGCGGTATTCCGAGGATGAGCGCGATTTCGTCGCGATCCATGTACGGCGTCTGGGTGCAGGCGACGATCTTAATCCCGTCTCCGATCCGCTCGGCATAGCCGGCTTCGGGTTCGATGTAGGCGTGCTCGACAAAGCTCGTTTCGATGGCGATCGTGGCGCGATGAGGGGCGCTGGCGAGGGCGGTGGCGGCATCGCCGCAGGCGACGCGGCCTCGGCAGAGCACGTTACCCGGCGCGTGCGGGTGAAGGTCGGGCGCCGACCCGGCCAGAGCGTCGTCGAACGAGATGGGCGGCAGGGGCTCCCAGGTGATAGGAACGTCTTCGTCGCGAATGGCGGCGACGGTCTCAGCATCGCCGACGAGAGCGCACACCGCCTCGCCCAGCATGCGCACCTGGCCTTCGGCGAACACTGGCTGGTCCTTCCCGGTGGGATAGATGCCGAACCGGTTGGCGCCCGGTACATCCGCCGCGGTAAGGATGGCAACAAGCCCCGGCTGACGGCGGCGGAACGCATCGAGGTCGCCGAAGCGGAACCGCGCATGCGGGTAAGGGCTGCGCACCGCGCGCAACGCGAGCCAGCCGCGTTCGGGAATCGCGTCAGCACCGAAACGATCTGTCCCCGTGACCTTTGCCACGCCGTCGACGCGAACCAGCCGGGTTCCGACTGCACCCTTGCTCGGAGCAACGGATTCTGCACCGCCGTGCGCTGCTTCGAGCACGGCGTCGACGATCTTGCGGTACCCCGTGCAGCGGCAAAGCACGCCGCCGAGCGCGTCTAGCACCTCGGCCTCGGAGGGTGACGGCACCCGTCGCAACAGGTCGGCTGCCGCCATGAGCATGCCGGGCGTGCAAATACCGCACTGCGCGGCGCCGTGGCGAAGGAAAGCGGACTGCAAGGCATGCAGCCGGCCCTCTCGCGCCAGCCCCTCGACAGTTTCCACGCTACGGCCGACGACCTGACCGACCGGCACGAGGCAGGCGCAGACCTGCGCCCCATCGACCAGCACGGTGCAGGCGCCGCAATCGCCCGCGTCGCAGCCGACCTTGGTGCCCTTCAGGCCCAGCACGTCGCGCAGCACATCAGAGAGGCGCATGCTTGGCGGGGCGATCGCCTCGATATCGCGGCCGTTGACGACGAAGCGGTGCGGCAGGGCGGGCGAGCGCATCAAGCAAGATCCGCAATCGCGCGACGGATAAGGGTGAGCGCAGCGTCGCGCCGATAGGCGGCGGTGGCGCGGACATCGTCGATCGGCGCGAGCGGAGCGAGATCCTCTTCGCGCACGACCGAAGGGTCGGGGCACTGGCCGATCAGGCGCGTCTCCAGGGAGGGCAGACGGCGCGCCACTTCGCTCGCCGCGCCGACCGCGATCCGTGCCGAAGCGATGGTCCCGTCGGCAGCGAACTCGGCGACGGCGGCGACCATGACGATGGAGATGACGAGGTAGCGACGGGCGCCGAGCTTGCGGAACGTTCCGCGCGCGGGATGAGCGGGGCGCGGAACGTGCACGGCGATCAAAAGCTCGTCCTCGCGCCGTGCTGTGCGGCGATTGCCAAGCACGAACTCGGCAACGGGCAAGCGCCGGCTGCCAGTCGAGGAAACGAGTTCAACCGTGGCATCGAGCGCAAGCCAGTTCGGCACCCCATCTGCGGCAGGGCTAGCGTTGCAGAGGTTGCCGCCGATCGTGCCTCGGTTCTGGATCTGCATCCCGCCCACCTCACGTGCGGCCGCCCTCAGGCCGTTGAACAGAGGCGGCAGGTCGGCCGTCCACACGTCGCGCCACGTCGCCAAAGCGCCGAACCGCCACCCTTGGTTGGTCTCTGCTATGCCGCGCAGAGCGGTGAGGCCGGAAATGTCGAGCAGTGCGTCATCACAAGGGCGCCCCACCCGCGCGGGGAACAGGTCGGTGCCGCCCGCGAGCACCGTGTGTCGTCGCGCCCTCAGCGCCGCAACCGCCTCCTCGATCGTGACAGGACGACGATATTCCAACCCTGAACCCCCCAGCCCAGACAGAACCATCACCATCGTCTGGACCTTTTCGTTTGTGTACGAACGATGACGCGAAGCCGCAGCACGCGTCAAGCCTGGACTGCGCGTGCCGAGCCGGGCTGCCGCCCTTGACGGCACGGAGGGGGCCGCCGAGAAGGGCCGGCGGGTGATCAAGCAATGACGACGGGACAGTATGGCGCGGATCGGCTTCATCGGCCTTGGCAACATGGGCGCTCCGATGGCGCGCAACCTGCTGCGGGCCGGTCACGTTCTGCGCGTGTTCGATGTCTTTCCGGATCGCATCGGCCGGCTGGTGGCGGAAGGCGCGGAGGCGGCAGACAGCCCGGCGCAGACGGTCGCAGAGGCCGAATTCGCCATCACCATGCTGCCATCGGGGCGCGAGGTGCGCGCGGTGTATGCCGGCCCGGGTGGGCTGATTGAAACGGCAGCGCCCGGTACGCTCCTGATCGACTGCTCGACGATCGACGTCGCCACCGCCCGTGAGATTGCGCAACTCGCTGACTTGGCCGGTCTTGGCATGATCGACGCGCCTGTTTCCGGCGGGGTGGGCGGGGCGGAAGCTGGCACGCTCACCTTCATGGCCGGCGGTGCAGAGGAGCTGGTAGATCGCGCGCGCCCGATTCTCTCTGCCATGGGGAAAGCCGTGGTGCGCGCGGGCCAATCCGGTGCCGGCCAGGCGGCGAAGATTTGCAACAACATGATCCTCGGCATTTCCATGATCGCGGTCTGCGAGGCCTTCGTGCTGGCCGAACGGCTCGGCCTGGACCACCAGGCACTGTTCGACATCGCCTCGCAGTCCTCCGGTCAGTGCTGGAGCCTGACCAGCTACTGCCCGGTACCCGGCCCAGTGCCGTCGAGCCCAGCGAACCGCGGCTATGCCCCGGGCTTCACAGCGCAGATGATGCTGAAGGACCTAGATCTCGCCGCCGCGGCAGCGGAAGCGACCGGGGCGCGCACTGAGCTCGGCGCGCATGCAGCGGACCTCTATCGCCGTTTCGTCGACAGCGGCGGTGCCAGCACCGATTTTTCCGGGATCATTCGCCTCATCCGCGGGGCGTGAGGGCGCGCGGGCGGGCGACGCGGCTGCCCGCCGCTGCATGGACGCTGATTGCAAGCGCGAAGGCCGCCCATCGTGGGCGACGTCCCCCAGGCGCCTTCTCCCAGGGAAGGTGGCCGGTGTGGGGCGTGCCTGCCTGTTTGGTCAGCGCGAACCGCGCCGTCTCTTCCAACCATCCCAGCCATGCCAAGGCGAGAGGTACGACCTGTGGCGTCTCAGACGGTGAATTGCTCGGCAATGATGCGTTCGCTCAAGGAATGATCCGGGTCGAACAGCATGGTCAATGAGACGGAACGATCCTCCGCCACCGTCACCCGCGCCACATCCCGCACCTCGGTGTAGTCGGCCACGGCCGCGACCGGACGCTTCTCGGGCTCAAGCACCTCGAAGGTGACGACGGAGGTCGACGGCAAGAGGGCACCGCGCCAACGGCGCGGGCGGAAGGCGGAGATCGGTGTGAGCGGCAGAAGATTGGCGGAAAGCGGCACGATCGGCCCGTGTGCGGAAAGATTGTACGCGGTAGAACCGGCGGGGGTGGAGACGAGCACGCCGTCGCAGATCAGCTCCTCAAGCCGCACGCGGCCATCAACGAGGATGCGGATTTTCGCTGCTTGTCTTTGTTCGCGCAGCAGGCTCACCTCGTTGATGGCGAGCGCCTCCGCCGCTCTGCCCTGCACCGTTTCAGCATGCATGCGCAGCGGATGCAGCACGGCAGCCTGGGCATGACGGACGCGCTCGGGCAGCCCGTCCTCGCGGTAGTCGTTCATCAGAAAGCCCACCGAGCCGCGGTTCATGCCGTAAATGGGGCGGTTGCGGCCGAGGAAGCGGTGCTGTGTCTCCAGCATGAACCCGTCACCGCCCAAAGCGACGATCGCATCTGCCGTTTCCGGGTCGCACTCGCCGTAGAGTGCGACGAGCCGGTCGCGTGCCACTTTCGCCGCCTCGGTGTCGGCAGCAAGGAAAGCAAGGCGCGGCAGGGTCACGCAAGCACGCGATGGTCCATCAACGGCATGTCGCGACGCACGCGTGCCGTTACCGCATGGTTAATCCGTGCCGTAGCCCAGCCCTCGCCATCAGAGGCCTTGGCCACGACGTGGCCCCAAGGATCAGCGATCAGGCTGTGGCCGTAGGTGAACCGCGTTTGTCCCTGTTCCTCGTGTCGTCCCCAGGTGGCGGCGGCGGCGATCCAGCATTGCGTCTCGATCGCGCGCGCGCGGATCAGCACTTCCCAATGGTCTTTGCCCGTCTGCAACGTGAACGCTGCCGGCACCACGATCACTTCCGCCCCTGCGCGGCGCAGCGCGAGATAGAGTTCGGGAAAGCGGAGATCGTAGCAGATGGTGCAGCCGATGGTGGTGTTGCCCGCGTGGTAGGTGACGATCTCTGCTCCACGCCCGAAGGTGGCACTCTCACGGTAGCCGGTGCCATCTGGGGCAGTGATGTCGAACAGATGCATCTTGCGATACCGTGCGCGCTCCTCACCCTCGGGGCCGAACACAATTGTCGTGTTGTACAGGCAATCGCCTGCGTCTTCGGCAATCGAGCCGCCATGCAAGACGATGCGATGACGCTGGGCGAGGGTTCGCAACAGCGTATAGGCGTCACCGCCTCGGTCCGCGCCACCAGGGGCCGGCAATCGTTCCGCGGCGGCGCGCCTCGTGTCGCGGTCACCGCCGAGGCAGGTCCACATCTCGGGCAGCACGACGAGGTCGGGCCGATCCTCCGCCACGGCCGCAGACACAAGCCGGTCGGCTGCAGCGAGGTTCGACGCCTTGTCGGCCGAGGGGTTCATCTGCACCACTGTCACACGCATCGGTCGCTCGTCGGTTGCAGCCGGCCGACGCTGCGATCCTCTCAGCCGCCAGTGAGGCTCATGTGCCGGGCGACAGCAGGGCGGTTGCGGCGGCGATCGATGACGAAATCGTGGCCACGCGGCTTACGACTGATCGCCTCGCGGATCGCTGCCTCGAGCAAGCCATCGTCGCTAGAGGCTCTGAGCGGCGTGCGCAGGTCGGCGGCATCATCTTGGCCCAAACACATATACAGCGTGCCGGTGCAGGTGAGGCGAACCCGATTGCAACTCTCGCAAAAATTGTGCGTCATCGGCGTGATGAAGCCGAGCCGACGCCCGGTCTCTTTCACGACGACGTAACGGGCTGGGCCGCCCGTGCGGTAATCGGTTTCCTCCAGGGTCCAGGTGCGGGAAAGGCGGGCGCGTACAAGCGAGAGGGGGAGATACTGGTTGGTGCGGTCCTGGTCGATTTCGCCCATCGGCATGGTCTCGATAAGGCAGAGGTCGAAACCGTGCTCTCCGCACCAGGCAATCAGCCGGTCGAACTCGTCTTCGTTCGTGCCTTTCAGCGCTACCGTATTGATCTTGATGGCAAGCCCTGCCGCTTTGGCGGCAAAGATGCCCTCCAGTGTCTTCTCGAGCTTGCCCCAGCGAGTGATGGCGGCGAAGCGAACGGGGTCGAGGGTGTCGAGGCTGACGTTAATCCGACGCACCCCGGCCGCGAACAGATCCTGAGCATAGCGGGTGAGCTGCGTGCCATTGGTGGTGAGGGTGAGTTCGGAGAGACCGCCAGGGCCGATCCGGGATCCGAGGGCGTTCACTAGGCTCATCACGTTGCGCCGCACCAGCGGCTCGCCACCTGTGAGCCTGATCTTGCGCACGCCAAGCCGAATGAAGGCTGCAGCCACCCGCTCCAGCTCCTCAAGCGTGAGGAGTTCGGCCTTGGGCAGGAAGGTCATTTCCTCCGCCATACAGTACACGCAGCGGAGGTCGCAGCGGTCGGTGACCGAGATCCGGAGGTAGGTGATTGCGCGGCCGAACGGATCCCGCATGTTTGCCCCCAAGCGATACCCTTCTTTCAATAGCATAAGGCCCCGCTGGCGGACTGTCCAATCGGTGGCAGTGGCGAGGCCTGGACAGCGTGACCACAGCCGGGAAAATGCCGGTATTTCACCGTCCAGTCCCGCCGGCGTCCGCACCGGTCGGCCGCGATGCGGGTCGCGTCGGGGTGGTCGATCGAGGGGAACCAACCATCGGATGACCAGGTTTTTGGCCGACTCACCCAACCTGCGCTCATGTCCGGTTGCGATACGCACGCCGCGCGGCTGGCTGCGGTGAGCGGCACGCCGGCCGAACCCGGGCTGGCCCTCGGCGAGGCGCTGGCGTCGCGCATTGCGCACGATGTCGGTGGGTCGCTACAGGCGCTGACGACGGCCAGTGAGTTGCTTTGTGCCGAGGATCCGGCGCTGCGGACTGAGGCGACAGCCCTGGTGGGCGAAGCCGTGCGGCGGCTGCGCGACCGCGTCGCGCTCCTGCGCGCCGCCTGGGGCAGAAGCGGGGTGCCACTATCGCCTGAGGCCGTGGTCAGGCTTGTGTCTGAGGGGGTGGGTCCGCCGCCGGTGGCCATCGACACGACCCGTCTGGAGTTCGGTGACTGGGCCTGTCCGGGCTATGATCGTATTGTCCTCAATGCGCTGCTGGTCGCGGCAGAGAGCCTGCCGCGGGGCGGGCGTGTCGTGTGTGCGGGCACGACGGGAGGGGAGATCGCTCTTGGCCTTTTCGGCGATGGCGCCGACTGGCCTCCCGGCCTCGCTACGGTCGCGGCCGGCGGCGATCCGCTTGGTATGGTCGAGCCGCGGCGGATCGCCGTGCCCATGCTCGCCTTGCTGGCGCAGCGCTCCGCCATCTCGTTGCGCCTGCTGATGGGGGGGGGCGGCCCGCCCCTCCTGTTGCTGCAGCCTCCCTGCATGCTCTGAGCCTCGGCTGATTTACGATTTTTTCGGTCTCCGACGTCCATGCTCCGTTTCGTGCGAAGGACGGGGTGGCGCGATGGATGACCTGCTTGCCGATTTTTTGACCGAGACGGCCGAGAGCTTGTCTGAGCTCGATACCGCGCTTGTGCGGCTCGAGCGCGCGCCGGACGACCAGGCGACCTTGTCGCTGATCTTTCGCCTCGTGCATACGATTAAGGGGACGTGCGGCTTCCTTGGCCTGACACGGCTCGAAAAGGTCGCCCATGCGGCGGAGAACGTGCTGGGCCGGTTTCGGGACGGCGCTCTGGTTCCGACCCCGGAAACCATCACGGTCGTGCTGGCCGCGATCGACCGGATCAAGCTGATCCTCGCTGGGCTTGAGGCAACGGAAGCCGAACCTGCGGGAGACGATAGCGCGCTGATCGCCGACCTGAACGCGGTGATGGAGGGGCGCGCCCCAGGGGGAGCTCAGGCGGCTGCAGTCGTGCAGTCGGCCGCACCTGTGCCGGAGCCTCCGCAAGGTGAGCGTGCGGCAGCAGCTGGAGCGGGGGCGGGAACATCGACAGCGCTACCGGAACGGATGGAGGAGGCTCATTCTTCGCCAGAGGCAACCACAGCCAGTGAGGCGGTCGCGGCGAGCGAGCCGGCTCCGACTGCGGAGAGTGCCGTCGCAGCGCAGACAATTCGCGTTTCGGTCGAGGTACTCGAACATCTCATGACACTTGTTTCGGAACTCGTTCTCGCCCGCAACCAACTCCTGCAACTTGCGCGTCTCCAAGAGAACAGCCCTTTCGCCGTCCCGCTGCAGCGTCTCTCGCATATCACCTCCGATTTGCAGGAGGGCGTGATGAAGACGCGCATGCAGCCAATCGGCAATGCGTGGAACAAGCTGCCGCGACTCGTGCGCGACCTCGCGCGAGAGACCGGCAAAAAGATCGAGCTCGTCATGCTCGGCGCCGATACCGAGCTCGACCGCCAGGTGCTTGAGTTCATCAAGGACCCGCTCACCCACATGGTGCGCAACTCCGCCGATCACGGGCTTGAAAAGCCAGAGGACAGGCGGGCAGCAGGGAAGCCGGAGACGGGCCGCATCACTTTAAACGCCTACCATGAGGGCGGACACATCATCATCGAGGTGAGCGATGATGGTCGCGGCCTCAACACGCGCCGAATCGCGGAGAAGGCGGTGGCCCTTGGTCTCGCCACGGAGGCTGAGATCGCAGCCCTGTCCGAACAGTCAATCCAGCAGTTTATCTTTCGCCCCGGCTTCTCCACGGCAGCGCAGGTTACCGCCGTCTCTGGGCGCGGCGTCGGCATGGACGTGGTGAAGACAAACATCGAAAAGATTGGCGGCACCATCGATCTGCGCAGCCGCGAGGGGCTGGGCACGACGATCACCATCAAGATCCCGCTCACCCTCGCTATTGTCTCCGCCTTGATCGTCGAGGCGGCAGGCGAGCGGTTCGCCATCCCGCAGATCAGCGTGGTCGAGCTCGTGCGCGCGGGGGGCCGTTCAGAAACCCGGATCGAGCGGATTGATTCCACACCGGTTCTGCGGCTGCGTGACCGGTTGCTTCCGCTGGTTCGCCTCTCCGCCCTGCTTCATCTCGACAGCGCGGCCAATGTCTTCGAGTCCGAAGCGTTCGTCGTCGTCACCAAAGTCGGGGCACAGAGCTTCGGCCTCATCGTCGATCGCGTGTTCGACACCGAGGAGATCGTCGTCAAGCCAGTCGCCCCGATCCTGCGCGACATTACCCTCTTCTCCGGGAATACGATCCTTGGCGACGGCAGCGTGATTATGATCCTCGACCCGAACGGCATTGCGCGTGCGGTCGGCCTTGCTGCGACCGGTTCGGCAGAGCGGACGGCGGTGGCCGAAGCGCGCGGCGACGGCAGCATGGAGGGTGGAATCACCAGCTTGTTGCTCTTCCGGGCGGGAGGAACCGAACCGAAGGCTGTGCCGCTTGGCCTGGTGGCTCGGCTGGAGGAGATTGAAAACGACCGCATCGAGCGGTCTGGGGATCGCTTTCTGGTGCAATACCGCGGCCAGTTGATGCCGCTCGTGCCACTGAGTGGAAGTTTTGACAACACGAGCGCTGGCCGACGTCCGGTCCTCGTCTTCAGCGATCGTGGCCGCAGTGTCGGGCTTGCCGTCGATGAGATTCTCGATGTGGTCGAGGACCGGATCGATGTGCAGTTGGTTTCGGATCGGCCTGGGATCATCGGCAGTGCCGTGATTGCCGGTCGCGCGACAGAAGTGATCGACACCGCCTATTGGCTGCAGCTTGCTTTCGACGACTGGTTTCGCCATGGCGCTGCGCAGCAGGCCGATCGTCGGCCGCGCCTGCTGGTGGTCGATGACAGCGCCTTTTTCCGCCAGATGCTGGCACCGGTCCTCACCGCTGCCGGCTACGAGGTGACAACGGTGGAGACGGCCGAAGCCGCGCTTCGCCTGCGCGACCAAGGGCGCATGTTCGATGCCGTGATTTCGGACATCGAGATGCCCGGGCTCGATGGTTTTGCCTTTGCGCGCGCGGTGCGCAGTTCACCGCCTTGGGCCGACGTGCCGCTGATTGCGTTGACCGGTCGTGTCTCCGAGGCCGATCTTGCGCGCGGTCGCGCGGCCGGTTTCACCGACTACATCGCCAAATTCGACCGCGACGCGCTCATCGCTGGCATCGGCCAGGCGCTGGCCGCGCAAACCGTTGTGGAGGCGTGTTGAGATGGCGACGCTCGAACTCGACAGGCAAACGCGGACCGCATCAGGCACAGGGCTGCGATCGGCCGCCGTCTCTGATGACACGCGCGACGTCTTTGTCACCCTGACGGTCGGTGGGCAACTGTGCGGTATCCCTGTGCTGGTCGTACGCGATGTGCTGGGCCCGCAGATGATCACCCGTATCCCGCTCGCCCCGCGCGAAGTGGCGGGCAGCCTCAATCTCCGAGGCCGCATCGTCACTGCGATCGATTTGCATGCTCGGCTCGGTTTGAATCGGTCAGACTTGCGGAACGCCATGAGCGTGGTGGTAGAACATCAGGGCGAGCTTTACAGCCTTCTCGTCGATCAGGTCGGCGAAGTTCTTCGCCTGGATCCAGACCTCTGGGAGGACAACCCGCCAACGCTTGAGGCGAAGTGGCGTGCGCTGTCGAGGGGTGTGTTTCGCCAGTCTGGTCAGCTGGTCGTGGTGCTGGATGTTGCCGCGATCCTCGCGATCTGACCGGCCCTTTGCTGACAGAGGCAACGATGAAAACCGTTCTGGTGGTGGACGACAGTCGCATCGTGCGCAAGGTCGCGCGTCGCATCCTGGAAGGCCTGGGCTTTGCCGTCGACGAGGCGGAAAATGGCGCTGAGGCGCTCGCCTTTTGCCGCAGCAGGTTGCCGGACGGTATTCTGCTCGACTGGAACATGCCTGTGATGAACGGCATCGAGTTCCTGCACGCGCTGCGGGCGGAGTTTGGTCGGGATGAACCGCGCGTTGTGTTCTGCACAACCGAAAGCGAACTTGAATCAATCGCGCGGGCTGTTGAGGGGGGTGCGGATGAGTACATCATGAAGCCATTTGATGCGGAAATCATTGAGTCAAAATTTTCTCAGGTCGGTCTGCTGTGACGGCGTCCTTTCCTGAGTCTGCGCTGTCCTCGTCTCGGCAAGCGCGAACCAGGGTGCTCGTGTGCGATGACAGCGCGGTGATCCGTGGGCTCATCGTGCGGCTGCTCGAGACCGATCAGGGAATCGAGGTCGTTGGTACGGCGGCCAATGGCCGGGACGCTATCGCGGCCGTCGCGCGTTTGCAGCCTGACGTGGTGGTGCTCGACATTGAGATGCCAGTGATGGATGGACTGACGGCTCTGCCCGAGCTGCTGAGGGTCCAGCCCACGCTGCAAGTGGTGATGGCCTCCACCCTGACCACGCGCGGAGCCGAGGTTACTTTGCGTGCGCTGCAGCTTGGCGCCGCAGACTATGTTCCGAAGCCGACGGCAGTGGCCGGTATCGCGTCCGCCGATGGGTTTCGGCAGGAGCTACTTGGCAAGGTGAAGGCGCTTGGCATGGCCCTTCGCCGCCGCCTCGCTCAGAAGAGTTCGGTTTTCGCGGCGGCGGTCAGACCGAGGCCTCGGCAGACTCTGTCTGTCGCGGCGCGGCCCGAAATTCTGGCGATCGGCGCATCGACAGGAGGCCCGCAGGCCCTGTTCCGCCTAGTGCGCGATCTCGGGTCAGGCTTTCCCCTTCCCGTTCTCATCACCCAGCACATGCCAGCGGCATTTCTGTCTATTCTAGCAGACCACATCACAAAACTCGGGTGCCTGCCGTGCCGGGAAGCCCGCGAGGGTGAGCGCATCGAACGCGGGCGGATCTACCTTGCGCCCGGTGACCGCCATATGCTGGTAAAAGGTGATCGGACAGCACCGAGGATCACGCTGTCCAGTGCAGCTCCGGAAAATTTCTGCCGACCCGCCGTCGATCCAATGCTCCGCTCGGTTGCCGAGGTATTCGGTGGTCGAAGCCTCGTGGTCGTGCTGACAGGGATGGGTCACGACGGTCTCGCCGGTGCCCGCGAAATCGTAGCGAAGGGTGGCATGGTTCTCGCGCAGGACGAGGCGAGCTCCGTCGTGTGGGGCATGCCTGGCGCCATCGTCCAAGCGGAACTCGCCTCGGCTGTGCTGCCGATCGATCGCATGGGTGAAAAGATTTTGGCGCTTTGTTCCGGTGCTGCGGGGTCAGCATGAACGCCGCCTCCTTCAGTGCTCTTGCCGAATTCCTGCAGAAGCGCTCAGGCATCGTGCTGACGCCGGACAAGATGTATTTGGTCGAGACGAGACTCGCCCCGCTCATGCGCCGCGAAGGGTGTGCCGACCTCAATGCGCTCGTCGCAAAAGTGAAGTCTGCCCTGACAGGGCCGATTGCCGACGAGGTCGTCGAGCTGATGACGACCAACGAGACGCTGTTCTTTCGAGATGGCAAGCCGTTCGAACATCTGCGGCAAGAGGTCCTGCCTCGGCTTGCGGCAGCGCGTGGCCCAAGCGGCAAGATCAGAGTGTGGTCGGCGGCATGTAGCACCGGCCAGGAGGCCTACTCGGTGGCGATGACCGTCTTGGAGATCGCCCCGACCCTCGGTGGCTGCCGTGTTGAGATCCTCGCGACCGATCTGTCTCGCGAAGTGCTGCGCCGCGCCGCAGCTGGTCGCTTCTCGCAATTCGAGGTGCAGCGTGGCCTCCCGATCGCACTGTTGATGAAGTACTTCCGCAAGGACGGCAGCGATTGGGTGCTGAAGGATAATGTCCGCTCGATGGTCTCGTTCCGTGAGTGGAATCTACTCCATCCGCCAGCTCCTCTTGGTCGCTTCGATATCGTTTTGGTGCGGAACGTCCTCATTTACTTCGATCCGCCAACGAAGGCGCGGGTGCTGGACAATATCGCCACTGTCCTCGCCAGGGATGGGGTGATGTATCTTGGTGGCGCCGAGACGGTTCTTGGCGTGAGCACGCGCTTCGTACCAATCGACGGGGCGCGGTCGGCTTACGCTCTCGCCTGAGGAAAGTGGGGCGACGGTGGCACAGCAGTGATCTTCCCAACGGCGCGATGGCGCGCGAAGGTACTGCTGATTCGCATCATTTGCAGCGTGGCCCCATCGTCGCGCAGAAGATGAGGCCGTGCGCGCCGAGATCCGCGCCACCACCGACGCGCGCCCGACTCACGGCCATCGCCCCGTCACAGCGCTGCTCGACGCTGCGCCAGGAGGTGTGTGCACGAGCCACCGCTCGATCACAAACGCGTCTTTTCCTGCATGCGCCACGCTTCATGGCTCCTGCGGGCCCAGATCGGGCGGCGCACCATCTGCGCGCGGGAGAGCAGCGTCGTCGCCCTAGAGTCGAGGCAGCACAGAACGTCGGACCGCTATGGGATCCTGCTTTGGGCTGATGAGGTCGCCCGCATCGTCTTCGCACTCGTTCCTTGGCTGCGAGGTGATGGCCTCCGTCGGCACCTCAAGCGTCGGCAATTTCAGCAAGATGATCCGCGTACCCTGCGGCATCTCGCCGCATGGTTTCTGGGCCACATCTCCGCTTTGCCAGCGGCTTGCGCATACGTTGGCCCCGTGGGGTGACCGCCCCCCTTCCTTAACCCACGCTGACAGTCCGAACCTTGAGGAGGCTTCTGTACTCCGTGTCTTGCTTTCGCCTCACCCGGCAGGCGCGCTGCGCGACGTTTTGTTCTCGACAGAGCGCTTGCCACGCCGGGCACTCGAGCGCGCGAAATGTTCCGCAGGCGGCGAACTGGCTGGGCTGCGCAGAAAAAGTGACAGCGTCTTGGGGGCCGCAGCGGCATCCCGCAAGGAAAGACTGGCCTCTGCAGCAGCGAGCCTGTGCACAGCATGGCCGCTTTGCGTCATCAGAAATCTTTCAGAAGCGAGCGGACTTCCAAGCCGCACGGTGTCTGAGACGAAGACCCTCAGGTCCTTCCGGAAGAGACGGCGAGGGCTGCTGCATCCGCGTCCTGCCGAAGCGCAGCGCTGGACCCCCGACCGGCGCACAGCTTGTCTGCCTCGCCTGCTGCGTATGTCGGTTTGGATCACTCGCGGGAGTGACGACGGCAGCGATGGCGATGCCGTCGTTGCCGACCGGGGCCTAGCTGGCTCGACTCCCCTCACACCTGCGCTCGGGCGGCCCGGTCCGATCACACAGCGCTGCACGCGATAGCGACCGTGCCTCAGTCGAGATCCTGTGTCTTTGCGACGGGAAACGGCTCCGCATCGCCAGACGACACCACAGGCGTGCACACCGGCCAGCGGAGGCGACGTGACGATCGGGCAAGGGGCTCGATGCCGCCCGGCCGCCTTTCGTGTCATGTGTGAAGACCCCGCCCGCGTGGTGCGGGCGGGGCCGTTCCACGGTGGCTGCTGGAGGGACTCAGGCGGCCGGGCGCAGCGCTGGAGCCATGCCGCCGAGGCGGACAGAGCCCGTGTCGGCAACGGGCTTCAGCGCCGGGGCCATGCCGCCGAGGCGGACAGAGCCCGTGTCGGCAACGGGCTTCAGGGCTGGGGCCATGCCGCCGAGACGGACAGAGCCCGTGTCGGCAACGGGCTTCAGCGCCGGGGCCATGCCGCCGAGGCGAACGGAGCCCGTGTCGGCAACGGGCTTCAGGGCTGGGGCCATGCCGCCGAGGCGAACGG
>CALLUO010000082.1 GCA_938010425.1 uncultured Elioraea sp.
TTCGCCGGCACTCGCCTGATCGAAGGTGCGGACGGTGCCGGATGGGGAGGCGGTCTCCGTGCCGCCGCCGGTGATTCGCTCAAGCGGCGCACCAGGCCCGCCCTGGCCGCGCAGTTCTGCGAGCATCTGCTCCACCGGCCCGCCAGGGGCGAACTGCACGACGACGAAGTTGATCACCATGATCCCGAACAAAGTCGGGACCACCAGGAGAAGCCGGCGGAGGATGTAGGCGGTCATGGCCCAACTCAGGTCGGGTTGGCGCGCCGTCTCTCCTCATTCAGCCGCTGGGCACGTTCGGCGTCGATCCACCACGTGTCGAAGGCGAGCCCATAGCGCGGGGTGCGCTCGGGACGGACGAACTTGTCCCAGTACGCGACGCGGAAGGTGCGGGTGTGCCAGTGTGGCACTACGAAATGGTTCCATAGCAGAACGCGATCGAGCGCGCGGGTGCGGTGGATCAGAGACTCGCGGTCCTGCGCGGTAATGACGAGCTCAACCAGCTCGTCGATCACAGGGTCGCAGATGCCAATGGAGTTGCGGCTGCCCGGCTCCCGCGCCTTGGCGCAGGTCCAGAAGTCGCGCTGTTCGTTACCAGGTGAGAGAGATTGCGAAAAGACATCGACCGTCATGTCGAAGTCAAAATTATCCATCCGCGCCTGGTATTGCGCCGTGTCCACTGTGCGCACGCGCATCTCAATACCCAAGCGTTGCAGCCACTGAGCGTAAGGGAGTGCAACGCGCTCGAAAGAGGGCGAGGAGAGCAGCATCTCAAAGGAGAAGGGACGGCCCTGCGCATCGACTAGGCGACGGCGGTTGTCGACCCGCCAGCCAGCGGCCTGCAGGAGTTCGAGTGCACGGCGAAGGTTTTCGCGGTTGTTACCCGAACCGTCCGTCACCGGCAGGCGGAACTCTTGGGTGAACACCTCGTCGGGGATGCGGCCGCGATAGCGTTCAAGGATGGCCAGCTCTTCAGCCGACGGCAGGCCCGAAGAGGCGAGTTCTGAGTTCGAAAAATAGGAGGTGGTCCGCGCATAGGCGCCGAAAAACAGGTTGGCGTTCGACCATTCGAAGTCGAAGGCGAGCATCAGCGCCTCGCGCACGCGCCGGTCGCGGAAGATCTCGCGTCGGATGTTGAACACGAAGGCCTGCATGCCGGTAGGAAGTTCGTGCGGGATCTCCTCGAGCCGAACAAGGCCGCGGCGGCGGGCAGGAAAGTCGTAGCCGGTGGCCCATTCGCGGGCGATGTTCTCGACTCGGAAATCGATCTGCCCCGCCTTAAAGGCCTCGAAGGCGACGGTGGCGTCGCGAAAGTATTCGTAGCGAATGATGTCGAAATTGTCGGTCCCGCGCTCTGTGGGCAGGTTTTCTCCCCACCAGTTGGCAATACGGCGGTATGTCACAGTGCGCCCCGGCTGGAAGCTTTCCACACGATAGGGGCCCGAACCCAGCGGGGGCTCAAGCAGGGGGCGGGAGAAGTCTTTCCCCTCCCACCAGTGCTTCGGCAGCACGGAGAGCTGGCCGAGGATAAGGGGCAGCTCGCGGTTCTCCCCGTTGCGGAAGCGGAACACGACCCGGCGCTCGCTCTCGATCAGCACCTCCGTGACGTCTCCCCAGTAGGCTCGGTAAAAGGGCCGCCCGTGGCTGCGCAGGGTCTCGAAGGTCCACTTTACGTCTGCCGCCGTGATCGGCGTACCGTCGTGCCAGCGCGCCTCGCGGCGAAGCTCAAAGGCAACCCAATCCCGCCCAGGCCCCACCTCCACCCATTCAGCGAGATGGGCGTATTCAGTGGAGGCCTCGTCCTGGCTGCTGCGCATCAGCGTCATCCAGATCTGGGTGATGCCAGCCGCCGCGACCCCGCGCACGATGAAGGGGTTGAAACTGTCGAACGTGCCGATGGCAGCGAGCGCCGCCTCTCCTCCTTTTGGAGCGTTTGGGTTCACGTACGGGAAGTGGCTGAAGCCCGCCGGCAGCTTCGGCTCACCGAAAAGGCTCAGCGCATGGCTTCGCCCGACCGCGACAGCGCGTGGGGCCGAGTGCGGCAGGGCGAGGCCAAGGGCAGCCGCCCCAGTTCCGACCAAGAGGTCGCGTCTCAGCATCCCGCTCTCCCTCGCAGCATCCTCACTGCGCAGTAGATCACAACCAGGCTGGCTAGGGGCAAGCCGAGGCAGCGTCACGCCTCGTTCATCCGCCCTGCCAAGACAGCCAGAGCGGCAGCGTGCAGCGCAACATCGCCAGCGGCGAGCACGGTGCCGTCGGCGCCAGGGCGAAGGGGCTGCCCTGTCCAATCGGTGATCTTACCCCCTGCTCCCTCGATGATCGGAACCAGCGCCGCCCAGTCCCAGATCTTATACGTCGCCTCTGCAATCAGGTCGATGCAGCCAAGCGCGAGCAAACCGTGCGCGTAGGCATCGCCACCCCAGGTGACTTGCGCGACGCGGGCAGCGAGCCTCTCCCAGCGCGGGCGGTCCTCAGGACTGAAGAGATCGAGGGTGGTGAGGGAGAGCTGGGCCTCAGCAAGGGTGCGGCAGGGACGGCAGAGCGCGATGGCCGGCCCGCCCACGGGCGAGAAGAAGCGCGTCGGCTCCCCGCGCTGGCCGATCCAGCGTTCGCCGAGAGAGGGCTGGGAAAGGAGACCGAGCACCGGCACCCCCTCGTCGAGCAGACCGATCAGCGAAGCGTAGGTCGGGCGGCCGGTGACGAAGCTCTTCGTGCCGTCGATCGGATCGAGCACCCAGAGGAAGCGCGCACCACCCCGTTCCTCGCCCTCCTCCTCGCCGAGAATGCCGTGGTCGGGGAAAGCCTCGCGTAACACTTGGCGCATCGCGCGTTCGCCCGCACGATCCGCCTCCGTCACCGGGCTCGCATCTCCCTTCCGTTCCACGGCAAGCGGAAGGCGGAAATGCGGGCGGATCGCAGCGGCTGCCGCATCGGCGGCGGCTTCAGCAACGCGGCGGGCGAGGTTGAGATCAAGGGCGGGCATCGCGGGCGGGGATCAGACCGAGAGGTGAAGGGCTTGACCGGGGCAAGTTCGGGCAGCATGAGGCCGGAGCGCTGACGCCATCAACCTCCCTCGCGACGTTCGTGCCGCTCTCCCCTATCGTGCTGATCCCTGCCCGCATGCAGGCGTCGCGCCTGCCGGGCAAACCTTTGGCGATGATCGCCGGGCTGCCGATGATTGTGCACGTGCTGCGCCGGGCCGAAGAGGCGCAGGTCGGGCCGGTCGCGGTGGCCTGCGCGGAGGCCGAGATCGCTGAGGCGGTGCGGGCGGCAGGCGGCACTGCCATCCTCACCGACCCTGCCCTTCCTTCGGGGTCGGATCGATGTTTCGCCGCCCTCTCCGCCCTCGACCCAGAAGCCCGGCATGACGTTGTGGTGAACCTGCAGGGCGACCTGCCCACCCTCGACCCCGCCGCCATTCGCGCCGTGCTTGAGCCGCTGCATGATCCCGGCTGCGACATCGGCACACTCGTGGTGCCGATTCGCAGCGAGGCGGAGGCGAACGCGACCCAAGTGGTCAAGGCGGCCGTCGTGTTCCGCGAGGGCGAGCAGATCGCGCCGGCCCCCTATTTCTCGCGCCTTCCCGTGCCGTTTGGCGAGGGGCCGCGGTGGCACCATGTCGGCATTTATGCATGGCGACGCGCTGCTTTGGCACGCTTTGTCTCGCTTCCTCCCTCTCCGCTCGAACAGCGCGAGCAGCTTGAGCAGTTGCGGGCGATCGAGGCGGGCCTGCGGATTTTCTGCATCCGCAGGGAGGGGGCTCCGTTCGGGGTAGATACGCCAGAGGATCTGGCGCGCGCTCGGGCAATCCTGGAAGGGAGGGCTTCGGCATGACCGGCGCTGCAATCGCTTTCCAGGGGCTGCCTGGTGCCTATTCTGACCTCGCCTGCAGGACGGCGTATCCTGGGGCGCCGACGCTGCCCTGCGTCACCTTCGAGGACGCGATCGCCGCCGTCCGCGAAGGCCGGGCGCGGCTCGCTATGCTGCCCTGTGAGAACAGCCTTGCGGGGCGCGTGCCCGACATCCATCGCCTTCTGCCTGACAGCGGGCTGCACATCGTCGCTGAACACTTCCAGCGCATCGAACACTGCCTGCTCGCGCCGAAGGGTGCCACCCTCGCCACCATCAGGCGTGTCCATTCGCACGCGGTCGCCTTGGGCCAAGTCCGCGGCCTGTTGCGCGACTTGAGCCTCGAGCCGGTGGTGCAGGCCGACACCGCCGGGTCGGCCGCACTGGTCTCCCGTCTTGGAAGCGTGGAGGACGCCGCGATTGCCTCCGCACTCGCGGCCGAACTCTACGGGCTTGAGATCCTGCGCCGAAACGTCGAGGACGCGGCGCACAACACGACGCGCTTTTACGTGATGGCACGCAACGCGGACATTCCGCCTGCCGATCGTCCCGGCCTGATGACGACCTTTGTCTTCCGTGTCCGCAACGTTCCTGCTGCGCTGTACAAGGCCCTCGGTGGGTTCGCCACCAACGGCGTCAACCTGACGAAGCTCGAAAGCTACATGATCGGTGGTGCATTTACGGCAACGCAGTTCCTGTGCGATGTCGAGGGCCATCCGGAGCAGGGCCCGCTTCGGCGTGCTTTCGAAGAGTTGCAATTCTTTTCGCGCGAGACGCGGATCCTCGGTGTCTATCCCGCGCATCCCTACCGGCGCACGGTGACCTCTGGGGACTGAGGCAGCGGTCCGGCTCCACGCGGCCGGGGGTCAGGCCCGCCACTTGGCCGCAGCCTTGCCCCGTGGCTGTCTGCCTGCCGCTCGCCTACGTCTCTGCCAAGGCCAAAGAGGTCAACTCAAACTGAGAGACAGTGCCAGCGTGGCACTGGCCTACGCGGCGACCGGGAGATGGAATGGGTGACTGACGCTGCGGGCGGCCTCAGCGTTGCTCCGCTTCGCCGCGACCGATGGACACGCGGCTTCATGGGCGTCGTCTGTGCTTCCGCCTCGCTTCAGCTGTGCCGCGCAGGCAGAAGACCGTCTGATCAAGGCCGATGCGCGCGTCAGACTGCTTGGGCCTCCACGCGTGTTGTCTCACTGCCTTTCGTCGCGCTTGCCACCTCGTGAGGTTCGCGCAGCACATACCCGCGGCCCCACACGGTGCCGATCAGCTGCGCACCCGTCGCTTCAGCCAGCTTCTTGCGCAGCTTACAGACGAACACGTCGATGATCTTGATCTCTGGCTCGTCTATGCCGCCGTACAGGTGGTTCAGGAAGGCTTCCTTACTCAGCACCGTGCCGCGGCGAAGCATCAGCAATTCGAGGATGGAGAACTCCTTGCCCGTGAGGTGGACAGGTCTGCCATTGACAAAAACCTCGCGCGCGCCGAGCCGCAATTCGATCGGACCAACCCGCAAGGTGGACTCGGCAAACCCCTTGGCGCGACGGACAATGGCGCGAAGCCTCGCAAGCAGCTCTTCGCGATCGAACGGCTTAACCAAATAATCGTCTGCCCCCAACTCGAAAGAGCGGACTTTCGTCTGCTGGTCAGACAGGCCGGAGAGCACCAACACCGGCGTTGCGTTTTTCATCCGCCGCATCTCCCGGATCACGTCCGCCCCCTTCATGTCAGGCAGCAGGAAATCGAGGATCACGATGTCGTAATCGTAGGTTCGCACTAGGTCGATCGCCTCATCGCCGCTTGCCGCGTGATCAACGATGATCTGAACCGATTTCAGCATCAGGCCAATCGTGCGTGCGGAAACCGGATCGTCCTCAACCAACAGAACGCGCATGGCACCACCCTTCCCGTTCAGCACCGCGACTTTACTACCTACGGATGTATCGCGCAAGAGAAAAAATCGAGGCACGCGCATACGATGGTGCTGATCATCGAGTTAGGAGGCAACAGGACGAACAGGAGTGCCACAAAAACCGACGTGCATCTCATGTGGCAAGGTTATTCGCAGGAATTAAACGATCGCATGCGACGTGAGACAGCCGCGTCGCCGCATCCCAATCCTCAGTACCCAACGGCGCGCGGCAGGCCGAGTGGCAGCCCGCCCGCCGTCCCACTCAACCGGCGCTCGCTCGGTGCACGCCAACGGTCCGTTGGCCCGTCCGGGGCGGCAATCCCGCCTCCCGCAACGATCCCCTCGCGCGCAAGGCAGCGACGGAATGCGGCGCGACGGGCAGCCTCGAGCTCACGGCGAAACGAGTCAGCCGAGGCAGAGGCGGGAGACGCTCTGGCCAAAGCCGCGAGCGCGGGATCAGCCTCGACCTCGGTCCGACACGCCACAACCCGCGGATCAGTCTCGGCCATGCCGGGCGGGGCCGGAAGAACAGCCGGCGCGCCGCACGCGGCGAGCAGACAGAGGGCAGCGATGCGCTTCAACCCATCCTCTCTCCAACCCAGTTCAGGATGAGCCAGCGGGCGATGCTGTCCAGCCGAGGCAGGCGGATCCCGACGCGGTCGAGATCGCGCAGCTCAGCCCGCGAAAACCAGCGCGCCTCGGCAAACTCCTCACCGTTCGGCACCCGTCTGCTCTTGTCCATCTCGGCCATGAAGCCGAGCATGAGGAAGGATAGGAACGGCCACGGTTGCGAGGAATGATAGCGCACCGCGTGCACTTGCAGCTCATCTTCCTCCCGCAACCTCGCGCGCCACTGTCTCCTCCAAGGTTTCCTCAGGGTCAACAAAGCCCGCCAGTGTCGAAAACATGTGCGCCACGGCAAAACGACGATTGTGAGCCAGCAGAGCCCTCTCCTCCCCGCCCGCCCTGCGGGTCACCAGCATGTCACCGATAGATCAGTGCGGGAGAAGGTGAGACGCGCCGCAGCCAGGGCGCTGCAGGACATGTCCTGCACTGCGTGGTTTGCAGGCTGCCCCGCCTACGCCGCAAAAACGCTTGCGCGTCCGCCAGTGCATCAGGGCACGGGCATTGCCAAGCATGGCTGCCTCAGCTGCCAGCAAAAGTCTCGCCGCCTCGCGCAGGTCGGCAAACGCCATCCCCTCCGGCCCGCCGACCAAGGCTAGCGGCTCGTCTCAGCGGAAAGGTCGACCGCGAACACTTCCTAGTCCCCGTTCGAGCCCGAGCAGAGCCCAAGGGCCGCTCTGCCACAGCCAGTCGGGCCGCGGGCGAGGCCAAAAGGAGGACAGCCTCCGCCCCCTCCGGCCGCAGCCGCATCAGGCTGCACGATTGCCAGATCGGAACGAACAGCGCGCTGTGCGTCTCTAGCTGCGCTTGCACGAAGGCCGCATCGTCGCGAGGGTGAGAGACGCGATCGAGCGGACTGCCGTTGAAGGAATTTCCACGGAACGGATGAAGGAATTTCCAAGGAACGGAACTGACCTGAGAGAGCAAGACCGTGCCATGCTCCTTGGACCTCGTCGACCCGCGGCCCCTACCGGATCGGGGTTGGCGCAAGGGCACCGCCCCGTGCTACAAGGGTGGTGGGAGATCGGCGACGGACGGGCTCCTCGCCAACCCGGTCAGGTCCGGAAGGAAGCAGCCGTAACGGGTTCTTGCCCGGGTCGTGACGCCGGTCTCCCGCCCCCGCATGAGCCCGGTCCAGGGAGCGCTTCGCCCGCGCATGTCCGACCTGTTCGGCACGCCCGCCGACCCGCCCCAGACTGACCCCGCTACGCCAAGCCTGTTCGGCGACAGAATCCTCCCGCCCGCCGCAGACGCCGCTCCTGCCACCCCCTCTCCGCCCCCCTATCGCGTGCTGGCGAGAAAATACCGGCCGCAGACCTTTGAGTCGCTGATCGGCCAGGAAGCCTTGGTACGCACCCTGACCAACGCCTTCGCCTCGGGCCGCATCGCGCACGCCTACATGCTCACCGGCGTGCGTGGCGTCGGCAAAACCACCACCGCCCGCATCATCGCCCGCGCGCTGAACTGCATCGGTCCAGATGGCCTGCGTACCAGCCCCACCGTCTCACCCTGCGGGGTCTGCGACGCCTGCCGCGCCATCGCCGATGACCGCCACCCCGATGTGCTCGAGATCGATGCTGCCTCCAACACCGGCGTGCAAAATGTACGCGAGACAGTGATCGAAGGGGCGCGTTACGCCCCCCTCTCCGCCCGCTACAAGGTCTACATCGTCGATGAGGTGCACATGCTCTCGACGGCAGCGTTCAATGCGCTGCTGAAAACTCTAGAGGAGCCGCCGCCGCGCGTCGTCTTCATCTTCGCCACGACCGAAATCCGCAAAGTCCCCGTCACCGTCCTTTCGCGCTGCCAGCGCTTCGACCTCCGCCGTATTCCAACCGCCACACTCACCGCCCATTACGCGGAGATCGCCGCCCGTGAGGGGGTAGCGGCGGAACCCGAGGCGCTCGCCCTGATCGCCCGCGCCGCCGACGGGTCAGTACGCGATGGGCTCTCCCTGCTCGATCAAGCGATCGCGCTCGCTGGCGACGGGCCCGTTACGGCGGAAGCGGTGCGCGGCATGCTCGGCCTGGCAGACCGTGCCCGGGTTTGGGACCTGTTTGAGGCGCTGATGGCTGGGCGCCTTGCCGAGGCGCTCGACCTGTTGGGCGATGCCCACGCTCAAGGGGCAGATCCTGCCGTGGTGCTGCAGGATCTCCTCGCGATCACCCACGCCATCACCCGAGCCAAGGCCGTGGGACGGCCCGCTGTCTCCGCAGCGGTGACGGAGGAGGAGCGCGTACGCGCGCCTCGCCTGGCGGAACGCCTCTCTCTGCCCGTGCTGGGGCGGACCTGGCAAATGCTGCTGAAAGGGCTGGCAGAAACGCAGGAGGCGACCGACCGGCTCGCCGCCGCCGAGATGGCGCTGATCCGCCTCGCTCATGTGGCCGACCTTCCCACGCCCGGCGACCTCGTGCGTCGGTTAATAGGCGAGCCCTCTGGCGTGGATGCAGCGCCTGCACCACCGCCCCCCGCGCCGCCGCGTGCGCCTGTGCCCAGCGCGCTGCGAACTGCAGGCAGAAACGCGGTCGCCGCCCTGGCGGTCCCGGCCGAGGCGAGCGCAGCATCGCCTCCCTCGCCGCGTAGTCTCGAAGACATCGCGGCGCTGGCGGCCGCACAGGGCGAGCTGCGCTTGGCTTCCTCCATCAGAGCCTATGTCCGCCCCGTCCGAATCGGCGAGGGCCTCATCGAGTTCCGCCCTGAAGCAGACGCGCCGCGCGACCTCGCACCGCGGCTCGCTGCTTTTCTCACCGAGGCGACGGGGCGACGCTGGACGGTTGCCGTCTCGGCGGAAGCTGGCGCGCCCACTCTTGCCGAACGCGATCGCCTGCGGCAGGACACGTTGCGCGCCCGCCTCGCTCAGCACCCGCTCGTGCGCGCCGTACTCGATGCTTTCCCCGGAGCCAGCATCGCGGCTGTGCGCGAAGCCTCAGCGATTCGCCCTGAGCCACAGACTGTCGCGGCACAGGATGCAGACGCGGCAGATGTCGTATTCGACGACGCCCTCGAGCAAGAGGACCAACCATGAAGAACCTCGCCCAGATGATGAAGCAGGCCCAAGCGATGCAAAGCCGCATGGAGGAAATGCAAAGCCGGCTGGCCAGCCTCGAGGTCGAGGGCGCGGCCGGGGGAGGGATGGTCAAGGTGGCCATGTCAGGCCGGGCCGAGGTGCGGCGGGTGAAGATCGATCCCTCCTTGCTCGACCCAAACGAGGTCGAAGTGCTCGAAGATCTGATCGTCGCCGCGATCTCCGACGCCAAAGCGAAGGCCGAGTCTCTGGTCGCCGAGGAGGTGGCCAAGATTACCGGCGGGCTCGACCTACCGGCAGGCTTCAAGCTGCCGTTCTAAGCCCTGGGTTCGGGCGGGGCCAGACAGGACCCGGCTTGCCTTTCTTGCCGAAACCGTTTCCTTGGGGCGATGGCTGCGGATCTCGACCCAAGCCGCTGGTTGCGCTCGGCCCGGCGCCTGCTCGGCCGAATGCCCATCATCTCGGCTCCTTTTTCCCGTATCCCCGATCAACCTGTGCTCGCCCTGCGCGACCCCTGGCCGGGCGAGCCGACCCAGGGCAGCCGGCTGCTGAAGGGCGAAATTTCCGTCCAAGGGAGTGTGTTGCCGTTGCTGCCCGAGGCCTGGGCAACAGTATCTGGGCCTGAGGTGGCGGCCGAACTGGTCCACGGCTTCGCTTGGCTGCGCGACCTGCGGGCGTTGGGCAGCGACGCCGCGCGGCTTCGCGCCCGCGCCCTGATCCTCGGCTGGCTCGAGGCCACACCACGTCTGCCCCCGATCGCCTGGAGCGAGGCCGCAACAGGCGCTCGGCTTGCCGCCTGGCTCGCGCACTGGGATTTCGTCGCGGCCTCGGCAGACGAGCCGTTCCGGCAAGCGATGATGGCGCGGGCATGGCAGGATGCGCGCGACCTTGCCGCTGCGCTGCCGGCCGAGACCATGGATCGGCGTGCCTTCACCGCTCTCAAAGGGCTTATCGCCGCAGGCGTCTCCCTGCCAGGGGGCGAGATCTGGCTCGCGCGCGCCCTGCGCTTTTTGAACCAGGAAATCGAGCGCCAAATCCTGCCCGACGGCGGCCATATCGAACGTAGCCCCGAGGGTCTCGCCGCGGTGCTGATGGATCTGGTCGAGCTCCGCAGCTGGCTGGCCACCGCCAAGGTCGCTATTCCCGATCTCCTCACCGCCGCCCTTGCCCGCGCCGCCCCGATGCTCGCCGCGCTGCGGCACGGCGATGGCGGCCTTGCCCTGTTCAACGGCTCGCGTGAAGGCTCGCCGCCACTCCTTTCCCTCCTCCTGGCCCAGACCGAGGCGCGCATGCGCCCGGCGGCCCGAGCACCGGCGATGCGGCTTGAGCGTTTGGCCGCAGGCCGCACCGTGCTGATCGTCGATGCCGGCGCCCCGCCGCCGCGCGGCCAGGACAGGGTGGCGCATGCCGGCACCCTCGCCTTCGAACTGTCGGTGGGGCGCGATCGCCTGATCGTCAACTGCGGCGCCGCACCCGCCGCCCCCGAAACCTGGCGCGACGCGCTGCGTGCCACCGCCGCCCACTCGACCCTGGTGATCGCCGACGTCAACTCCTCAGAATTGAAACCCGAAGGCCTCGGCCGCCGCCCCGAGAAGGTAACCCTGCAGCGGCATGAGGCGAACGGTGCCCATTGGCTGGACGCGTCGCATGACGGCTGGCGCAAGCCCTTCGCCGCCATCCACCGCCGCCGTCTCTATCTCGGTGACAGCGGCGAGGACATTCGCGGCGAAGACGCGATCGAGGCCCCCCTGCCCCAGCCCTTCGCTATCCGCTTTCACCTCCACCCCTCGGTGACGGCGAGCCTGCAGCAGGACGGGGCAGGCGTGCTTCTGCGCACCCCAAACAGCGGTGGCTTTGTCATGCGTGCCGACGGGGCACGCCTCTCCCTGGAGGAAAGCGTCTATGCCGGCGCCGAGGAGCGGCGGCGCACGCAGCAAATCGTGCTGTCAGGAGGACCTGAAGATGGGCCCTGCCTCGTGAGATGGGCGTTGACACGGGCGGGGGGAGGCTGAGCCCCAGCGCATGTGTGGCTTTAGCGGCGTCTTCCCCCGCCGCCCAAGCGCGGCCGAGCCTCTGCAGGCGCGCGCCGCGGCTATGGCTGCCGCCCTCGCCGCTCGCCGCCTCATGGAAATCGACTTTTCGCTGGGCGGTGCCCAGCCGATGCGCTTGGCCTGCCGACGCTACGCGATCACCGACAACGGCGAGCTCTATGACGACCGCGACCAGCGTGCGGCCGTGCGCGCGCACGGCGTGGCTGTCCCGCACGAGAACGACGCCGCTGTCGTGCTCGCCGCGCTCACCCCTTGGGAAGTCAAGGTGGCCCTGCCCAGGTTTGATGCGCTGTTCGCCTTCGCAGCGTGCAACGGGCGCGCACGTGTGTTCTGGCTCGCTCGCGAGCATGCGCGCATCAAGCTGCCCCCTCTATACAAATACGAAGACGGAACGATCCTGCTGCGCGGCGAAATGCGCGCTTTTGAGGGGGCAGGAAGGCTCACGAGCCACATCGATCCCAAAAGCGCCTCTCTCTGTCTTCGCCTCAACGATCTCCCCGCCCCACGATCGCTCCGTGCGCGCGTGCGCCACGTGCCGCCGGGAAGCCTCGTGCGCGTCCTGTTGATCGGGCCTTCCATCGACACACGGTGGTTCAACATCGTTTTTCTCGCCCGCGAAAACTCGTGTGCCGCTCTCTCGCCCGATGAGGCGGCCGAAGCGGTCGATGCGGTACTGGAACACTCCGTGCGCCGCCAGCGAGTTTTCGGCTTGCCGGTCGGCCCCTTCCTCTCCGGCGGGGTGGCCCCCTTCTCCCTGGTGGCGGCGATGCCACGCCTCGCCCCTACCACCACACAGGCCTTCACCATCGGTTTCGCCGATTCTGGCTACGACGAAAGCCCGCAGGCGTCGGCCGTCGCCCTGGCCCTCGGCATCCGGCACAAGGTGCTGCCCGCGACCGAGGCAGACGCGCTCTCCCTCGCCGCCGACCTCGGCCACGTGTTCGACAAACCCTTCGCCGACGCGCCCGCCAGTCCGACCGTGCTCCTTGGTCGCTTCGCCCGCGGCCACGTCACGGTGGCGCTTTTCGGAGACGGCGGAGACGAGCTGTTTGGCGGAGATCGGCGCCACGTTTTCGCCCATCCGCACTGGCCGCGGCTGGCGCGCGTGCCGGCTGTGTTCCGCCGACGTCTCGCCGCGGCTTTCGATGCGATATCAGAGCGATTTTCGGACGCTGTCTGCGGCGGGACTGCGGGTGCGCTGTGCCGCCCTGGCGAGACCCAAAGCAAGATCGCCCCTCTGCTCGGCGCCGCCGATCTCGCTGAGGCCTACGGCCGACTTGTCGTCACCTTCCCTGTGTTCAAGCGCGAAAAAAACGGATGTTCGCCCCAAGTTGCGGCGTGGCTGCCCGGGCCGCGGCACGCTTGGGCGAGGAACTCTCTTCAGGCCGGGCGATCGCACACAAGCGGGCTTCTCAATCTCGCGCGTCGGAACGCTGAATGGGGCCTACATGCTGCGGGACGCGCCGGCAGCGCAGGCTTTGCGCCCGCCCTGATCCCCTCCGCCTGGCTCCGGGCGCGCGCCGCGCGATGAGCACGCCAAGACGGATCCTGCAGGTCGCCGCCATCGACTTCCAGGTGCGGCACTTCCTGCTGCCGCTCATGCGCGCTTTGCGCGACCGTGGCCATATTGTGGAGGTCGCCGCTGCAGACGGTCCAGATCTTGACCCAGCGCGGGCGGAAGGTTTCGCGATCCATCCCGTGCCGTTTGCGCGCAGCCTTGATCTGGCTGCGCACCTCCGCGCCTATCGGCACTTGCGCGAGATCTTGCGTCGGCACCGGTTCGATATCGTGCACGGGCACTATCCGGTCGCAGGCCACCTTGCGCGCCTTGCCGCGCGTGCGGCTGGCGTGCCGCAAATTGTCTACACCTCGCACGGCTACTCTTTCCTTAAGCCTGGCAATCCTTTGGTGCGGGCACTGATGTTCGCTTCGGAAGCCCTTGCCGCGCGGTGTCAAACCACCTTGTTTACGCAAAGCAGCGAAGAGGCGCGCCTTGCAGTACGGCTGCGCCTTGCATCACCGCGCGGTGCAATCGCCATCGGCAACGGTGTCGATCCTGCCCGCTTCCGCCCCATCCGCGACGAGGCAGATCGCGAGGATCGCGCGCGGCTTCGCGCCGAGGCCGCGACCCCCGAGACGGCGGTGGTGCTGGTCATTGTCTCGCGGCTGGTTGCGCACAAAGGACATGCAGAACTCTTTGCCGCTGCTGAACATCTGCCTGAAGTGCATGTCTGGGTGGTGGGTGAGCGGCTTGCTTCCGACCACGGACGTCGGATCGATGCCGTGATCGAGCAGGCCAAGGCCAGGCTTGGCTCTCGTCTTACGCTGCTTGGGCGGCGGGCAGATGTGGAGCGCGTCCTGCGTGCAGCGGATATTTTCGTGCTTCCTTCCCATTTCGAGGGCATGCCGCGCACGGTGGCAGAAGCGATGATGAGCGGCCTGCCGGTGGTGGCGACCGCCATTCGCGGTACGCGTGAACAGGTGGTGGAGGGCGAGACGGGACGGCTCGTTCCGGTCGGCGATGTGGGAGCGCTCGTCGCGGCGCTTCACCCTCTTGTGGCCGATCCAGCCCTGCGCGCCCGATATGGGGCTGCCGCGCGCGCACGCGCCGAGTCTCTGTTTGATGAGCGCTTGGTAATCGCGCGCCAGATCGAAACTCTGGGCCTCTAGTGTCAGACGAGGGCGGGCTCGACCGAAGCCAGCCCGAACATCGTCTCAAGGTTTTGCACCGCTGCCCCCGCCGCACCCTTGCCCAGATTGTCCAGCCGCGCCACCAGCACGGCCTGCGCCTGCGCCTCGTTGCGGAACACGAAGAGTTCCAGCCGATTTGTGTTGTTCAGCGCCTCGGGCTCAAGACGGACACGCCCCGCTGTGGCAACGACCGATACGTAGGTCGCATCGCGATAATGCGCGGCGAGGGCAGCCTCGAGATCGGACGCCTCCGGTCGGCCCGGGAGCGCATCGAGATGGAGCGGGATGGACACGAGCATGCCCTGGCGGAAGTTGCCAACCGAGGGGAGGAAGATCGGGCGACGTGTGAGCTTGGCATATCGTAGGATTTCGGGCAGGTGCTTGTGCTCGAGCCCGAGCCCGTAGAGTTCGAATGCTGGCGCCTCGCCCCTTTCATACGCCTCAATCATCGACCGTCCGCCGCCCGAATAGCCAGACACGGCAGTAATGGTGATCGGGAAATCGGATGGGATGAGGCCGGCGTCGATCAGAGGGCGAAGAAGGGCAATAACCCCGGTTGGGTAGCAGCCTGGGTTAGCGACATATCGGGCCTGCGCGATCTTGGCAGGCTGGTCGGGCGACAGTTCCGGGAAACCATAGACCCAGTGCTCGGCCACGCGATGGGCGGTGGAAGCGTCGAGGAGGCGGGGGCCTCCGCCCGGCAGGGAGGTGGCGAGCGCGACGGCCTCGCGCGCCGCCTCGTCGGGCAGGCAGAGGATGGCGATATCGGCCGATGCCATGGCTTCTGCACGCGCGTCTGGCTCCTTGCGCCGCGCGGGGTCGATCGCCACGAGGCGGACATCGGGACGGGAGGCGAGCCGGTCGCGGATCTGCAGCCCTGTTGTGCCTGCTTCGCCATCGATAAAGACACGGATCGGCTGCATCGTCTCGCTCCTCGCCCGTTTCAGCTCGCGCGCGGCGGCCGAACCAAGGGCAGCCCCACCCCTCGTCTGCACACTGCTGCGATCAGCGCTTCGAGAACTGGAAGCTGCGGCGTGCCTTGCGTCGGCCGTATTTCTTGCGCTCGACAACGCGTGGGTCGCGCGTCAGCAAGCCTGCTGCCTTCAGTATTTTGCGCAGCTCGGGGTCATAGTTCACCAGAGCGCGGCTAATGCCGTGGCGCAGCGCACCTGCCTGGCCGGAAAGGCCGCCGCCGGTAACTGTGCAGTAAACGTCGAACTGGTTATAGCGATCAGCGACCAGAAAGGGCTGAGCGATCAGCATACGCAGCACGGGGCGAGCAAAATACTGCTCGGCCGTCCGCCCATTCACCTCTATCTTGCCCGATCCCGGCTTGATCCAGACCCGCGCGACGGCGTTCTTGCGACGGCCGGTGGCGTAGGCGCGTCCCAGCCCATCGCGCTTTGGCTCACGCTTGGGCGCCTCCGCGGCAGCAGCGGTGCCGAGCCCCAACTCCTTCAAATCAGCAAGGGAACGGACGGCTTGCGCTTCCGCACTCATCATCAGGCCACCTTGTTTTTGCGGTTCATTGCAGCAATGTCCAGCGGCTTCGGCGACTGGCCTTGGTGCGGATGGGTCGGACCTGCATAGACGTGCAGGTTGCGCATCTGTTGCCGGCCGAGTGGGCTGCGGGTGATCATCCGCTCAACGGCTTTCACGATCACCCGCTCGGGGTGGCGCGAACTGAGGCGTTGGCTGATCGTGCGGCCCTTCACTCCGCCAGGAAAGCCGGTGTGCCAGTAAAACACCGATTGATTCGCCTTGTTGCCGGTCACGCGCACCTTCTCGGCATTGACAACGACGACGTGATCGCCGCAATCGACGTGCGGTGTGAATGTCGGCTTGTGCTTGCCGCGCAACCGCGCCGCGATCAGTGAGGCAAGCCGGCCGAGAACGAGGCCGTTAGCGTCAATCAACCACCACTCCTTCTTGACGGCGGAGGGTTTGAGCGAAGGCGTGCTCTTCATTGTGTCTTTCCGCGAAACCGCGCCGATACAGGTCCCGCTTCTTACGCAGGGGTGGCCGGAAAGTCAAGCGGAAAGCCGCTTTGACGTGAGCGGTACTCAGATGCCACAAAATGATGCAGGCTAGGAAGCCAAACCTTGTCGCTGTTCTCGCCGCCGGCCGCAAAACGGGCGCTGTGGTGGCGCGCGCCCTCTGCGCAGCAGGCTTCTCCGTGCGCGCCATCGTGCGCGATGCCGCGCGGGCAATCGACGCGCCAGCGGAAGCCGAGCTCGTCGTTGCCCCCGATGTCGCGTCTCAAGCCAAAGCCTGCGCCGGGATGGACAGCGTGGTGTCCTGTGCGCCGGTCGAGGCTTCGGTCGCTCTCCTCTTCGCCCTTGCACCGCCCGTCCCGCACCTGGTGCTGCTTGGCTCGACGCGGCGCTGGACCGCCTGGCCAGACCATCGCGCGGCGACAGTGATCGCGCTTGAGCACGCATTTGCCGCCATCGGCAGCCCTGGCGTGCTTCTTTATCCCACGATGATTTATGGCGCGGGCGGGGAAAACAATGTCCGCCGCATCGCGGCCCTCACGCGCTTTGGTCTAGTTCCTCTGCCGCGGGGCGGGCGGTCGCTCATTCAGCCTGTGCATATAGATGATGTCGCGCGCGCTGTTGTGTCTGCAGTGCAACGACGCCTTTACCATGCCGAGCCCATCGTGCTGGCTGGGCCCGAACCCGTCTCTTACGCCGCCTTTGTTCGCGCCGTTGCCAGTGCAGCAGGGCGTCGCGTCGCGATCCTACCCGTCCCGCTCGCTGTCGCTTTTGCCCTTGGCGCGATCATCTCCACCCTGCCAGGACTGCCGCGGGTGCAGCGCGCCGAAATTCGCCGCCTCGTCGAGGACAAAGCCTTTGATATCACTCCAGCGCGGGAACTGCTCGGCTTCGACCCGATGCCGCTGACAGAGGGGCTAGCGCGCACCTTTGCGCGCGGCGGTCGCAGCGGTTTGGTGTAGCGGCTTGCCCGACCGGTTCGAACGCTTGGGCCTGCTCGTGGGGGCGAACTGTCTTGGTACGCGAGACTGTCTGGGGAGATCAGCACGGTGTGTGCGGCGCTCGCCTCCTTCGTGCGCAAGGCGGTTGAGCAACCCCTCGAAGCTCTCGTAAGCGGAGGCGGACACATCCTCGCCCTGTGAATCTCTGCCCAAGGGGCAAGAAACGCGCGAACATCAGGCAGGCTGCGCAAGACACGGGTAAGACTAAGATGAGGGCTTCGTCGCAACGAGGTTATATTCCAGTAAAAGCCGATCTGAATCGCCTGGTCTTGCTCTGCTGATCCCCTGGGCCAAGGTAAAATCAAGGCTGCTGCAGATCGGTTGGCTTGGTGTGCAACAAAGGCGCGGGTCTGTGGCAACCCGCGCCGTTCCGCACGCTGTGGAACAAGGCTTCGGCGAACAGGCCCCGTTCAGGCTGATGGCCGCCGTTAGGCCAAGCGATGAACCCGTGCCGCCGCGAGCGCGAGCAGCCCGATGAGGACGATGGCAAAGGTGGCTGGCTCGGGCACGGGGGTGGGGGGATCAAGCCGCACAACCCAGCCTCGGAGTTTGCCCTCTGGGTCATAGCCGTTGCCGGCGAGCACCAGCCCGTCGTCCGAAATGCCGACCACTGAAGTGAGTTTCCACCTTGCGATCTCGCCGCCAAGCCCCTTGCTCGACAGGTAGGCTGTGAGAAGCTGGGCGGTCGGTTCACTTCGCACCCAAATCCATGCATGGGACTCACCTGAGATTTGGACGCTTCCAAGGAAAATATCGTTTGACAATGAGATCACCTGCAAAGCTCCGTTAGAGAATAAGAGATTTGAGTCGAATGGCACGTTCACGGTAGTACAACTCGGAGGGCAATTTTGAAAGTCTGAAATATAAAATGGTGTGCTGCCAAACCCACCGGCAATCGAGCCGTCAGCCGAAAGAGACCTAAGACTTTGCCCCGGTGAGAGGTTGATGGTCTGAGATGAAATTGATGAGTCACTCTGCGCCCGCCAAACCACACCTGACAGAGGATCGGTTTGCCCACCAATAATCGTTGTTGCATCGCCAGATATTGCCGCCGGCAACGTATAGTTCTGGCCTGGCTCTCCTTTCAAAAGCTGTGTCGTCCCGCCCGTAGAACGAAAACCGTAGTAGGCACCGTTACCCTGAAACTCCCAACCAACAGCGACCGTTCCATCGCGCGATAGCTTCAACCCGTACATGGACAAAAGACTTGGGTTCTAGTTATCCCAAACCCCTCCCTCAGAAGACGGTGGCACGACTTGAACCCCTATGTTGGTCCAAAGGACCGCTTTCGAACCGCCCGCTTGAGGAAACGCTGTTCCGAGTATCACGGAGCCATCGGCGGAAACCGCGTTCGCTGTGTCGCGCACGCCGGCAGACAACTCCGGCAAGCGAAAGGGTGCCGAGGGGTTGGCAACCTCCCACTTCGTCGCTGCCGTCGCGACCAGCTCTTTGCTGGACGCCCCAACCACCACTTGCCCGTTACCTGCCAGGGCGGCCACCGCAGACTGCGTGTAACCATCCACTGGTTGCAGGACAAAAAAGCTCGGTGCCGCGGCAGCTTCGACCGCTGCGACACCGACAACGCCGAGCGTGGCCAGCCACATCGAGATTTTCAAGCGAGCGGCAGCCACACGATGGGGCCGAGACCGGCCCGCCC
>CALLUO010000083.1 GCA_938010425.1 uncultured Elioraea sp.
TGGCAGGCGAGGACGTGACCGCCCTGCCGCCCCATCTCCTCGCCGCGCGCGGGCTCTGCCGCACTTTCCAAAACCTGCAGATCTTTTTCCGCATGACTGCGCTGGAGAACGTCATGGTGGGGCGGCATCTGCACGAGGAGCGCGGCCTTATCCCCGCCCTGTTCCGCCTGCCCTCGGTGTTGCGACAAAACCGCGCGACGCGTGAGCGGGCGCGCGAACTCCTCGCCTTCGTGGGCCTGGAGAAGCGCGCGGATGACCCTGCCGGTGCGCTGCCCTACGGCGCACTGAAACGGCTTGAGATTGCCCGTGCACTCGCTGCCGAGCCGAAGGTGCTTTTGCTCGATGAACCCGCCGCAGGCTGCAACGCGGTGGAAACGGAGGAGATCGACCGACTGATCGTCACCATCGCCGAGCGTGGGGCGGCGGTCGTTTTGGTCGAGCACGACATGAAGCTCATCATGCGCATCTCCACCCACATCCTGGTGCTGAACCACGGGCGGATGCTGGCGGAAGGCACGCCGGCTGAGGTGCGCGCAAACCCGGAGGTGGTGGCGGCCTACTTGGGGCGGCACGCAGCGGAGGTGGCGCATGCTGCGGGTTGAGGGGCTACGGTCCGCCTATGGCCGCATCGAGGCGATCAAAGGGGTCGAGCTCGAGGTGCGGGCGGGCGAGATCGTCGCGCTCATCGGCGCCAACGGCGCGGGCAAAACGACTCTGTTGCGCGCGATCTCCGGCGTGCAGCCGATCAGCGCCGGCACGATCCTATTCGAGGGCGAGCGCATCGACACGCTTCCCCCGCACGCGCGCGTCGCGCGCGGCATCGCCCAGGTGCCGGAGGGGCGGCAGGTGTTCGGCCCCCTTTCGGTAGAGGACAATCTCCGCCTTGGCGCCTTCCGCCGCGGGGCCGAGCACGCGGCCGAGGGCTTGGCTGAAGTGTATGCTCTGTTTCCGGTGCTGGCGGAGAAGCGTCGGCTGCCGGCGGCGGGGCTGTCGGGAGGGCAGCAGCAAATGCTCGCCATTGGCCGGGCGCTGATGAGCCGCCCGCGTCTTCTTCTGCTCGATGAGCCTTCGATGGGGCTCGCCCCCTTGCTGGTGGATCAAATCCTCGAAGCGGTGGTTGCATTGCGGGCGCGGAGCCTCACTGTCCTTTTGGTCGAGCAAAACGCCGCCGCCGCCCTTGCCATCGCCGATCGCGGCTATGTGTTGGAGACAGGCCGCGTGGCGCATGAGGGCGAGGCGCGCGCTCTTCTGCGCGACCCCAGGCTGCGTGAGGCCTATCTCGGCGTCTAACCGGTGCAGGAAGGATGGGGCGGCGCAACAGCCGCCCCCACCCGCGTCAGGCCTTCGAGGTGCCGCAGGTGTTCATGCCCAGGAGCGTGTAGGCCGGGCAGTAGCCGAGAATGGAGGTGACGAGCGGCACCACGCCGATGTAACCCCAAAGCCCGATCTGGCCGAACAGCGCGAGCGCGATCAACAACACCCCCACCGCGGCGCGGATCGCGCGGTCAGCCGTGCCCATGTTCAGTTCCATCTTCATGGCGAAACCCCTTTCCTTCGGTTCAGCGAAGATATCATAAAGCACGGGTGCGCGCCGTGCGACCTTGATGTGGGTCAGGCTGCGGCCAGCGCGAACCCCACCCGGCGCGCGGTTGACTTGCGCCTTCGCGACTAGAACAAATCTAGAACACGCGCGAGGACCCTATGCCGGCCACCCCCCATGAGACAAATGATCGCCGCACTGTGCTTGACCACCTGCGAGCCCGCCTCGCCCGGCTAGAGGCACCGCCCGCGCGCCCGGCCCTCCCGCCGCTGTCGCTCGCCCCAGCGATTGACCGCGCCTTGCCCTGGCGGGGGCTGTGCCGCGGCGCGCTGCACGAGGTTGTGGCCGATGACGAGGGCGCGGGCGTGGCCTTTGCCTGCCTCATCGCTGCCCGGGCAGGGCCCTCTGTTGGCTGGATCGCCACTCGGCCCGACCCGTTTCCGGCCGGGCTTCGCGCTTGGGGGATCGATCCCGCTGGCCTTCTGGTGGTGCGTGCACCGCCCGAGGACCTGCTTTGGGCAGCAGAGGAATGTTTCAGAAGCAAAGCTTTGAATGCCGTTCTCGTGTTCGCATCAACGCTCTCCCTCGCCGCTTCGCGTCGCCTTCACCTTGCAGCCGAGGAAAGCGGATGCACAGGCCTAATCCTGCAGCGAGATGTTGGGGGCAGACCTCCCTCCGCCGCGCGCAGCCGCTGGCGCGTCTCGTCTCTGCCCGGCTCTCCTGGCCCCACTTACCTGATGCCTGCGCCGCGCTGGCGGCTCGACCTCCTGCGTGCCCGCGGCGGTGACCCCGCGACCTGGATCGTGCAGTGGAACGAGACCCGCCACACTCTTTTCGTCGAGGAGGGAGGCGATGGCTGAGGCCCGGCGTTTCCTCGCTCTCTTCCTGCCTCGCCTCGCCACCGACCGGCTGGCGCGCCGCGACCCCACCTTGCACGACCGACCCTGTGCAACTTGGCAGACAACAGGTTCGGCGCGGCACCTCGCCGCCGTCAATGCGGCGGCGGAACGGGCGGGCCTGTCTCCTGGCTTGCCGTTCGCCGATGCGCTCGCCGCCCTACCTTCGCTCGTCGCCCTGCCCGCCGCCCCTGCCGCCGATGCGGCCGCCCTGCGCGCCCTCGCCACCTGGGCAAGTGGCTTCACCCCTCTCGCTGCCCCCGCCCCGCCTGATGCGCTGCTCCTCGACATCACCGGCTGCGCCCATCTGTTCGGCGGCGAGCCGGGCTTGCTAGAGGCTGCCGCCGGCCGGCTTCGCCGCGCGGGCTTCACCGTCCGCGCTGCGATGGCCGATACCGCCGCCGGGGCGCTCGCTCTCGCCCGCGGTTCGGCCGAAGACCGGATCGTTCCGCCCGGCAGCCAAGCCGAGGCCGTCTGTCGCCTTCCTCTTGCCGCCCTGCGCCTTGCCCCCGAAGCCGCCGATCTTTGCGCCCGGCTCGGTCTCGAGACGGTGGGCGATCTCGAGACCCTCGCCCGCGGCCCTGCGGCCCGACGCCTCGGCCCCTCCACCCTCGCCACCCTCGACGAGGCGATGGGGCGGAGCCTTCGCCCCATCACCCCCCTCAGCCCCACGCCTCCCGCCCGCGCGGTGTTCGACTGCCCCGACCCCCTGCTCACCGCAGAGGCGATCGCCATCGCTCTCTCTCGCCTCCTCGCCTCCCTCTGCCGCGACCTCGCCGAGCGGGGCTTGGGTGCCCGCCGCCTTAGCCTGGCCTGCTACCGCAGCGACGCCACCGTCCAGCGCCTCGGCATCGGCACGGCAGAAGCAAGCCGCGACGCACATCACCTCGCGCGGCTCCTTTTCCCGAAGATCGAGCGCATCGACCCAGGTTTCGGCATCGAACGGTTGGTGCTGGCGGCGGATTCGGTGGAACCGCTCGGCGCCTACCAGCGCAGCCTGCCAGGACCAGGCGGCGAGGCAGCGGCCCGGCGCGAGGCGCTTGCGCGGCTGATCGACCGGCTGCGCAACCGGCTCGGGCAGGAGGCCGTGTTCCGCCTCGACCCCTTCCCCGCGCATTGGCCGGAGGGATCGCTGCGCGCGGCCGACCCTGCCTCGCCCCCGCGCAGCGGCCCCTGGCCAGAGCAGCCGCGCCCCCTCCGCCTTCTCCCCTGCCCCCAACCCCTTCCTGCTCGCTCGCCCCTCCCCGATGGCCCTCCGGAGACGATCGGGCAGGAGCCCGTCACCCGCGCCGAAGGGCCTGAGCGGATCCTTCCCGCCTGGTGGCTCCCGCCCGCCGGCCAGGCGTGGCGCGACTACTGGCGGGTGGAGACCGCCTCCGGCCGACGGCTCTGGGTGTTCGCCACCGGCGAGGGAAGCACCCGGGCCTGGTTCCTGCACGGTCGCTTCGGCTAAGCCCCGCTGCTCCCGCCATGGCTTGTTACGCCGAACTGCAGGCTCTCTCCGCCTTCACCTTCCGCGAAGGCGCCTCTCACCCCGATGAACTTGTGCGCACGGCCCGCGCTTTGGGGCTTGCTGCGCTTGCCATCACCGATCGCAACACAGTGGCCGGGCTGGTGCGCGGCCACCTCGCCGCCAAAGCGCAGGGCTTACGCTTCCTCCCCGCCGCCCGGCTCGATCTGACAGATGGTTCCTCCTTCCTCTGCTACCCCTCTGATCGCGCCGCCTGGGGCAGGCTCTGCCGCCTCCTGTCCATCGGCAAGCTGCGCGCGCCCAAGGGCGAGTGCCACCTTGGGCGCGAGGACCTGCTTGCCCATGCCGAAGGTCAGGTGCTCGTTGCCCTCCCCCCGTCCGCGCCCGCCTTACCCGACGCGGGCTTCGCTCAACGCCTTCGTTCCGATGCCGAGGCGTTGCGTGGCCGCACCGTACTTCCCCTCCTGCTCGGCGCTTCGGTCGGCTTGCGCGGCGACGACCAGCGCCGCCTCGATGCGCTCGCCGCCCTCGCCAGCGAGGCTGGCACCCCGCTCGTCGCCCTCGGCGATGTGCGCTACCACGCCCCCGAACGCCGTGCCCTTGCCGATGTGCTCACCGCCATCCGCCTCGGCTGCACGGTGGAGGGGCTCGGCTTCGCGGCTGAGGCGAACGCCGAACGCCATCTCAAGTCGCCCGAGGAAATCGCGCGTCTCTTCGCCCGCCACCCTGAGGCGGTTGCGCGCACCCTAGAGATCGTCGCCGCCACCCGCTTTTCGCTGGATGATCTTCGCTACGACTACCCGGATGAGATCGTCGAAGCGGGCCGCACGGCGCAGGAAACGCTTGTTTCGCGCACCTGGGAGGGGGCGGCCGAGCGCTGGCCAAACGGCGTGCCGGAGCCGGTGCGAGCCCGTATCGAGCACGAACTCGCGCTGATCGCCGAGCTGAACTACGCGCCTTATTTCCTCACCGTGCACGAGATTGTCCGCTTCGCCCGCTCTCGCGGCATCCTCTGCCAAGGGCGCGGGTCGGCGGCGAACTCGGCCGTTTGCTACGCTTTGGGCATCACCGCTGTCGATCCCGCCAAGCACGACCTCCTGTTCGAACGCTTCGTTTCCGCTGCACGACGCGAACCGCCCGACATCGACGTCGACTTCGAGCACGAACGCCGCGAAGAGGTTATCCAGTGGATCTATGCCCGCTATGGGCGCGACCGCGCGGGGCTTGCCGCCACAGTGATCCACTGGCGCACGCGAATGAGCCTGCGCGAGGTGGGGAAAGCGCTTGGGCTCTCCGAGGACGTTACCGGTCGCATCGCCAAGGCAACATGGGGGCCCGGCCGAGAGTCCTCCTTGGCGGAGATTGCGCGCGCGCAAGGTCTCGACCCCACCGAACCCCGTCTGGCGCTTGCCCTGTCGCTTGCCGAACAGCTCACCGGGTTTCCGCGCCACCTTTCGCAGCATGTGGGCGGCTTCGTCATCACGCGAGGCCCTTTGATCGAACTCTGCGCGGTGACGAATGCCGCCATGGCGGGCCGCACCACCATCGAGTGGGACAAGGACGACCTTGATCGTCTGGGCATCCTCAAGGTCGACGTGCTTGCTCTCGGCATGCTCACCTGCATCCGCAAGGCCTTCGACCTGATCGCCAGCCATCACGGCCAGCGCCTTTCACTCGCCGCCGTTCCGGCCGAGGACCCTGCCGTCTACGCCATGCTCGCGCGCGCGGATTCTTTGGGCGTGTTCCAGGTCGAAAGCCGCGCCCAGATGGCGATGCTGCCGCGGCTGAAGCCCGCCTGCTTCTACGATCTTGTCATCGAGGTGGCGATTGTTCGCCCAGGCCCCATCCAGGGCGATATGGTGCACCCTTACTTGCGGCGCCGCAACGGTGAGGAGCCGGTGTCTTTTCCATCGCGCGCACTTGAGGCGGTGTTGGGGCGCACGCTGGGCGTGCCTCTGTTCCAGGAACAGGCGATGAAGATTGCGATCGTCGCCGCTGGCTTCACGGCTGAGGAGGCGGACCAGCTGCGCCGCGCCATGGCCACGTTCCGCAAGGTCGGCATCATCCACGAGTTCCGCACCAAGCTCGTGGAGGGCATGGTGGCACGCGGCTACGCGCGGGACTTCGCCGAACGCTGCTTCCGCCAGATTGAAGGCTTCGGCACCTATGGCTTTCCAGAAAGCCACGCTGCCTCTTTCGCCCTCCTCGTCTACGTCTCGGCCTGGCTCAAGTGCCATTATCCGGCCGCCTTCGCCTGCGCGCTGCTGAATTCCCAACCGATGGGGTTTTATGCGCCGGCGCAGATCGTGCGCGATGCGCGCGCGCATGGTGTGGTGGTGCGGCCGCCCGAGGTGAACGCTTCCGAATGGGACAGCACGCTTGAGCCGTGCGTGGAGAGTGCGGGCGGCGTTGCCCTGCGCTTGGGGCTGCGCGAGATAAAGGGGTTGGCCGAGCGGGATGGGCGGGCCATTGTTGCGGCGCGCGCGCACGGCAACGGCAAGCCTTATGAGAGCCTGGAAGAGATCGCCCGCCGCGCCGGGGTTGGGCAGGGGGCGCTCGAACGCTTGGCCGAGGCCGATGCCCTCGCCTCCTTGGGCCTCTCCCGCCGGGCAGCGCTGTGGGAAGCGCGCGCTCTCGCCGCACCACCCCCCCTTTTTGCCGCGGCCGAGGGCGATCTCTTCGCCGAACCCGCCCCCGCCCTGCCCGCCGCACGGCTTGGCGAGGAGGTGGTGGCGGACTACGCCGCCCTTGCCCTCTCCTTACGCGCCCACCCGCTTGCGCTTCTTCGCCCCTCCTTGCTTCGCCTCGGCTGCCGAGACAGCCGCGCCCTCTTCACCGCGCGCGAAGGAGCCCGTGTACAGCTCGCCGGGCTCGTTCTGGTACGGCAACGGCCTGGCAGTGCGAAAGGCGTGGTGTTCGTCACTCTAGAGGATGAGTTCGGCCAGGCGAACGTCGTCATCCTTCCCCCTGTGCTTGCGCGCCATCGCAGCGCGATCGTCACTGCCAGGCTGATGGTGGTGGAGGGGGTGGTGGAGAGGCAGGACTACGGGGCGGCGCCGATTATCCACCTGGTGGCGAAGCGGGTGTTTGATCGGTCCGATCTTCTCGCCACCTTGCACGGGCAGGAGGGCGATGGCGCGGCGTGGGCACGCGCGATGGCGCGGGCGGATGAGGTGCGCCGGCCGAATGATCGCGACACGCGCACCTGCCCGCCTCGTCGCCGCTTCGGCAAGGACCCGGCCGCGTTCCTGTTTGATGCGCGCAATTTCCGCTAACGCCTGCCAATCAGCCTTAGCGGCCGTGGCGCTTCGGTTCCGACGCAAGGCCTGCCGCCGCCAACCGTGCATGCTCGGCATCGAGGTCGTCTACCGCGAAACGATATGGCCCTCGCTTTCGCCACACATGCCGCGAATAACAGGCTGGGTGCGGTCGTATGGAGGGTGAGTGCACTTTCGAACAGGCTCTCCTCCCCACGCAGAGAGACTAGAGTGACTGTGTCGTAGAAAAAACGACGAGTGACCTTCAGCCTAAGCGCGCTCTCGTGGAAGGCGACCTGAGCGCGCCCCGTCGACCACGCGGATCATCACACCGACCGGTTTCGCCATGCGGGTCTTCCGGACATGCGAAGGATATCGTGAGCTCACGCCGCGTCGCGGCGGTTCTCCACCAGGGCCAGCACCTGCGTAAGCCGATCGGCCTCTGCAGCCGGCTTGTCGGTGCGGATGCGATTGACCCGCGGAAAGCGCAGCGCAACACCGGAGCGGTGCCGGCTGGAACGCTGGGCGGCGTCGAAGGCAATCTCAAGCACAAGCGTCTTTTCCACCTCGCGCACCGGGCCGAAGCGGGCGATGGTGTGATTGCGGATCCACCGATCGAGCCAAACGAGTTCAGCATCGGTGAAGCCGAAATAGGCTTTGCCAACGGGCACAAGCTCGCCCTCCTCGGTCCACACACCAAACGTGTAGTCCGAGTAGTAGGAGCTCCGTTTGCCGTGGCCGCGCTGGGCGTACATCAGCACGGCATCGATGACAAACGGGTCGCGCTTCCACTTGAACCACGGGCCCTTCGGCCGCCCCGGCACGTAAGGAGAGGCGCGGTGCTTCAGCATCAGCCCCTCGATGCCGGCCTCACGCGCAGCGGCGCGAAGACCAGCAAGCTCGTCCCAAGTTTGGAACGGAACGAGCGGGGAAAGATCCATCCGCAGCGGCGAAACGCGGGCGACCCATGCCTCAAGCCGCGCGCGCCGTTCGTCGAAAGGCAGGGACCGCACATCCTCCGCCCCCTCGAACAAAATATCGTAGAGGCGGATCATAGCCGGAAACTCTCGCAGCAAGCGCACCAACACCGACTTCCGGTTCAGCCTCTGCTGCAGCTCCGAAAAGGGCGCCACCCGGCCATCGCGCACAATCAGAAGCTCGCCATCCAACACAGCGTGAAGCCCACGCAGCGCTTCGGCGACATCTGGAAACGCCGCCGTAATGTCTTCGCCCGCACGGGAAAACAGCGCAACCCCGCCAGGGCTGGCACAGGCCTGCACACGGATGCCATCCCACTTCCATTCCGCGCGGTAGTCGGTTGGATCGAGGGTAGCAAGGTCGCCGTCCCCCAGCGGGTTGGCGAGCATGGGCGGGCGGAAGACAGGACGGTCAGCGCTCAGCGGCCTCGGCCCGCGCCCCTCAAGCCAGGCAAACAGCGCGAGATAGGGCGGGGTAACGGCAGGCCAGGCCTCCTCGATCGCGTTCACATCGATCCGGTAATGGTCCGCCAAAGCGACCTTGACCAAGCGGGCGGAGACGCCCACCCGCACGCCGCCCGTGATCAGCTTGATCAGAGCGAAACGCGCTGAGGCGTCAAGCGAGTCGAGCCAGCGCGCGAGCAGCGCGGGAAACTCCGTCCGCGCCACCTTGCCAAGGGCGTCCACCACCTCGGGAAGCGTGGGGGCGGGGCCGGGCGGGGAGGCGGGGGCAGGCCAGATCAAACTCACCGTCTCGGCAAGGTCGCCAACATAGTCGTAGGACCAGCCGAACAGCACCGGGTCTGTGCGTTCGGCGACCAGAGCGCGGATCAGCGCGGGCTTGGCGGCGGAGAAGGCAAGCTCACCCGAGATCGCAGCGAGCCCGAAGCCGCGCTCGGGGTCTGGGCGGGTTGCAATCCAGTCGCGAAGGAGCGCGATCTTGGCGCTGCGCGCTGGGGAAAAGACGAGGCGTTCCAACAGTTGGGCAAAGGGGGTCACGCCGTTACCTCCACCGCCTCGGTCTCAGGGCCGCCGCCCTCATCCTCCTCGCCGCGGCCGATCAGCGACAGTGCCCGGCCCAGGATCCCGCGCGACGCGAGCGCGTGGATCAGCGCCTCTTCGCGCCCATGCGTCACCCACACCTCCGTCGCTTGGGTGGCGTCGGCGGTGGCGTTGAGCTCATCCCAATCCGCATGGTCGGAAATGACGAGCGGCAGTTCCACCCCGCGCGACTTGGCGCGCTGGCGCACGCGCATCCAGCCCGAGGCGAGTGCGACCACCGGGTCGTGCAGGCGACGCGCCCAGCGGTCCTGGATCGCAGCAGGTGGTGCGATGACAAGGGCGCCTTTGAGCGCGGCCTTGTCGGCAGCCGTCGCCGGGCGAAGATCGCCAAAGGTCTGGCCGAAGGCACGATAAACCTCGATCAGCGGGAAGAGAGCACCGTGCAGGAAGATCGGCGCATCATAGCCAGCGACGCGCAGAAGCGCGATCAGCCTTTGCGCTTTGCCGAGCGCATAGGCGCCAACGACGTGGGTGCGGTCGGGGAAGACCGCGAGCGAGCGGAGAAGGCGCGCGATCTCGCCCTCGGCCGGTGGGTGGCGGAAGACGGGGAGGCCGAAGGTGGCCTCTGTGATCAGAAGATCGCACGCGACGGGGGTGAAGGCCGCACAGGTCGGTTGCGGGCGCGGGCAATAGTCGCCGGTGACGACGACGCGACTGCCGCGCCACTCCAACAAGATTTGGGCGGAGCCAAGCACGTGGCCAGCGGGGTAAAGAGTGACTCGTACGCCGTTGATGTCGAGGCTCTCGCCATAGGCCAACGGCTGCTGCGATAGCCCCGCCCTGCCTTCCCCGAGCCGACGGGTCATCAGGGCCAGGGTCTCGGGGGTGGCGAGCACCGCGCCGTGGCCAGGCCGGGCGTGATCGGCGTGCGCGTGGGTGATGAGCGCGCGTGGCACCGCACGGGCCGGGTCGATGAACAGGTCGGCCGGTTCGCAATAGAGGCCTTCAGGGCGGACGAGGAGCCAAGTTTCAGGGTTCGGAGGCATCGCGCGCGATGTGGGCCCCGCTTGCCCGGCCGTGAACCCTCAGGGTGTGGCGGAAGGCCCAGAAACGCCTACACTCAAGGCGTGACGGAGCCGAGACCCGCCCCGCCCGACCTCACCTTTCTGCCCTCCCCGCTTGCCGCCTGGTTCACGCGCCGGGGCTGGCGGCTGCACCCGCACCAGCGCGCTGTCCTCGAGGCGGCGCGCGCCCGCCGCTCTGTCCTCCTGCTCGCCCCCACTGGGGCGGGCAAAACGCTCGCCGGCTTCCTGCCCAGCCTCGTCGACCTCGCCGCCGCACCACGCCCTGGCCTGCACACGCTTTACGTCTCCCCCCTGAAAGCGCTCGCCGCCGATATCGCGCGCAACCTCGAATGCCCTGTCGCCGAAGCGGGACTTCCCATCACCCTCGATGTGCGCACCGGCGACACCGACCAAGCGACGCGCCGACGCCAGCGCGAAACCCCGCCCAACATCCTCCTCACCACCCCCGAAAGCCTCGCCCTCCTTCTTTCCTTTCCGGATTCTACCCGCCTGTTTGCTGGCCTTAGCAGCGTGGTGGTGGATGAGATCCATGCCCTGGCCGGCACCAAGCGGGGCGATCAGCTCGCCCTCTGTCTCGCCCGCCTCAGCACGCTGGCGCCCGGCGCAGTGCGGATCGGCCTCTCCGCCACCGCGCCGTGGCCGGGTCACCTCGCCGCCTTCCTCTCCGCCGACGGGCGAGGGACGGGGGTGGACCGGATCGAGGCTCCGGCCGGTGCTGCACCTGCGATCGAAATCCGCCTGCCCAAAGGCCCCCTGCCCTGGTCTGGCCACATGGGGCTGATGGCAGCAGAGGAGATTTACCATCTGATCCGCGCCCATCGTTCGACCATCGTCTTCGTCAACACCCGCGCCCAGGCGGAACTCGTGTTCGCTGCGCTGTGGCGTCTCAACGACGAGGCGCTGCCGATTGCGCTGCATCACGGCAGCCTCGCGCGCGACCAGAGGCTGAAGGTTGAGGCAGCGATGGCGGCGGGCAGACTGCGCGCCGTGGTCGCCACCTCCTCGCTTGACCTCGGCATCGACTGGGGCGAGGTCGATCTCGTCGTCCAGGTCGGTGCGCCGAAGGGCGTGTCGCGGCTTCTGCAGCGCATCGGTCGAGCGAACCATCGTTGGGACCAACCCTCGCGCGCAGTCCTTGTTCCTGCCAACCGCTTCGAATTGCTCGAGTGCCTTTGCGCTCTGGATGGCGTGCGCGAGGGAGCACTCGATGGCGACCCGCCGCCTCAGGGCGGGCTTGATGTGCTCGCCCAGCACGTCATGGGAACGGTCTGCGCCGGACCCATTCACCCGGACCAGCTTTACGCTGAAGTCACGCGCGCCGCCCCCTATCACAACCTGTCGCGCAAGGACTTCGATGATGTGGTGCGCTTCGTCGAGGATGGTGGCTACGCGCTCTCCTCCTACGACCGCTTCCGACGCCTTTTTCGCGATGCCGAGGGCAGACTTCACCTCGCCGACGCGCGCGCAGCGCGGCGCTGGCGGCTGAATGTCGGCACCATCGTCGAGGCCCCTCTCCTCAAGGTCAAGCTCGGGCGAGGCTTCGGCGGGGCAACCTTAGGCGAGATCGAGGAGTATTTCGTCTCGCTCCTTCATCCGGGCGACACGTTTCTGTTCGCTGGCCGCCTGCTGCGCTTCGACCGGCTGCGCGAGACGATCGTGGAGTGCTCGCCCGCACAAGGTGACGACCCCAAGGTGCCGGCCTATGCCGGCGGACGGCTGCCACTCACCACCTTCCTCGCCGATCGCGTGCGCGCGCTCCTACAGGATCCCGCTCGCTGGCAGAGCCTTCCGCCCGACGTCGCTGAGTGGCTCGATCTGCAGCGCCGTCGGTCGCGCTTGCCCGGAGCGAACGATCTGCTGGTCGAGACCTTTCCACGCGGCGGGCGGTGGTTTCTCGTCGCCTACTGCTTCGAAGGACGAAACGCGCATCAGACGCTCGGCATGCTGCTGACACGGCGGATGGAGCGCGCAGGCTTCCGCCCGTTGGGCTTCGTCGCCACCGACTACGTGCTCGCCGTGTGGTCGGCGGAGGAACCGCACGACGTGGCCAAGCTCTTCGATGAGGACATGTTGGGCGAGGATCTTGAAGAGTGGATGGCCGAATCGTCCCTGCTTAAGCGAACCTTCCGCCATGTCGCGGTGATCGCTGGCCTTGTTGAACGCAACCATCTCGGCGGGACCAAGACTGGGCGGCAGCTGACGGTAAACACGGACCTGATCTACGACGTGCTGCGCAAGTACGAACCCGACCACGTCCTGTTGCGCGCGACCCGGGCAGATGCAGCGCGCGGCCTCGTCGATGTGGCGCGGGTGGCTGTGATGCTTCGTCGCGCGCGCGGGCGCATCGTGCACATGGCCCTCTCGCGCGTTTCTCCGCTTGCTGTGCCCGTTCTGCTTGAGGTCGGCAAAGAGAGCGTCGCCACCGGCGAGGGGGAGGATGCCTTGCTCGCGGAAGCCGAAGCCGCGCAGCTCATCGCCGAGGCGCGCGGCGAGGCTGAGCCCCCCGCTGCCACCGCGCCCATGCTGCGGGGCGACCGTCCCGTCCATCCCGTTCACCGCGCTAATGTGGCGCGCGACCGCAAGCGCCGGCGGGGCGGCATTGCCCTCGGCACGCCAGGACGCGCCACTCTGCGCACCATCCGCGCGCGACGTCAGGCCTCGCTTCCTCTGCCCGAATGACCGCTGCCCCCCTCCATCTTCTCGGCGAGCGGCTGATGCTTGACCCCTCCGGCGCTCTGTGGTGGCCGGCGCGGCGTTTGCTCGCGGTGGCCGACTTGCATCTAGAGAAGGGCTCGGCGCTGGCTGCTCGGGGCTCGCTCGTTCCCCCCTACGACTCGCGCGCTACGCTGGAGCGGCTCATCCGGCTGGTTCGACTATACCGCCCCGACCGACTTGTGCTGCTCGGCGACTCCTTCCACGACAGGACGGGAGCCGCACGGCTCGGGCAGGCGGAGCGCGAGGCGCTTGCCACCCTCTCCCGCCTCACCGCGATCACCTGGCTGTCGGGGAACCACGACCCGGGCGCGGCTGAGGAAGCCCACGAGCCCCCTCTCACCTTCCGCCACGTCCCGCGTGGACGGACGGGAGAGATCTCGGGGCATTTACACCCCAAGGCAGCCGTGACGATGCGCGGGGCGTGGGTGGCGCGGGCTTGCTTCGTTGCCGACTCGCGCTGCCTGCTTCTGCCCGCCTTCGGGGCCTATACGGGCGGGCTCGATGTGCGGGATCCCGCCATCCGTGGCCTTTTTCCGCGCGGGGCGCGAGTGTTTCTGCTCGGCAAGGACAGGCTGTTCAGTTTCCCGTTGGCGGCCGCCGTCCCGCTTTCCGAACCGCTTGCCAAGGCCATGTCAAGGGCGTGACCAACGCCGCTATGCCCGCTCCCGTCCTGCTCTGGTTCCGCCAGGACCTGAGGCTCGCCGACAACCCAAGCGTGCGCGCCGCCGCGGACAGTGGCCGGCCTGTCATTCCGGTCTTCGTGCTCGATCGGGAAAGCCCTGGTCGCTGGGCGCCCGGTGGGGCCAGTTTGTGGTGGCTGCACCACTCCCTCGCTTCGCTCGATCGGTCGCTGCGTGCGCGCGGCTCTCGTATGGTTTTGCGCCGCGGGCGGTGGGAGGAGGAGATTCCCCGCCTTGCTGCCGAAACGGGCGCGACCCTCGTGCTGGCGAACCGGCTGTACGAGCCCTGGGCGCGCGAGGCGGACAAGAAGACGGCCGAGGCTCTGCGACGGGTGGGTGTCGAGATCCGCGGCTGCAACGCCTCTTTGCTGTTCGAACCCTGGACGGTCCGAACGAAGACCGGGGGGCCCTACGGCGTTTATACCCCCTTCGCGCGCGCCTGCTTCGCCGCCCGTCCGCCGACCGACCCCCAACCCGTGCCCGACCGTCTGCTCGCCCCCGACAGATGGCCCGGGTCAGAGGATCTCGCGGCATGGCGCCTCCTGCCCAGCGCGCCCGATTGGGCAGGTGGTTTGCGAGAGACCTGGACCCCTGGCGAGGCTGGGGCCGAAGCACGGCTTGAACGCTTTCTCGCCCGTGGCTTGGCTGCCTACGCCGAGACGCGAAACCGCCCTGACCTTGACCTGACGTCTGGCCTCTCGCCGCATCTGCACTGGGGAGAGATCTCACCCGGGCGTATCTGGCGCGCCGTCGAGGCCTCCGTCCACGCCAACAGCCTCTCGGCCGAAACTTTCCTCAAGGAGCTGATCTGGCGGGAGTTCTCCTACCACCTCCTGTGGCATCGGCCAGAGATGCCGGATAAACCGCTCAAGCCCGAATTCGCCCGCTTTCCCTGGCGCGAAGATGATCTGGCGTTAAAGGCTTGGCAACGAGGGAGAACGGGCTACCCGATCGTCGATGCCGGCATGCGCCAACTCTGGCACACCGGCTGGATGCATAACCGGGTGCGGATGATCGTTGCCTCCTTCCTGGTCAAGCATCTCCTCCTGCCCTGGCAGGAGGGGGAGGCATGGTTTTGGGACACGCTGGTCGATGCCGACCTCGCCTCCAACTCCGCCTCGTGGCAATGGGTGGCAGGAAGCGGGGCGGACGCGGCACCCTATTTCCGAATTTTCGCTCCCGTCACCCAAGGGCAAAAATTCGACCCGCAAGGAGACTATGTGCGACGCTGGGTTCCAGAATTGGCGAAACTTCCTGCCCAGTTTATCCACGCGCCGTGGACCGCGCCGCCGATTGTGCTGAAAGAGGCCGGTGTTGAGTTGGGGCGTGCTTACCCGCGCCCGATCGTCGATCATGCTGCCGCCCGCGCCCGCGCGCTCGCTGCCCTTGCCACCATCACCCGCGACAAGGTTTCCGCCTGAATGCACGGCACCCTCCCTCCCCCGCGGCGCGAACGCATCGCCGTCATCGGCGCTGGCATTGCAGGCCTAGCCTGTGCATGGCTGCTGCGCGACGTCCACGACGTCGTGCTCTACGAGGCGGAGCCGCGCCTTGGCGGGCACGCCGACACGCAGGAGGTCGAGGTCGGGGGCGAACCCATCGCGGTCGACACGGGCTTCATCGTCTACAACGAGGTGAACTACCCGAACCTCGTCGCCCTTTTTGCCGCCCTCGGCGTAGCGACAGAGCCTTCGGATATGTCCTTCGCGGTTGCCCGGCTCGATCGCGACCTTGAATACGCAGGCGGCACCTTTGCCCAGCTCTTTGCGGACCCGCGCAACGCTCTCTCGCCCCGCTTCTGGGGCATGCTCGCTGATCTGCTCCGCTTTTACCGCCGGGCCCCCGCCCTTATCGCCTCTGCAGACGATACCCTTACTTTGGGCGAGTACCTCGACCGCGAAGGTTACGGGGCAGGTTTTGTGCACGATCACCTGCTGCCCATGGGCGCGGCGATCTGGTCGGCCTCTGTTACCGGGATGCGCGAGTTTCCCGCCCGAGCCTTTGTGCAGTTCTTTCAGAATCATGGGCTTCTAAAGCTATCTGGGCGTCCGCGCTGGCGCACGATTACAGGAGGGTCGAAACAGTACGTGGCGAAAATCGCCCAGGCCTTGGGCTCCCGCGTGCGGTCGGGTCGCCCAGTGGTCGCGCTCCGGCGCGACGGCACCGGGGTTTGGGTGCTGCGCGAGGGGGATGCGCCCGAACGGTTCGACCGCGCCGTGCTCGCCGTGCATGGCGACCAAGCCCTCGCCTTGCTCGACCCGCCGACCGAGGCTGAGGCGCGCCTCCTCTCCGCAGTGCGCTATCAGGCGAACCGCCTCATCCTGCACACCGACCCAGCCTTGATGCCGAGGCGGAGGAGCGTGTGGTCCTCTTGGAACTATCTCTCGACGGGGGAGGCCGATGAAACCAGAGCGGTTTCCGTCAGTTATTGGATGAACCGGCTGCAGAACCTGAACACGCGCGTACCGCTCATCGCTTCGCTCAACCCCTTCCGGGAGCCGGATCCGCATTCGGTTCTGGTCGAGCGGGTCTATCGTCACCCGCAATACAATCCCGCCATGTTGGCTGCGCAGAGGGCGCTACCTGCCATCCAGGGGCGGGATCGCGTGCATTTCTGCGGTGCGTGGTGCGGTTACGGGTTCCACGAAGATGGTATCGCCTCGGCAGTCCGCGTCGCCGAGGCGCTCGGCGCGCCCCCACCCTGGCGCGCCACCCACACCCGGGCGGAGGGTGAGGCCCTGCCGTGATCGAGCCACCCGCGCACATCCTCACCGCGCGGGTGGTGCATGTGCGGCACCGCCCGTTCCGGCACCGACTCCAGTACCGACTATGGTTGCTCCTGATCGATCTCGACCGCGCCGAGGAGGCGGCAAGATCTTCCCGCCTGTTCCGCGTTAATCGGTTGGGTCTGGTGTCATTCCAAGCGCGTGATCATGGTGCCCGTGACGGCTCGCCCCTCCGCCCTTGGGTGGAACAGCAGCTCGCCACGCAAAGAATCGCCCCTCCCGCCCGCATCCGCCTGCTCGCCCTGCCGCGGGTGTTCGGCTACGTCTTCAACCCGATCTCGCTCTTCCTTTGTTCGGACGACGCCGGTCGCGACACCGCAGTCGTCTACGAGGTGAAGAACACCTTCGGCGACCAGCACCCTTATGTCGCCTCGCTTGCAGGCGAGGGCCCACACCGCCACGCCGCCTCCAAAACCTTCTACGTCTCGCCCTTCATCGGCATGGACGCCCGGTACACCTTCACGCTCTCGATGAAGGGCGACCGCTTCAGCCTTGTCATCGACGAAACCGAGGCAGGCGAGCGGCTCCTCACCGCCTCCATGGTCGGCCGGCTTGAACCGATGACAGACGCCCATTTGGCGCGCGCTTTGTTCCGGTTTCCTTTGGTCACGCTGAAGGTCATCGCCGGGATCCACTGGCACGCCCTGCAGCTGTGGCGGAAAGGGGCGCGCTACCATCGCTACCTGCCTCCGCCCGAGGTCGAACCCACACCTGCCCGCTGAGCCCGCCATGTCGGTTTCCGAACACGCTCTGCCCCACTCAGCTGAAAGCTCGACGCGCCTGCGCGGCCTCGCCGCGCGTGCCGTTCGTCTTGCCGGGCTGATCCGGTCTGGCGAGCTGACTCTGATCCTCCCCGACGGTTCGGTGCACCGTGTCGTGGGTAACCGGCCCGGCCCCTCCGCCGTAGTGCGCCTCCATACGCTGCGGGCGGTGCGCCGCTTCGCCTTCGGCGGCTCGCTCGGCTGGGCTGAGGCGTGGCTGGATGAGGACTGGAGCACGCCTGACTTGCGCGCGGTGATGGCGCTTGCCGCCGCCAACGAGGAGGAGTGGCGGCGTGTGCTGCACGGCCGGCCCCTTGTACGCTTCCTCTCCCGCCTCGCCCACCGCTTCCGCCCCAACACCAAGCGAGGCGCGCGGCGCAACATCGCCGCCCACTATGATCTCGGCAACGAGTTCTACGCCGCGTGGCTCGACCCTACGCTGACCTACTCCGCAGCCGAGTTTGCCGACCCCGCTGCCGAGACGCTCGAGGAGGCACAGCGGCGGAAAGTGCGCAACTTGATCGCTGCCCTCGCCCTCTCCCCAGGTGCGCGCATCCTCGAGATCGGCTGCGGCTGGGGGTTCCTCGCCGAGACTGCGGCGCGCGAGTTCGGACTCTCCGCCGTCGCGATCACCCTTTCCAAGGAACAGCACGCTTTCGCCTCGGCCCGCATCGCCGCGGCCGGGCTTGCCGATCAGGTTGAGGTGCGGCTGCAGGACTATCGCGACGTGCGCGGGAGCTTCGACGGTATTGTCTCCTGCGAGATGTTCGAGGCGGTGGGCGAGCGCTACTGGCCCACCTTCTTCCGCACGCTGCATGATCGGCTTCGCCCTGGCGGACGGGCGGCGCTGCAGATCATCACGATTGCCGATCGTTTCTTTGACAACTATCGCCGCAGCGCCGACTTCATTCAGCGTTACGTGTTCCCAGGCGGCATGCTGCCTTCGCCGAAGCGGCTGCGCGAAGAGGTGGCGCGGGTTGGCCTCGCCTGGAAGTCCGACACTTGGTTCGGCGCCTCTTATGCCGAAACTCTCGCCCGCTGGCACGCCCGGTTCCGCGCCGCCTGGCCCCGGCTCGCCGCTTCAGGCCCTTTCGATGAGCGCTTCCGTCGCCTTTGGGAGTATTACCTCCTCTACTGCGAGACGGGGTTTCGCGCTGGTTGGATCGATGTCGGGCGTGTTGTACTCGCCCGGCCGTGATCCCTCGCCATGCCTTCCCCACGAGGCGTCTGTCGCGCCCGATCCTCGCCTCATACGGGCTTGCTGCCTTCCCGCTCGCGATCCTCGGGCTGCCGCTTAATGTCTACCTGCCCGCGTTTTGGGGCGAAACGATGGGGCTTGGCTTCTCCACTGTTGGGGGGGTTCTGCTCGCCACCCGGCTTCTCGACGGAATCACCGACCCGCTCGCCGGGGTTTTGTCCGACCGCACGCGCTCGCGCTTTGGGCGGCGTCGGCCTTGGATCGCTGCCGGCGGCCTGATCGCCGCCCCGGCCGTTTGGCTGCTCTTTGTCCCACCCGAGGGAGCGGGAGCACTTCATCTCTTCGTCTGCGCCTCTTTGGTCTATTTTGGCTGGACGTTGATCAATGTGCCGCATTCGGCCTGGGGGGCGGAACTGTCCGCCGACTATGACGAGCGCGCGCGCATCACCGCCTGGCGGGAGGCCGCGACCTTGGCGGGCATCGTCTTCTCAGCGCTTGTGCCTGCGCTCGCTCCGGGTGGAATAGCGTCTGACCTGCGCACCCTCGCGCTCGTCACCCTCGCCCTGGCCGTTCCCGCCTTGCTCCTTTTGTTGCTTGTGGTGCCGGAACCTTTACCGCCGGCGCGGCGCGCACCGCGTCGGCCGCTGCGCGAAACGATCGCCATCCTCGGCCGCAACCGCCCGTTTGTAAGGCTTCTCGCCGCCTGGATTGTCAACGGCATTGCCAACGGGCTTCCCGCTGCGCTGTTCCTGCTCGTCGTCACGCACCTGCTGCACGCCGAGGCTAAGGCGGGTGTGTTGCTGCTCGCTTACTTCGTGGCGGGGATTGCCGCCGTGCCGCTTTGGACCTGGTTGGCGAGCCGCACCTCCAAGCACCGCGCCTGGTGTTTTGCCATGCTGTGGGCTTCTGCGGTGTTTGCCTTCGTACCCCTGCTCGGGCCGGGCGACTGGCTGGCTTTCCTGGTCATCTGCGTGTTTACGGGGGCGGCCCTGGGTGCAGATCTCGCTCTTCCGCCCGCCATCCAGGCAGACGTGATCGATGTCGATCATCTCGAGGGCGGAATGCCGCGAGCGGGGCTCTTCTTCGCCGCCTGGTCGATGGCGCAAAAGGGCGGCCATGCCCTCGCCGTGGGGTTAGGACTTCCGCTGCTCGAAACACTCGGCTTCCGGGTAACGGCTGGGGGGGCGGAGGGTCTCGGTGCGCTTGTCCTGCTTTACGCGACGACGCCGATTGTTCTGAAGGTTGGTGTGGCGGCGCTGATGTGGCGCTTTCCTATTGACCGGGCGGCGCAAAGAGCGATCCGAGCTCGCCTTGAGGGCCAAGCGTGAGACTGACTCTGCCGCCGCGTTTCGCTGGGATCCGCGTGGTGGGCGATGTGCACGGCGAGGCCACGCCCTTTCGCGCTGCGGTGGAGGGGGCGCGGGAGCGGCGGCTGTTTTTGCTCCAGCTCGGCGATCTCACCGATTATGGCCCCGATTCGCCTGCTGTGCTCGGGCTGATGCTTGACCTTATCGAGCGGGGAGAAGGGCTGGCCCTGCTCGGCAACCACGACCACAAGCTTGCCCGCGCACTGGCCGGGCGTCCCGTTCAGGTCGAGCCCGATGGTTTGGGGCGAACGCTTGCACAGTTTGAGAGGCGGGCCGATCGCGATGCGCTGATCGCACGCACGGTGTCGGCGCTGGCCCGCGCGCCGCTTTGGCTTCTCTGGCGCAATGCCCTGTTCGTGCATGGCGGCTTCCATACCGACATGCTGGTCCGCCCCTCGCCGGTTGGGGCAGATGTCAGGCGGCCCGACGCTTTGGCAGCGCGCGCCCTTTATGGCGAAACCGTGCGGGGCGAGACGGACTCGCGCGGGTTCCCCCTGCGGCGGATCGACTGGGTGAACCGCATTCCGGCCGGGCTCACGGTCTATTGCGGGCACGACAATCGCGGCGTGGGCAGTCGTCCCCATGTGGTGGAGGGTGGCGGCGGCGGGCGCGCCGTCTTCCTGGACACCGGGGCGGGCAAAGGGGGTGTGCTTTCTTGGCTCGACCTTGCGCTATGATTGAACGGGGAAACGGATGCGACGGATTATTGCCGGGTTTGCCGTATTACTTCTTCTCGCCGGCTGCGGAGGGGGCATGAAGGTCGAACGTTTTGCCGGGCGAACGCCCGAACTGAAGCTCGAGGAGTATTTTGTCGGGCGTATCAAGGGCTCGGGGCTGTTCGAGGACCGTTTCGGCACCGTGCGCCGCACCTTCACCTTCACCATGGACGGGCGGATGGAGGGTAACACGCTGATTTTGAAGGAAGATTTCCTCTACGATGACGGCGAGCGCAAAGAGCGCGTTTGGCGCCTCACGCGCAGCGGCGCCGGCACGTGGGAAGGCCGGGCAGACGATGTTGTTGGGATCGGGCTGGGTCGGGGCGCCGGCAACGCGTTCCAGCTCACTTACGTCCTGAAACTGCCAGTGAGCGGATCTGAGTGGGAGGTGAGGTTCGACGACTGGCTATTCCGTCTTGATGACGAGACGGTGCTTAATCGCGCCAATGTCTATCGCTGGGGCGTGTGGATTGGCCAGGTGATCACAACCATGCGGAAATTGCCGGAGGGGTGAGAGACACCCCAGCGAGAGCTCAAAACCGAGCCCCTGCGCAGGCCGAGGGGAAGAGTGTGAGCGCGTTCTACCGCTGCGCACGCCTCTACCCGCGATAGGGCTTAGCTCGCGGTCGCGAGCACGGCAGGTTCGCTCTTGCCCCCACTTCGTTCGCGCGCATAGGCTTCCAGGACGCGCTCAGGGGGAATGGTGCGCGTCACCTCGCCGGTCTTGTCGAAAAACTCCAGCACGACGACCCGAGCGTTCTGGTCGTAACGCAGCGACGGGTTGAGCAAAGGCTGCGGCACAGCGCTGCGAGGCGTTTGCACCGCCCGTGGTGGATTGTCGATGCCGCCCCCGGGTGTTGGGCCGCTGCGCCACGCGGCGAGCGCTGAGGCCCCGCCTGACACGCTTGCACTCCATGCAATCATCACGTCACCCTCCTGGCCGCCGACAGCCAGCCCGTTTTGGCCCCGCCTCACCGCGGCCTTCTCTCTGCGGACGGCGACTCGACTCGGCCCTTTGCAGGGGCCTGCAGCTGGTCGAACCACCGCCTATGCAGGCTTGTCCCTCAGTGTGCAGCGGACAGTATTAACAAAGGGTTAACGCCTGGAGAGTCTAGGCTGTGCCCCAATCCTAACGACGACCCGTCGTCCGCCCCACCAAAGGGAAATAAAGCGCATAAGGCAAAACCCGTATGGTCTTCAAAATGGCGACAAATCGCCAGGGAAAGGCGATCTCAAACCGCCCCCGGGCGAGCCCATCCGCCATCCGCTCCGCTGCCTTCTCTACCGGCATCAGGAATGGCATCGGGAAGTCGTTCTTGTCAGTCAGCGGAGTCTTCACGAAGCCCGGGTTCACCAGGTTGATCATCACCCCGGCCCGGTCGAGGTCGAACTTCAGGCTTTCGCTCATCGCGATCAGCGCCGCCTTGGTCGCACCATAGGCGATGGCGCGCGGGAGACCGCGATAGCCGGCGACCGAGGAGACAATGGCGATTTGCCCGCCCCGCCGCGCGATCATCGCCGGCATCACCGCCGCGAGCGCATTCGCTGTGCCGAGCAAATTGACCTTCACCTGCAACGTAAACGCGGCGAGGTCGAACGCAACCGCACTGTCAGGCTGGTAGGTGCCAGCGTTCAGCACGGCAAGCGCAATCGGCCGCCCTGCCCCCGCCTCCACCTCTCGCACTGCCTGTGCCACGGCGTCCGGGTCGGTGACATCGGCTGGGGCGGGCAGGATACGACCGGCCGGAGCCTCGGCAGCCAGCCGCGCCAGTTCCTCCGCCCGGCGTGCCGTGACGGCCACCGTCCAGCCACGGCGGACAAGCTCTCGCGCGAGCTGCCGGCCAATGCCTGAGGAGGCGCCGGTAATCCAAGCCAGCCCGTCCTGGGGCCGCGCCGGCCGCGGTCGGACCCCGTCACCGTCAGCCATGGCGTGCTCCTGCCTCCATCATCCCGTCACGATCTCTACCAAACGAGACTGCGTCGTGCCCTCGGCGCTGTCGTGCCCGCGCGCCGCCTCAGCCAGGCCGACGCCCCAGCCACCATCCGCGCAGTCTAACCGCCGCGCTCGCGCGCCAGCTTCGCCCGCAGGGGGGCAGGACGCACGGGCGAAACGGTGGCGCCAGCCGCGCTGCGCACGCCTCGGACAAGCTCCGTCGAAGGGTTGAAGACTGGTCGGCCGCAAAAACCGCTGCACAGTTCCATCACGCCGCCCGCTCCGCCACCCGCTCGCCCAGGCGGGGTGCGACGCGATCGAGGAAGGTTTCCGCCTCGCGCCGCAGGGCCGCCACCTTGGCTGGGTCCATGCGGTCGAGCGTGCGGTACATCTGCGCCATGCGCGGGTTGGATTCGAAGCGTTGCCGGTGGCGGGCAAGGAAGTCCCAGTAGAGGAAGTTGAACGGGCATGCCCTCTCGCCCGTGGCGCGCGCAACGTCATGGCGGCAGCCCGAGCAATAGTCGCTCATCCGCGCGATATACTTGCCTGAAGCAGCATAGGGCTTGGAGGCCATGATGCCGCCATCGGCATGGATCGCCATGCCGTGGGTGTTGGGCAGTTCCACCCATTCGAAAGCGTCGGCGTAGACAATCATGTACCACGCATTGATCTCGTCAGGGTGAATCCCGGCGAGCAGAGCGAAGTTGCCCGTCACCATCAGCCGTTGGATGTGATGGGCATAGGCGAGTTCACGCGTCTGGCGCACGACGGCGTCGATGCACGCCATGCCCGAGTTGCCGCTCCAATAGAATTCGGGCAGAGAACGATCCGCCGCGAGCGCGTTCAGCGCCTTGTAGCGCGGCATCGCGTACCAGTAGAGGCCCCGCACATACTCCCGCCAGCCGAGGATCTGGCGGATGAACCCCTCCACCGAATTCAAGGGCGCCTTGCCCTCGCGCCAAGCGGCTTCAGCGCAGCGGCACACCTCACCTGGAAGAAGAAGGCCAATGTTCAGCGATGTGGAGAGGAGGGAGTGAAACAGCGTCGCCTCCTGCGCCGCCATCGCGTCCTGATAGTCGCCGAATTGGGCCAGCCGTTCGGTGATAAAACGGTCGAGCGCCGCTTCCGCCTCGCGCGCGGTCACCGGCCAAGCAAAGCCTTCGATGCTGCCCCAATGGTTCGGAAAATGCGTCGCCACCATCGCCATGACCTCGCGCGTGATCGCATCGGGTTCGGCACGATACGGCAAAGGAACGGCGAGATCCTTCGGCAGGCGCTTGCGATTCTCGGCATCGAAATTCCACCGCCCGCCGGCGGGCTCGTCTCCCTCCATCAAAATGCCCGTGCGGCGTCGCATCTCGCGGTAAAAAAACTCCATACGCAGGGTACGCCGCGCTTCAGCCCAGGCGCGAAACCACGGCAGAGGGCAAAGGAAGCGGTTATCCTCGCGGACCTCGACCGGAATGCCCGTCTTTCGCTCCCAAGCCAGCATGTCCTCGTGCACGCGCCACTCGCCAGGATGGGTGGCGATGATTCGGCAGGGGCGATGGCGCTCAACCGCGCGCGCTACCTCGCCCGCCAGCGTGCCACTGTTGGCCGGATCATCCAGCCGGACATAGTCAACCCTCACGCCACGCGCAGCGAGCGCGCGGGCAAAGTGCCGCATGGCGGAGAGAACAAGCACAATCTTCTGCGGGTGGTGGCGCACATAGGTGCACTCGCCCACAACCTCCGCCATCAGCACCACGTCGCGCGCCGGGTCGAGCCCCTCGAGGGAGGAGATCGTGCGCGAACACTGGTCGCCGAGCACGACCCGAAGCGCGCCGCCCTTCGCTCCCGTCATCGCCCCCTCCAACGGCGCACGCCCTTAGCTTCGCTGGTAGCGGATGGTCGAGCCGTCTTCGCCGCGAAACAAAAGCCCCGACCACACGCCGTCGGAATCGTACCAAATGTCGAGGGTGAGATCTCCCGTCACCCGATAGCGGCGGGAAGGGCGCATGGTCTCCCCCACCGGAACGATCTCCTCCGCGACAGGCTCGATCCGGGTGGTGAGAAGCCGCCCGCCCTGCGTATCGATCACCTGCGAGCGAAGGAATCGAGCGTGCCAATACGAGGTAGAGGTGGTGTCTGCCGGCGCCCGGTAGGCGCCGGAATGCGACCCCTCGACCTCGATGCTATCCGCCACCGCCCGCGCCCGCACCCAATACGGATGGCCATTGCGGTCCGTTTCGCTATCGATCGAAAGCAGACGGTCGCGGTTCCACACCTCGAGATTGCGGTGGCGGTAGCGATAGGCGACGAGGCCTAGAAAGCGTACGGAGAGGTCGATCGCAATCCGCACCACCACCTGGTCGCGGTCGGGCGTGAAGTCGAGCACGTGCGTGCCGATCGGGCTGTCGTTGCGCAGCACGCGGAAAGCGAGCCGATTGCCGGTCGGCACCGCACCCAAAGCGACCCCGCCCGGAAGCAGGGCGAGCGCTGGCAAGGCGAGGATCAGCGAGCGCCGTGCGATCATGCTTTGGTCCTTAGAGTTGAACGGCCGCCATCGACGGCAAACACCTGGCCAGTGATCCAAGAAGCCTCCGCCGAGAGGAGGAAAGCGGCCAGTGCGGCCACGTCCTCCGCCTCGCCAAGCCGGGGAATCGGGTGCTGGGCGGCGATCGCCTTCGCAAGCGCTTCGTTCTCCGTCAGCGGTCTTGCGATCGCGGTTCGGGTCAGTGAAGGGGAAATCGCGTTTACCCGCACCTGCGGGGCGAGTTCGGCCGCAAGCGCGACCGCGAGCCCCTCCACCGCCGCTTTCGCCGGCCCGATCACGCTGTGGTTGGGAAATCCCGATCGTGCAGCGACCGAACCGAACAGCACCACCGCACCCTGCCCAGCCTTCAGCGCCGCAGCAGCGAGGGCGACGGCGCGGGCAGCAGCCACCACATTCAGGCGGTAGGCTGCGAGATGATCTTCAACGGTAGCGCGCGCCAGCGGCTTCAGCACAATCGAGCCGACACAAAACGCCAGACCGGAAAGCTGCCCACCGGCGGAGGCTTCCGCTACCACCCGGGCGAGGCTTGCTTCGTCGCACACATCGGCTGCCGTCGCACCCGCGTTCAGCTCGGCGGCCAGGCCCGCAAGCCTTTCGCCATCGCGTCCGGAAAGGTGAAGCGGCGTTCCTGCGCGCGCCAGCCTGCGCGCCAGAGCGCTGCCGATGCCCCCCGTCGCTCCGAACACCAAGACCGGTGCCGCCATGCCTCGTAACCCGCCCCTTTGTGGCACATGGATCGTTAAGCGCTTGTGAGATGGTCGGGTCTCGACAGGCGGCGACCGGCGCCCCACAGAGGTGTGATGCGAAGCTGCGGGGCAGACGGGGCGGCGATTTCGTGCGATGGTGTTGAAACGGGGTGTCGTTCGGGCCGCGCAGCTTGCCAATGCGTCAGCTTCTCCTCCTTCGCCACGCCAAGTCGTCCTGGGACGATCCGTCGCTACCCGATCACGACCGGCCGCTTGCACCGCGCGGCCAAGCAGACGCGGCCGCGATGGGGGCCGAGATGCGCGCGCTTGGCCTCGACCCCGACATCGTGCTCGTCTCCACCGCCCGGCGCACGCGCGAAACGCTCGCCTTGATCGAGCCGTTCCAGGAGGCGCCGGTGGTGGATGCGCTCGAATCGCTCTATCTCGCCTCCGATCAAAAGATTCTCGACCTGTTGCACGCCGTGCCGGAGACCGCCCGCAGCGTGCTGGTGATCGGGCACAACCCGGGCCTGCACAACCTCGCGCTGGCGCTGATCGGCCCCGCCGCGATGGCCCGGCGCGAAGCCGATGCGCTGAGGCTCGCCGACAAGTTTCCTACTGGGGCCCTGGCCGAGTTCGCCATCGCCACGCCCTGGTGGGGGCTCGAACCGGGCGGTGGAAGACTGGTTCGTTTCCTATGTCCGCGCGACCTGCGCCAACACGCGTCCTGACCCCGTTTTCGCCTGAGGCGAACACGCCGCCCACAGCCGCTTCCGCCCCGCAGACGGACTCGGTCGAGGTGTTCGAATTTCGCCTCGACCCTTCCGCCGTGCCGGCGCTGCTGCGCCATCCCGCCATTGCACGCCGGCGCGAGGGGCGAGCGCGCTCCTCCTCCGTCACTCTTCTATGGCACGACGCTGCCGACGGGCGTCTCGCCGAGGCCGGCCTTTCGGTCGTGCTCGAGGCGCGCGGGCGAAGCAAGATTGAACGGCTGGAGCGGATCCTGCCGGGTTCGGCCGACCGTCTTGATCCTGCCCGGCCCTTGCCGGTGTTGGCCGAGGCAGCCTCGGTGGGGACAGTTGGCGAGAGGGTGCTCGCTCACGCTGCCCGCGCCGGCGTCGACCCTGCTCCCCTCTCCGCCCTCGCCGCGGCGGTGGGACGGCGCGCCGAGGTCCGGCTCGGCGGCGGCGCGCCGATCACCCTCACCCTGCTCACCGGGCATCTCCGCACCCTCGCCGCCGAACGCCCTTTTGCTTTGGCGCGGCTCAGCGCGCCGGCCTCTGCCCGCGCCAATGCCTTCTCCCTTTTGCGCGCGCTCTGCGAAGCCCTCCCTCTCGCTATCCCGCATGTGAGCCTCGGCGAGGAGGCGCGCGCCCTTGCTCTCGGCTTGCCAACACGGCCTTTGCGCCGTGGCGCACCCGATCTCGCCTCGGCCGAGACAGTGGAGGACGGAGCGATCCAGGCCATCGGCCACCTCGCCCTCGCCCTTGCCGGCGCAGCCCCGATCGCGGCCGCGGGCGAGGAGCCCGAAGGCGTGCACCAATGCCGCGTTGCCATTCGGCGGCTGAGATCGGCGCTGACGGTGTTCAAAGCCGCCATCGCCTGCCCGGTGGTCGACGCGCTCAAAGCGCGGGCTGGCGAGGTGGCGCGCACCCTCGGCCCGGCGCGGGATTGGGACGTGTTCCTCGCTGAAACCTTCGCCCCAGTGCGCGAGGCTTTCGCGGAGCGACGCGACATCACGAGCCTCGGTAAGGCAGCGGTCGAGGCACGCGGGCGGGCCTATCGCGCCGTGCGCGCCCTGCTCGAAAGCCCTCAGTTCCGTCTGTTCCAGCTCGACCTCGCGGCTGCGGTGGCAGACCGGCCTTGGCGGAGCCTCGCCGAAACGGGCGAGGCAGCGGAGCGGCGGGCTGCCCTGCTCGACAGTCCGCTTCACACCTTCGCTGCGGCGGCCCTAGACAAGCGCTACAAAAGGATCCGGCGCAACGGCGAAGGGTTCGTCGCCCTCGACATTCCCGCGCTTCACGCTTTGCGCATCGACGCCAAGCGTCTGCGCTATGCAGGAGAGCTTTTTGCCCCTCTCTACCCTGAGAAGCGGGTTCGCCGCTTCCTCAAGAGCCTCGCCAACTTGCAGGATTGGCTTGGCCATCTCAACGACAGCGCGGTTGCTGGGGCCCTGCTCGCGCAGGTGATGGCGAAGGACACGGCGCGAGCGCGGGCCATTGGCACGGTTGAGGGCTGGGTCGCGCGCGGGGCGGCGAGCGCACGTGCGGAGGCTGCCGACGCCTGGGAAGAGTTCCTCGACCGCGAGCCGTTCTGGCGCGACTAAACGGCGTGGTCTCGGCTGGTCTGCGGCGGCCTTAGTTTTGCGCCAATTCCCGCTGTTCCAGCGTGCTCAGCTGCTGGCGCATCGCGTCCAGCAACGCGCCAATACGGCCGCCACCGCGCTGGATCACCGCCCCGTATTCCGATCTCTGCGTGATGCGAAGCGAGGTTCCTTCAGCAACAAGATCCACAATCAGGGGCCGACCAGACGCGAAAGAGACCAGCCAGTCGAGCTGCACGGGTGCCTGCCCCTGCTGCTCGACGATGGTGGTCACCAGCACGCCCTCCTCGCCGCGCACCTGTGCGCGCGAAACGCTGAATTTCAGCCCGCGCAGGACGCCGAACCGGGCGGAGAGGTTGCGGATCAAGGTCGCTTCGAACAGGCGGAGATATTCCTCCCGCTCAGCCTCGTTCGCCGTCCGCCAATGCCGGCCTAGCACGAACTGCGCCACCCCGCGCACGTCCACCGCTTCGCGCAGGATTTCCGCTACGCGATCGCGCTTCTCGGCCAGCGGCGCATCACTGTCCAACACCTGTTTGAGCGCAGCGCCGCGCGATTCGACGAAGGCGGCGGCCGCATCGGGCGTGTTCGCGTGCGCAGGCGGTGCAAAGAGCAAAACCCCTGCAAGACCGGCCAGCAGCCCACGTCGATACACTCTCATGCTGCCTATCCCTCCTTCGTTGGGCCTGCGCGCCCCTCGCCGGGTTGGCACCTGCTAGCGCGCGTCGAAGAACCGGCGGACCTGGGGACGGTCCTCGTCCCGGATGTCGCGTTCGCGCCGCTGCAGGTAAACCGAACGTAGAGCGGCGTAGACGTCGAGGCTTTGCGCGCGCAGCGCATCCCCCGCTTCGATGAACTGTTCACGTGCATCCATGGCCTGCGTCAGCCTGCGGCCCATGCGTAGCCCTTGCACCTGATCGCCCTGGCCAATCCAGGTCCAGGGGTCCAAAGCGACATCGAACGGCAAAGCAAAGGTATCGCGCAGGGTGGAGGGGCCAAGGATCGGCAGCACGAGGTAGGGCCCGCCGTTGCTGGTGCCGGCCCAAACCGCGAGGGTTTGGCCGAAATCCTCAAACCGTGGCTCGAGGCCCAGCTCCGAGGCGACGTCGAAGATGCCAAACACGCCCAGAGTCGAGTTGATGATAAAGCGGGCGGCAGAGTTTGCGGCTTCGTTCGGCCTTCCCTGCAAGAGTTGGTTGACGGTTGTCCTCGGCACCAGCAGGTTGTCGAGCACATTGCCGATGCCGGTGCGCACAGGCCGAGGAATGAGGATCCGATACGCTTCGGCGGCAGGGCGAAACAGCAGATGGTCAAACGCCTCGTTAAAGGCGAACACCGCCCGGTTCAGCGGCTCGAGCGGATCGTTGCGCTCGAAATACTCCGCCCTCGCCTCCGGGTCGGTCTCTGGCGGCACGGTGGCGCAGCCGGCGAGGACAAGCGCGAGGCCGAAGACGGGGGCAAGGAGGCGCGGCCGCAGCATTCGGTGGTGATCCTTGACAGCGGAACGAACGGTCAATCAGGCAGGACAGCGTGGCACGTGCGGTTCTTCACACCACCTCCGCCCAATTGGGCCGACGAGCCGGACGCCACGTTGCACCCGAACCCGTAAGCAAACCGTATAGCGCCTGAACAGCTTCGGCACGAGTGCAAAACCGCTCCAAACAAAACGCCCTTGGGTTGGGCTCTAGCTCCATGCCTAGGCTTCGGCACGAGTGCAAAACCGCTCCAAACCAAACCTTAATTGGTCCGGGTCAGCCCCGCGCGCGCAACAGCCGCGCCTTCTCGCGCTGCCAGTCGCGCTCCTTGATCGCCTGACGCTTATCCGCCTTTTTCTTACCTTCAGCGAGACCGAGCAGCACCTTCGCCCGGCCGCGCTCGTTGAAATGGATCTGCAGCGGAACGAGCGTCGCCCCCTCGCGCGTCACCGCGCCGAGCAGGCTGCGCAGTTGCTTTCTATGCACGAGCAGCTTGCGCGGCGCGCGCGGCTCGAAGCGCGACAATACCCCTCCCTGGTACTCAGGGATGTAGACGTTGAACAGCCAGAGCTCGCCGTCCCGCTCGCCTGCCCAGGCTTCGGAGAGCGTGGCGCGGCCGTGGCGGAGGCTTTTCACCTCAGGGCCTTTGAGCACGATCCCCGCCTCGATCGTCTCCTTGATGGCGTAGTCATGGCGCGCCTTGCGATTTTGCGCCACCACGCCGTGCGCGATGAGCCCCGGCTTGCCGTTCTTGGCCAAGGCCACCGCCCCTTAAGTGAGCAGCCCCACCTCGACGAGGGCGGCCCGCACCTTTGCGCGCGAGGCCTCACCGAGCGGGGCGAGCGGCAGCCGCGCCGTCTCCTCGCACTTGCCGAGGAGATGCGCAGCGTACTTCACGGGCCCAGGCGAGGTTTCGCAGAACATGGCATCGTGCAGAGGCGTAAGCCGCGCTTGAATCGCCATCGCGCGCTTGACGTCGCCCTCTGCCCAAGCGGTCTGCATCTCGGCACACAGCCGGGGCGCCACATTGGCAGTGACGGAGATGCACCCCACCCCGCCCGCAGCGTTGAAGGCGATCGCGGTGTGGTCCTCGCCGGAAAGCTGGATGAAATCCGGCCCACACGCGCGCGCCTGGGCGAGAGGGCGGGCGAGATTGGCGGTAGCGTCCTTCACCCCAACGATGTTCGGGATCTTGGCCAGCCGCGCCATCGTCTCAACCGTCATGTCGACCGCGCTTCGGCTTGGGATGTTGTAAATGAAGATTGGAAGATCAACCTTTTCCGCAATTGTCTTGAAGTGAAGGTAGAGCCCTTCTTGGGTCGGGCGATTGTAGTAGGGGGTGACGATCAGAGCCGCATCCGCCCCAGCCTCCTTCGCGTGCCGCGTAAGGTCGATCGCCTCCTCCGTGCTGTTGGAGCCTGTTCCCGCCATCACCGGCACCCGCCTCGACGCGGCCTCAACACAGAGCTCCACCACCCGCTTGTGCTCCGCGTGGCTCAGAGTGGGCGATTCGCCCGTGGTGCCAACGGGAACCAGACCGTGAGTGCCTTGCGCAATCTGCCATTCGACGAAGTCCTGGAAGGCCTTCTCGTCGATCGACCCGTCGCGCCGCATCGGCGTGATGAGGGCGACAAAGGAGCCCGTGAAGCGCATGACCCTGCCTGTTCGTTTTCTGCTGTCGGCCCCCACACCCTGGCCCGCACGGCCGCGCCTGTCCACCCGGGCTTCGTGCACCCGGCCCTTGTGCCGCCCTCAGTGCACCCCATACAACCGAATCATGAGCATGCGCGCGAGCCTCGCGCTCCTGGTCTGGCTCGTTCCCGCCCTGGCGGTCGCACAGGGGCTCGATCCCGCCTGCCGCGCTGCTCTCGCCGCTGCTTCAGCCGGGCGTGCCTTCGAGACGCGGGCCTGCGCCGACACCGCCGCCGTCTCCGCCATCACTTGGCTCAAGCTGCAGGGCGGGCCTGCCACCGCCAGCGAGTTCGCCCTCTTCCTTGCCGAACACCCTGACTGGCCGGCTGGCCCAACCTTGCTTCGCCGTGCCGAGGAAGCGCATGTCGCTCTGGCAGACGATGCCGCTGTGCGCGAATGGTTCGCCCGGCACCCGCCGCAGACGGTCGGCGGAAGGCTTCGCTTCGCCGAGGCCCTCGACTCCGCCGGCCGCGCCGCCGACGCCGCCGCCCAGCGCCGCGCGGCCTGGATTGATCTTCCTTCCGCCCCGGCCGAAGAGCGTACCTTCCTCGACCGCTGGCACGCCTCCCTTCGCGCCGAAGACCATGCCGCGCGCGCCGATCGCCTGGCCTGGGCGCGCGATGCCGAGGGGCTTAGGCGGATG
>CALLUO010000084.1 GCA_938010425.1 uncultured Elioraea sp.
AAGCGTCCCAGCCGGCCAAGCCAACCGCCCATCGATCCCCAGATGACAGCGAAGGCGGCTGCCCCTGCCAGAAGCGTCCCATCGGGTAGGCGCACATGCATGCGAGCAAGGGCTTGAGTGCGATCGAGGCCGCCGAGGGCCTCGTCGTTGCAGGTGGCGATATCCACCCAACTGAGCCGCTCGCCCCCGGGGCGTGCGCGCAGCCAAGCGACTTCACGCGCGCAGACCGGACAGGCGCCGTCAAAGAAGGCGAGGGGGCGTGTGGTCGTCTCGCTCATGGCTGAGACATGGCTCTTCGCTGCGCCCGGCCAAGAGGGCCGCCCTTGTAGCGTGCTGCCCCTCCCCCCACCTCGCTGCTATGGTCAGCGATTTCGTTTCGCTCGCGCTGTTTTTATCACTGTGCTTCGCTGCGGCCACCACGGGGGCGGTGTTCAAGCCGGGGGCATGGTACGATTCGCTTTCGAAACCGTCCTGGACCCCGCCTGATTGGCTGTTCCCGGTTGCCTGGTCGGTGCTGTACGTGATGATCGCGGTCTCCGCTTGGCTGGTCTGGCGGGAAGCGGGGCTTGCCGGTGCGGCCGTGCCGCTTGGCGTTTGGGGTGTGCAACTGGCGCTCAATGCAGCATGGAGCTGGATCTTCTTCGGCCTTCGGCGCATGGACCTCGCGTTCTTCGAGGTCCTCGGGCTCTGGGCCTCGATTGCCGCCTGCATTCTGCTGTTCGCGCCGATTTCGCTGACCGCCGCCGCGCTGATGGCCCCCTATCTCGTTTGGGTCAGTTTCGCTGCCGCGCTGAACCTCGCGGTGTGGCAACGCAATCGCGACGCGATCGGCCGCACCGCCTGACCCCCCCTCGCGCCGAAGCTCTGCTTCGGTGCTAGAAGCGGGGCGAATGAGAAATCCCTCTGGCCAAGCCCCGACGCCGGAACCGCGCCTTGCAGCCCTTGCCAGCCGCCTCTGGCGCGACCATGCGCGCGGCGAGTGGCGTGCGCTGGTCGTGGTCTTTGCCCTAATGGCGGTGGTGTCTGGGGCGACCGGTCTCTACCCGCTCGTGATCGACTGGGCTTATCGGCTGTTCGAGGCGCGCGATGGGCGCGTCGTCTGGCTTGTGCCGGCTGTCGCTGTCGCCGTCGTCTTGGTCAAGGCCGCTGCTCAGTATGCGCAAACCTTGGCCATGCAAGGCGTGGTGTTGCGCGTCATCCTCTCCCTACAAGGTGCCATGTTTGACCGCCTGCTCGCGGCCGATCTGGCGCGCCTGCAGGCAGAACCGCCTGCGCGGCTTGCTTCGCGCTTCACGAACGACATGGCGGTGGTGCGCGAAAGTCTCGGCCGCGCCGTCTTGGGCGTGGTCGATGCGCTCACCGTCATTGCCCTCGTCGCCGCCATGCTCTGGCTCGATTGGGTGATGACGCTGGCCGCAGCGCTCGCCGTCCCCCTCGCCATAATCCCGATTGAGCGCCTTGGGCGGCGGATGCGCAAGGCCTCGAAGGCCCAGCAGGAGCAAGCTGGCGAGGTGACCGCAGTGCTGACGGAAAGCCTCGCCGGGGCCCGGCTGGTCAAGGCTTATGGCCTTGAGGGGCTGGAGCGTCGGCGGGCGGAAGAGGCGTTCCGCGCCTGGTATGCGCGCCTCATGCGGGTGGTGCGAAACCGCGCCCGGGTCGATCCACTGCTCGAGGCGATGGGCGGCGTGGCGGTGGCGGCGGTGATCGCCTTCGCTGGCTGGCGCATCGCTTCGGGGGCTGCCTCGGCTGGAGAGTTTACCGGTTTTGTCGCCGCTCTTCTGATCGCCGCCCGCCCCCTGCGCGCCCTCGGCACGTTGGCGGTCGCGTTGCAGGAGGGGGCAGCGGCGCTCGCGCGTGCTTTTGCCCTGATCGATGAGCGTCCGCGCGTGGTCGATCGCCCCGCTGCCCGCGCCCTTGCTCCAGGCCCAGGGCGGATCGAATTCCGAGGCGTTTCCTTTACCTACGGCGACGACCGCCCCGCGCTCAGAGGCATCTCCCTTGTCATCGAACCCGGCACCATGGTCGCGCTCGTCGGGGCCTCGGGGGCCGGCAAGACCACCTTGCTCAACCTCGTGCCCCGTTTCGCCGACCCCACGACAGGGGCTGTGCTGATCGACGGGCAAGACCTGCGCGACGTTTCCCTCGCCTCCCTCCGCGCTGCCATCGGCTTTGTGGGCCAGGAGGTGGTGCTGTTTGACGACACGGTGGCGGCGAACATCCGCTTTGGTCGCCTCGACGCCACCGACGCTGAGGTCGAGTGCGCCGCTCGGCTCGCCGAAGCACACGCTTTCATCACTGCCCTGCCGCAGGGCTATGCGACCCGGGTCGGCGACCGTGGGCTTACGCTGTCGGGCGGGCAGAGGCAGAGGATCGCACTCGCCCGCGCTCTGCTCCGCGATCCCAAAATCCTCTTGCTCGACGAGGCGACGAGCGCGCTCGATGCCGAGACCGAGGCGCGCATCCGCGCCGCTCTGGGCCGGATCCGCCGCGGCCGCACCACACTGATTGTCGCGCACCGCCTCTCCACTGTGCGCGAGGCCGATCGGATCATTGTGCTGGAGGGCGGCCGGATAGTCGAGGACGGCAGCCACGCCTTCCTGCTCGCGAATGGGGGCGCCTATGCCCGCCTGGTCGCCGCCCAAGCCTTCCTCGATGACCCTATTCCCGCCGCAGCAGCCACTCGGTGAGCAAAGTTCCGGCGCGGCTCGCGCGGAAGGAGCATCGTAGCGCCTCCTCATCGTAGGGCCCGCGCACCCAGTCGAGGAAGCCCACGCCCGTTTCCCGCTGCGCCCTCTCGTAGGCGTCGAGGAAGGCATCGAGGATGCCCGTCCGCCCGGCGCGGATATGGCCGAAGCGGAGTGAGAGCTGCCTTTTCGCCTCCGCTACAGGCCTCCCGCGCCACAAGAGATAGACCGCGGCCACCAGCCCTGCCCGGTCTGCCCCCGATTTGCAGTGGATCAGCGCTGGATAGGCGATGGTCTCGAACAAAGTGGCAAGCCGCAGCAAGCGGTCCTTATGCGGCGCGCCTCGGCTTTCGAATGGGGCATCGACCAAGGCTAGCCCCAGCCGCGCGCAGGCCTCGCGCTCGAGCGCGTCCGACCCGGAGTCGCGCCTGCCACGGAGGTTGAGCACGGTGCGCAGGCCGTGCCGGGCTTCGGCGGCGAGTTGGAATGGCAGGGGCTGGTTCGAGCGGAACAGCCGCCCCTCTTCTACTGCAGCGCGGTTGCGCCAGACGAGCCTGAGCACGCCGTGATCGACGATCAAGGCATCAGCCCAGGCGTGCAGCCGGCCCGTAACCCTGTCGAGGGCGAAGCGAGAGGAGACCGTCGTCACGCCCCGCACATGGCCGAGGCACGCGCCGCGCGCAACGCCTCCCCCCCCTGACGCGTGCGATCGGTCGGGCTAGTTTGCCGCGTGCCAATCATCGCGACCCAACACCGAAAGAGACCGATGTCCCCCGTCAAGCTCTACGGCATCCCCCGTTCACGCGCCTTTCGCTGCCTGCTTGCGCTCGAGGAGACGGGCATTCCCTACGAACTCGTCGAAACCGACTACCGCGAGGGCTGCAAAACAGAGGCGTTCCGTCAGCTCAACCCCAACGCCAAGATCCCCGTGCTCGTCGATGGCGACCTCTGCCTTTGGGAAAGCCTCGCCATCAACCTTTATTTGTTCCTTAAGTCGGGCACGCTCTGGCCGAAGTCGCCCGAGGACCAGGCCCGGCTGTTCCAGTGGACTCTCTGGGCCGCGACCGAGGCCGAACCGGCGCAAGGGGCCTGGTTCTACAACACAAAGTTCCTGCCGCCTGAGGAGCGTGATCCGGCCCAGGCCGAAAAGGGAGCCAAGACGCTGCGCACCTGCCTGGCCGTGCTCGACCAGCACCTCGCCGACCGCGCTTATCTCTGCGGTGAGGCATGGTCGGCGGCTGATCTTCAGGTGTCCTCGGTGCTCTACACCTCTTGGGCCAACGGGTTCGACTATGGGCCCTATCCGCGGGCCAAGGCCTGGCTCGAGCGCTGCCTCAACCGCCCAGCGGCCCTGAAGGCACGCCGCATGCGGGAGGCGGCCTGATCGCCCCGCCCGTCCCGCGGGTGGAACTCCAGGCGGCCGCCTCCTGGCTGAGGCGGTTTCTGCTCGGCGCCGCGACGGAGACGGTCCGCCTCGCTGTCACCGGCCTGGCGCGGGCGGGCAAGACGGTGTTCGTCACAGCCCTCGCTGCCAACCTGCTTGCTGCGCTGCGCGACCCGCGTCGGCTCTCTGCTGCCCCTGCAGTCGCTGAAGGGCGACTCGTTTCGGTCAACGAGGCAGGGCTGTCGGTGACGGACGCCCCTCTCTTCCCCCTTGAGGCGTCTCTGGCCGCTCTGGGAGGAGGGGCACGCTGGCCGGAGCCGACGCGGCGGCTGACCAAGCTCGCGCTCGACCTTGAGCTCCTCTCCCCGCTACCCGGGCAATTCGGCCGTCTGGTCGGGCCGCTCAGGCGGTCGGTCCGGTTGGAGATCGTCGACTACCCAGGTGAATGGCTGCTCGACCTGCCTCTCCTTCCACTCTCGTTCGAAGACTGGTCGGCGCGTCAACTCGCACGGGCGCGCACCTTCCCGCGCGCTCGCTTCGCCGAGGCCTGGCTTGCTCTTCTCGCAGAGCTCGACGTGCAGGCGCCGGCCGAGGAGGGAGCGATGCGGCGTCTGGCCGAGGCCTATGCCGCCTATCTGCGCCGCTGCCGCGACGAGGCGGCTTTGGCCGACCTGTGCCCCGGCCGCTTCCTTAATCCCGATACTTGGGACGGCATGGCCTTCCTGCTCTTCTGCCCCCTCCCTCTGCCCCCCGCTGCCTCACCAAAGGCAGGATCGATTTGGGAGCGGATGCGGGCGCACTGGGATGAGTATCGGCGGCGGACGCGGGTTGAGTTCCTCCTCCCCCACTTCGCGCGCTTCGATGCCCATGTGGTTTTGGTCGACCTCTTCCGCGCCCTGGCGTCAGGCGCGACCAGTTTCGCCGACACGCAAGCAGCACTCGCCGCCATCGCCGCCTCCCTTCGGCCGGAACCTGGGCTTCTTGCCCGCCTCGGTCTTGAGCGTGCGCCGCCCCGTCCCGTGTTCTGCGCCACCAAGGCTGACTATGTGCCGGCGAGCCAGCGCGGCCAGCTCGCCGCCCTCCTGCGGCATCTCGTTGGCGGCAACGGCGCAGCGATCGCGCTCGCCGCCGTCGCCTGCACGCGGGACATTACTCTGACCGATGAGCGCGGCCGCGTGCAGGATGCGGTCGAGGGGCTGGTCGAGGGGGGAAGGCGCGAAGCCTTTTGGTTCGCGGGTGGCGTACCGGCGGAGACCCCAGAGCAGACTTGGTTCGATCGCCGCTACGAGGTGCCGTGCTTCCTCCCGCCCACGCCGGGGTCTGACGGTGGGCTTCGCCACGTCAATCTCGATCGCGTGCTGGCGGCTGCCCTGCCTGCGGTGTTCGGGTGAGCGGAGGGGAGGAACCTCCCGGGGTGCGTCGTCGCCCGCTCGATGCGCCAGCCGAGCGGGTGGCGGACGATCTCGCGGCCCTGCCGCCTGAGCGAGCTCTGCCCAGAACGGGGGCCGGGCTAGGGTGGCTGATCGGGCTCGCTGCCGTGGCCGGCGTCGGCCTCGTTGCCCTCGATCTTTGGGCCTTCGTCGAAGCACGCTTCGCCGCAAGCCCGGTGCAGGGCTGGGCGGCGCTCGTTCTCGTCCTCGCTCTCACTGCAGCCCTCGCCCTTCTCGCGTGGCGCGAGTGGCGATCCATCCGTCGCCTTGCTGCCGTCGAAGCCGTGCAGGGCGACCCAGACCGGGCGGCGCAGGCCATGGAGAGGGACCCTCGTCTCGCGCGGCCGATCGCGGTCTGGCGCGGCCTCGTGCGCGGGGTAAACGACCCAGACCGGCGCGCCGCCTTGTTCGAGACCCATGTGCTCGCCCCCCTCGACGCCGAGGCCGATCGCGCCATCCGCCGCGCGTCCTTGCGCATGGCCGGTGGCGTTCTGATCCTGCCCTCGGCTTTGCTCGACACGCTCTGGTTTACGGTGCAAGGGCTCGGGCTGATCCGCCGCATCGCGGCGATCTACGGGCTTGCGCCGGGGGCGGCAGCAACGTGGCGCCTTGCACGCCGCGTTCTGGCCGAGGCGGGCGCGATTGGCGCGGCGGATGCGGCGGCGGCGGCAGCAGCGCGCGCGGTTGGCGCGATCCCCGGGTTGGTGGATGCCGGGATCGCTGGCGTGGCGGCGCAGCGGATCGCCCGCATCGGCGTGCTTGCCAAACAGGCGTGCCGCCCACTTGGGAGCGTTAAGCGCAAGGAGGAGCCATGACAAGGACCCCGCCAGAACCCCCCGACGCAGCCGCCCGCCGCGCCGCGCCCCCAGTGGTGGTATACGAGGTCGGTCGCCTCCCCACGGTGGATTGCACCTTTTACGACCGCGTGCGTGCCTCGGCCCGCCTTGTCGAGACTGTGGTCGTGCCGCCGCGCGAGGGCCGGGCCTTCCGGGTCCCCGCCGGCCATCTGTTTCGCATCGTCTGCACCGAGGGGCCGCAGGTCGGCGATCTCAACCTGTGGCATGCGCATGATCCGCGCGAGCGATTTTTCAGCGGCAAAACGCGCGCGTTGCACCGCACACACGTGACGGTGGGAGATCGGCTGTGGAGCACGCTGCCCTTCCTCCGCCCGATGGCCACCATCACCGCTGACAGCCTTGCCTGGTATGGTTTCGATGCCGACGGGGCAGGCGTGCACGACGTCATCGGCACGCGCTGCGACCCCTATACGAACCGCCTCTTGCGGGGCGAGGACTACCACCATTGCTGCCATTCGAACCTCGCCCGCGCCTTCGCCGAAGCCACGGGCACAAGCCTCGCCGAGGCCGAGTTCGCCGTGCACGATGTGGTAAACGTGTTCATGTGCACAGGCTTCACCCGTGACACCCACCAGTACTTCATGAAGGCGAGCCCGGCGCGGCCCGGCGATTTCCTCGAGCTCTTCGCCGAGATCGACCTCTTAGGCGCCCTTTCCACCTGCCCGGGTGGGGATTGTTCGGCCACCCATTCCTCGAACGCTGCGCGCTGCTTTCCGCTCGCGGTGCAGATCCTCGCCCCCGACCCCGCCACCCTGGCCGGCTGGCGCCCAACCGAGCCCTCGCCCTATCACCATCCGGAACCGTGACGCCCACCCTGCCGATCGCGCTGGATTGCGATCCGGGCGTGGATGACGCTCTCGCCCTCCTGCTCGCCTGCGCAGCACCGGGGCTCGATCTTCGCCTGGTCACCACTGTCTCTGGCAATGCCCCGGCTTCCGTCTGCGCGGCCAATGCGCGCCGGCTGCTCGACCTCGCCGGCCAGGCAGAGGTTTCCGTCCTCGCTGGCGAGGATCGCGCCGTGCCGGATGCCGTGGTGCACGGGGAAGACGGGCTTCTGGGGCTTGACCTTCCGCCGCCGTCGCGTCCAGCAGAGCGTGCGGATGCTGCCACTGTGCTCGCGCGCTTTGCCGGCACCGTGATTGCGCTTGGTCCGCTTACCACCATCGCTGCCGCACTCGCCCGCGGGGCGCGCTGGCAGAGGCTCGTGGTGATGGGCGGAGCCATCGGGGCCGGCAACACCGCTTCGGGAGCCGAATACAACTTCTCCGTCGACCCTGCCGCAGCGGCCGCGGTGCTGGCCGCTGGGCTTCGCCCCACCCTCGTCCCGCTCGACCTCGCCCGCGAGGCCCTTGCCACGCCCGCTGTGATCGACATCCTTGCCCGCGCCTGCCCGATCGGGCGCAGGATCGCGCCGATGCTCGCAGCTTACGCCGAACAGGACCGTCTGCATCACGGGCTGCCAGGCGCGATGGTCGCCGACCTGCATGCGGTCGCGATCCTCGACCGGCCCGACCTGTACGCCACCCGGCCCGCTCGCCTCGCGGTCGACGAAACGGGCCGCTGCCGCGAGGACCCGGCGGCGCCGATCCTCGACCTTGTCGTGGAGGTCAAGGCCCACAGCCTGTTCGCCCATTTCGCGCAAAGGCTTGGGCAGCTTTGCCAAGCCTGATCGAGCGCCTATCTCCCAGAGGCTGATGAGCCGGGACCGCAAGAGCCTGACGGAAGCGCCCGCTTCCGCCCAAGTCGCCGCCTTTCTTGAACGGGTGCGCGCGATGCCGGCCGTGCGCGCCGGCTCCGGCCGCCGTGGCCGGCTCCTGTTCGCGATCGACGCCACCGCCTCGCGCCAGCCGACCTGGGATCGCGCCTGCGCGCTCACAGGCCACATGTTTGAGGCGACCAAGGGCCTCGGCGGGTTGTCGATGAGCCTCTGCTATTACCGCGGCTACGGCGAGTTCATGGCCACACCGTGGCTTTCCGACGTCGACGAGATCCGCCGGCGCATGACCACCGTCACCTGCCTTGGCGGCCAGACGCAAATCGGCAAGGTGCTGGAGCATGCGATCCGCGAGACGCGCAAGGAACGGGTGAACGCCCTTGTCTTCATCGGCGATGCGATGGAGGAGCCGATCGACCCGCTCTGCCACCGCGCGGGCGAGCTTGGCATGCTTGGCTGCCCGGGCTTTTTCTTCCATGAAGGGGGGGATGCGCTTGCGGGGCGGGCCTTCCGCGAATTCGCCAGGCTCTCGGGCGGTGCCTATGCGCCGTTCGACCCTCAATCGCCCGACATGCTGCGCGATCTGCTTTCCGCCGTCGCGGTTTATGCCGCTGGCGGGCGTGAAGCGCTGTCGCGCCTTCCTGCCTCGCCGTCGGGGGCGGCTGCATTGCTCACTCACCAGCTCTCGGGACGGCGATGATCTGGTTCCTCGCTGGGGTAGCGGCGGTTGGCCTGTTGCTTTGGTCTGCGCATGCCTTCGCCAATGCGCGTGTCGAGACCATCAAGGCGATCCTGAAATGGCTCGCCATTGGCCTCGGCATCGCGCTCGCGCTCCTGCTCGTCTTCACTGGTAAGGGGGGGCAGCTCCTCTTCTTCGGCGCTGTCCTTGCCCCTGTTTTGATCCGCCTTTGGAACCAGTGGCAGGCCTCGCGCACCTTCGGCGCGGGATCGAAACGGGAAACGCGCGTTAGCGAAGTGGAAACAGCCACTTTGCGGATGCGGCTTGATCACGACAGCGGCACGATGTCGGGTACGGTGCTGCGCGGCACCTACAAGGGGCGGGAGTTGGCCGAGCTCGCTCTGCCCGACCTGATCGCGCTCTGGCTGGATTGCAGGGCTGAAGACCCCGAGTCGGTACCGCTGCTTGAGGCCTGGCTTGACCGCGCCTTTGGCGAGGCCTGGCGCGATGCGGCGGAGGATGCCGCAGGAGAGGAGCGGGGCTCGTCGCGTCGGTCGCAGGCCGCTTCAGGGGGCCCGATGACGCGTGAGGAGGCCTACGCCATCCTTGGGCTCAAGCCCGGGGCGACGGAGGAGCAGATCCGGGCGGCGCATCGGCGGTTGATGCAGACGGCTCACCCAGATCGCGGCGGGTCGGACTGGTTGGCGGCGCGCATCAACCAGGCGCGCGATGTCCTGCTCGGCGGCTGAGCCGGTCTGGCCGCTGAGGGGCCGCCTGTCTGGCTTTCCTACCGCGTTGGCCTGTCCCTGCGCTGCTCCTCCCGGGTCGCTTGACGGGCTTGGCCCTTCGGCCCTGTGCCACTTGCGGAGTCGGAACGGCGGGAGATCGACCCGCGACCGAACGATGTATGCCCGGCCGCGTGCCAAGGCACGCGCCGTGCTCTAGGCCGCCTCCGCCCGCGGCGGCGGCACCACCCGCACCTTGCGGATGCGCCGCGAATCGGCCTCCAGGATGCGGAACTCGAGCCCCGAGGGGTGCGCGATTGTTTCACCCCGCGCCGGGATGCGATGAGCGATGGCGAGGATCAGGCCCCCCACCGTGTCGATCTCGCCCTCCCGCTCCTCCTCAGACAGCACCGCGCCGACATGGCGTTCGAACTCCTCGACCGGAAGCCGCGCATCGACATCGAGCGTGCCGTCGGGGCGCGTGATCACTTGAGCGGCAAGCGGTTCGTCGTGCTCATCGGCGATGTCGCCCACAATTTGCTCAATGACGTCCTCGATGGTGACGAGCCCGTCCGTTCCGCCATACTCGTCGACCACGATGGCGAGATGGGTGCGTGCCTGGCGCATTTCGAGCAACAGGTCGAGCACCGGTTTCGAGGGCGGCACGAACAGCGGTTTGCGCAGGATGTCGGCGACCCGGAACTCGCCCTCGCGTTCAAGATGGGCGAACACGTCACGGATGTGGATCATGCCGACGATGTCATCGAGGCTGTCGCGATAGACCGGCAGGCGCGAGTGGCCTTCGCGTTTGATCACTGCAATCAGGGCAGGGAGGGTGATGGTCTCCGGCACGGCGACGATGTCGGCGCGCGGCACCATGGCATCGTCTGCGGTGACACGGCGCAGCTTGAGCACGTTCGCGATCAGCGCGCGCTCGTGCGGGTCAAGAGCAGGGGGAGGCTTTTCGCCTGCCTCCTTCGCCTCCTCAACCCGGCTTTCGATCAGCTCCTCGAGGCTGTCGCGCAGAGCGCCGTCATCGCCGCGGCTGCGCAAAAGCCGCTTGAACAGGGCGCGCAGGCTGCCCCCGCCCTCGCTCATCGTTTCCTCCTGTAGGGATCGGGAAGGCCGAGCCGGCGCAGAACCAGCGCCTCTTCCCGCTCCATCGAACGCGCCGCCTTGGGGTCTTCATGGTCGCGCCCCGCGCAGTGCAGAGCGCCGTGCACGACAAGGTGCGCAAGGTGGTGGGCAAGCGGCCGGCCGGTCGCGCGCGCCTCTCGCGCCGCCACTTGGTAAGCGACGGCGATGTCGCCGCCCCCGCCGGGCCTGGGCCAGGACAGTACGTTGGTGGGATAGGTCTTGCCGCGAAAGGCGGCGTTGAGATTGGCGAGGGTCGCGTCGTCGGCGAGCAGCACGGACAAAGGCCCCCGTGTGCGTGCCGCGGCTTGTGCCGCACGCGCCGCACGGCGCACCAACGCCTCGACAGCGGGGATGGCGGCGCGCCACTCCGGTTCGGCGATGGTGATGCTGATCCCCGCTCCGGCGTCCCGGGCGGGGAGGCTACTTCGCGCGAGCATCACCCTCTCCCGGGGCTAGGGCCCGGCTACGCGCCTCGCGTTCCGCCGCCGCCCGCCGCCCATAGGCCTCGATGATGCGCGCGACCAGCGGGTGGCGAACCACGTCGCGCTCATCGAACCGCACCACGGCAAGCCCCGGCATGCCTTCCAGGGTGGAAAGCGAATCGATGAGGCCTGAGGCCTGGCCAGGCGGGAGGTCGATCTGGCTCGGGTCGCCCGTCACCACCATGCGGCTGCCTTCGCCAAGGCGTGTCAGCACCATTTTCATCTGAACCGGGGTGGTGTTCTGCGCCTCGTCGAGGATGACGAAAGCGTGCGAAAGGGTGCGCCCGCGCATAAAGGCGAGGGGGGCGACCTCAATCTCGCCCGTGCCCATCCGCCTCTGCACCTGGTCGGCCGGCAACATGTCGGCGAGCGCGTCGTAGAGCGGCCGCAGATAGGGGTCGACCTTGTCGCGCAGATCGCCGGGCAGGAAGCCCAAGCGTTCGCCAGCCTCGACGGCGGGGCGGGAGAGGATGATGCGCTCCACCTTGCCGGAGGCCAGCATCGCTACAGCCTGGGCGACCGCGATGTAGGTCTTGCCCGTGCCGGCGGGGCCGAGGGCGAAGACGAGCTCGTGGGAGGCGAGCGCCTCCATATAGCGCGCTTGGGCCGGTGACCGCGCGGCGATGGTCGCCTTGCGGGTTCGGATGGAGGGGATATCGGAGAGCGGAAGTCGCGGCTCCTCCGCCGTCTCAGCCGTTTCGCGGGCGGCGCGCGCCATGCGCAACGCGGCATCGACCTCCGCCCCGCCGATGCGATCGCCGCGGCCAAGCGCGGCATAGAGCCCCAAGAGCGCATCGCGCGCGCACTCTGCCTGCTCGGCAGGGCCCGTGACCGCAACCCGGTTGCCGCGGGACGCGAGCCGCACGCCGAGCCGGTGCTCGATGCGAGCGAGGTGTGCATCGTGCGCCCCGAACAGCAGCGGAAGCAGAGTGTGGTCGGGGAAGGTGAGGTGCAGGGTCACCGAGGGGGTGGGCGAGGCAGGACCTGGCAGGACGTGGTTCATGCGGCATCCAGCGCCGGTTCAGCGAGCCGGCCGGCAAGCGAGTTCGGGTGGATGGCGGTGATGGTCACGGGGCGGAGGTCTCCGGCGAGGGTGGCGGGGGCTTGGGCGTGCACCGGCTGCAGCCAGGGGCTTCGACCAACCAGCTGGCCAGGATGGCGGCCCGGTTCGAGGAACAGCACCTCAAGCGTGCGGCCGAGGAAGGAGGCGTTGAAGCGGGCTTGCTGGTCGCGTAAGAGAGCCTGCAGTTCGGCCAGTCGCCGCTCTTTCGTCTCCTCATCCACCTGGTCGGCGCGGTCTGCCGCCGGCGTGCCAGGGCGGGGCGAATACTTGAAAGAGTAGGCGGAAGCGAAGCCGACCTGGCGCACGAGGTCGAGAGTCGCGGCGAAATCCTCTTCTGTCTCGCCGGGGTGGCCGACGATGAAATCCGAGGAGAGGGCGAGGTCTGGCCGCGCCTCGCGCAAGCGGTCGACCAAGCGGAGGTAATCCTCGCGCGTGTGGCGGCGGTTCATCGCCTTCAGCACGCGATTTGACCCCGACTGAACCGGCAGGTGCAGGAAGGGCATGAGAATTGGCACGTCGCGGTGCGCCGCGATCAGCGCCTCGTCCATGTCGACCGGGTGTGAGGTTGTGTAGCGCAGCCTCAGAAGCCCTGGCACGCGATCGGCAAGTTCACGGATGAGGCGCGCGAGGCCCCACTCCGACCCGTCGGGAGCTTCGCCGTGATACGCATTGACGTTCTGGCCAAGGAGTGTGATCTCGCGCGCGCCCTGCGCCACCAAGCGGCGGGCTTCGGCGAGCACAGCGGCGACGGGGCGGGAGAACTCGGCGCCACGGGTATAGGGCACAACGCAGAAGGAGCAGAAGCGGTCGCACCCCTCCTGCACAGTGAGGAAGGCGGTGAAGCCTTGCGGGGCGGCTTCCTCCGGCAGGTGGTCGAACTTGTCCTCGGGCGGGAACTCGGTGTCCAGGAGGGCTCGTTCGCCCGCTTCGGCGCGCGCCACGAGGGCGGGCAGGCGATGCGTGGTCTGCGGGCCGACCACGATGTCGACGAACGGCGCGCGGCGTAGCAGTTCTGCCCCCTCGGCCTGGGCCACGCAGCCCGCAACCGCGATCAGCATCCGCTGCCCTGCCTTGGCGCGTGCGTCCTTCAGCCGCTTCAGCCGACCGAGTTCGGCGAAGACCTTCTCGGTTGCCTTCTCGCGGATGTGGCAGGTGTTGAGGATGACGAGATCTGCCCCTTCGGGGCTAGGGTGCGGGGTGTAGCCGAGGGGGGCGAGCGCATCCGCCATGCGGCCGCTGTCGTAGACGTTCATTTGGCAGCCCCAGGTTTGGATGTGGAGCCGCCGGATAGGTTGGTGCGTAGTCACGTCAGGCGAGATGGGGTGAAGAGCGGGCCGCATCAGCCCCCGAGACTTGTCCTCGTATGCACAGCGGGGCGCCGTATAGGCACGGCAGGATGCCGGCAGAGAAGGGCAGGCCAAAACACCGCGACGCGATGCACCCCTCGCTCACACAGGGATGGCATCGTGATCCGGCAAAGCATCCGGTCGCGCGCGGCCGGACGGGTAGGGTCAAGGGTGCGAGCCTCTCCTTTCGCACGTGATCCTCGCCATAGCGAGATGCCATTTGTCAAGCAGCTTGCGCATGTGAGGGCGGGTCCGTCCCGTGATCGTTCGGTTGCAGCGCGGCGGGTAGCAAAGGGACAGGGCGTCGCCCTTGGCGCAGGGCGGCACAGCCGCGATCGACCACATCCCAGGCCGCCTCGGCCAGGGCTTTGCGCGAGGGGAAGGTTGCCGGGTCAAGCGGGCCATGGAGCAGCACGGTGGCGCGGCAGGACCGCCTACTCAACAGGGTGAAGGCGTGGCGAGCGATATCCATGGTCCCATACCACGCGAAATGCGGGCGATGGGTGCGGGTGACGGGCAGTCCATCAAGGCGGTCGAAGACGATGGAGACTGGCTGCACGATCGGGGTGACGCCGGCGGTGTCGACGGCGACCGAGAGGAAAGAGGACCGGAAGGGCAGAACCCGCACCCCGTCTGACGTGGTGCCCTCAGGGAACAGGATCAGGCTGTCGCCTGCAGCGAGCCGAGCGAGGAGTTCATCGCGCTCGCGGGCGGTGTCGCCGCGACGGCGGCTCACATAGACGGTGCGCCCGAGCCGGGCGACGGTCCGCACGAGCGGCCAGGAGCCGATTTCGGCCTTGGAGACGAAACAGGCCTCGAGCGTGCCGCCCAACACCAGGATGTCGGCCCAGGATTGGTGGTTGGAGAGGAAGAGCACCGGCCGGCCGGGGGCTGGGCGGGCAGGTTTGCCGATGACGCGGACGCGGATGCCGCCAATACGGCAGAGCACGGCGTGATAGAGGCGGGCGAGCACCACCTTGCCGCGGCCAGGAAGCGCGATCAGCACCGCCTGGACGGGGATGCACGCGAGCGTCCAGAGGAGCATCAGAATGAGGCGGCGGACAGCGCGGACGGCGCGCCAGGCGGACGGCGCGCGGGCCTCGCGGTAGTCGGCGGCGAGTTCCGCCTCGTGCGCGGCGAGGCGGGCGCGCCAGTCCGTTCCCGCTGGGGGGCGGATCAGGGCGGTGCGGAAGCGTCGCGTGGCGAGCCGGCGCGGCGACATGGCGATGCTTAGGCTTGGCGCGGGCGGGGCGGGGGCGCAAGCGTCGCGGGCGGGGTCACGGTTGTGTGCGCAGCCGGCGGGGCCAGATCCCAGTGTGGGCGATGCAACCTGTGGATGCCACAGCCTGTGGAAAGCGGGGAAGGGTACGCGGCGGGCGGGCCAAGATCGTCTGCACAGCTTGACTCGAGCCTCTCTTGCCCCAGAACATAAAGTGAACATAGGGCGGCGGCGATTGCGGCGGGTGTTGTGGATAAGTCACACACGACCACCTGATGTCGTGGGCGCCGCCGCTGCCACCACTAGATCTTGCGGCAAAGGGGCGGCCTGTGTCTGAATCCGAGTCGTCATTTGGGGAGTCCGCCGTGCTCGATATCGTGCCCTTCGATACCGTCCAGCTTCCTGGCCACGCCGCCGTGCGCGTCGATCGCTCGCGCGATGCGCTGCTGACCGATTTCGGCAAAGCCACCCTGGATGATCGGTATCTTTTGCCCGGTGAATCCTACCAGGACCTGTTCGCCCGTGTGGCGTCTGCCTTTGCTGACGACGCCGCGCATGCGCAACGCTTGTACGACTACATCTCGAGGCTTTGGTTCATGCCGGCGACCCCAGTGCTGTCGAACGGCGGCACCACGCGCGGCCTGCCCATCTCTTGCTTCCTGAACGAGGCGGATGACTCGCTCGAGGGCATCGTCAGCCTCTGGAACGAGAATGTTTGGCTTGCAGCGAAAGGTGGCGGCATCGGCTCCTATTGGGGCAATTTGCGCTCGATTGGCGAGAAGGTCGGGGCGGTTGGCAAGACCTCGGGCGTCATCCCCTTCATCCGGGTGATGGACAGCCTCACCCTCGCCATCAGCCAAGGCTCCCTTCGGCGCGGATCGGCTGCCGTCTATCTTCCCGTGCACCATCCGGAGATCGAGGAGTTCATCGAAATCAGGCGCCCAACAGGCGGAGACCCGAACCGCAAGGCGCTCAACCTGCACCACGGCGTGCTGATCCCAGACGCGTTCATGCGCGCCGTGGAGACTGATGGCGAGTGGGCGCTAGTCAGCCCAAGGGACGGGTCAGTCATCCGCCGCATCTCCGCCCGCGCGCTCTGGATCCGGATCCTTACCGCGCGGATCGAGACTGGCGAGCCCTACCTAGTCTTCATCGACCATGTGAACCGCGCCCGCCCCGAACATCACAAGCTCGCCGGGCTGACCGTAAAAACCTCCAATCTCTGCTCCGAGATCACGCTGCCGACGGGGCGCGACCATCACGGCAGGGAACGGACGGCGGTGTGTTGTCTGTCTTCCCTCAACCTCGAGACCTGGGACGAGTGGCACGACCATCCCACCTTTATCGAGGATGTGATGCGCTTCCTCGACAATGTGCTCGAGGACTTCATCCGCCGTGCCCCCGATACCATGGCGCGGGCGAAGTACGCCGCGATGCGCGAACGCTCGGTGGGGCTCGGCGTGATGGGCTTTCACTCCTTTCTGCAGGCGAAGCGCGTGCCGTTCGAGAGCGTGATTGCGAAGGTGTGGAATTTGCGCATCTTCCGCCACATCCGCGAAGCGTGCGACCGCGCCTCGCGCGTGCTCGCTGAAGAGCGCGGGCCCTGCCCCGATGCGGCGGATTACGGGATCATGGAGCGGTTCTCGCACAAGCTCGCGATCGCGCCGACGGCTTCCATCTCCATCATCGCTGGCAACGCAAGCCCCGGGATCGAGCCGATCGCGGCGAATGTGTTCGTGCAAAAGACGCTGTCCGGTTCGTTCACGGTGCGCAACCGTCACCTCCAGGCGCTGCTCGCCGAGAAGGGGAGGGATGACCCAGACACCTGGACTTCGATCACCGTGAATAAGGGATCGGTGCAACACCTCGACTGTTTGAATGAACACGAGAAGGCCGTGTTCCGCACCGCCTACGAGATCGACCAGCGTTGGGTGATCGAGCACGCAGCCGACCGCACGCCCTATGTATGCCAGGCCCAGTCTATAAACCTGTTCCTGCCGGCGGATGTGCACAAGCGTGACCTGCATCGATTGCACTGGCTCGCTTGGAAAAAAGGTGTGAAAAGCCTCTATTACTGCCGGTCGCTTTCCATCCAACGCGCGGACGCAGTGAGCGCAAAAGCGATCGCGATCGAAGGGGGCGCAGCACAGGCCGTGCAGCCCGAGGCAGAGGCGCCGGCAAACACCCCCGCCCCGCTGCCAGTCGTTGCTCAGCCGACGACTTACGAGGAGTGCCTCGCCTGCCAGTGAGAGGCATCAGACGTCATCTTTTCCGCGTCAAGCCGATTTCGTTGCGATAAGGACTCACCGATGGCCGCCAACGGACACGCCACTTCCCTCGCCTCCTCGCGCCGCATGGACCTCCTGACCGACAACCCGGTCTATAAGCCGTTTCGTTACCCCTGGGCCTATGACGCATGGCTCACCCAGCAGCGCATCCATTGGCTGCCGGAAGAGGTGCCGATGGCCGATGATGTGAAGGACTGGCAGAAGACCCTCACCCCGGCAGAACGCAACCTGCTCACCCAAATCTTCCGCTTCTTCACACAGGCGGATGTCGAGGTGAACAACTGTTATATGAAGCACTATTCGCAAGTGTTCAAACCGACCGAAGTGCTCATGATGCTTTCAGCCTTCTCCAACATTGAGACAGTGCACATCGCGGCCTACTCGCATCTGCTCGACACTATCGGCATGCCAGAGGTCGAGTACCAGGCCTTCTTAAAGTACAAGGAAATGAAGGACAAGTACGATTACATGCAGACCTTTCGGGTTGATTCGAAGGAGGAGATCGCTAAGACGCTCGCCGCCTTTGGTGCCTTTACGGAAGGCCTGCAACTCTTCGCGTCCTTTGCCATCCTCCTCAATTTCCCACGCTTCAATAAGATGAAGGGTATGGGCCAAATTGTGTCATGGTCCGTGCGCGACGAGACGCTGCACTGCCTCAGCATCATCCGCCTATTCCGCACCTTCATCCAGGAAAACCCTGAGATTTGGACGGACCGGCTCAAGGCGGAGATCCTTGAAATCTGCCGTACCATCGTCGGCCATGAAGATGCGTTCATCGATCTCGCTTTCGAACTCGGCGGCGTGGACGGGCTGGGCCCAGATGAGGTGAAGCGCTACATCCGCTTTATCGCCGATCGCCGCTTGGTGCAGCTTGGGCTGGAGCCAATGTGGGGCATCGAGAAGAACCCGCTGCCCTGGCTCGATGAGATGCTGAACGCGATCGAGCACACCAACTTTTTCGAGAACCGGGCGACGGAATACAGCCGGGCGGCGACCCGGGGAACCTGGGAAGAGGCCTTCGCCGATCACGTGTTTGCCGACCCGCAGGCGGAAGGAGCCATCCTTCGAACTCACTAAGGTAAGCAGCAGCTTGCGGCCGGATGGTAAAACCATCTGCCGCCGATGCGACTTCGATCAGCATCTCATAGGCCCTGGGGCGTTGGCTTCCGCGCGCGGGCAAAACCATCTTCCGCTGCAACGGGGGGTTAGCATCGCCCCCCTTTGCGGCTATAATGAGAGAGTGTCTCACAAGCTGAGGTAAAGACAGCCGGGGCGGCGAGAGAGAACGATGGCGAGCGACGAAGACGAAACGAGAGGCCGCGACCGCGACGCTGCGCGCAGCGCGACCCCCCGCTACAGCCGACGCCTGTCTGACAAGATCTTGATCGCCTTCCACCACGCCTGCGACCAGGGCGATTTCGAAGTCGCCGAACAGCTCCTGCACATTCTGGAGATGATGCTGACGCGGCGCCCGATGAGCCCTGACACAAACCGGCGCAAGAACATCGAAAGCTTGGTCGCGGCGCACGAGCGTCTGTGGCACCTGCGTCACCCGGAAGCAAGCCAGGTCTGAGCGGACACAACCACAGGCCTGGCGCTCGACCTGTCTCGACCGTCCTGTCAGTCGAGCGTCAGTGCGGCGGCATCGCGCAGAACAGCCTGCGCGGCAGGGGTGAAGTGCTCGGCCTCATGTAACACGAGCCCGGCTGACAGTCGCAGCGGGGCACGACCGCCCTTCACCCCCTGAACGAGCAGACGTTTCGCCGCTTCGCCCGCGCGCGGCCAGAGCGGGAACAACACGACGCTGCCGATACCAGCTTCGCCATATGCAGACAAAGCCTCTGGCAGACGGTCCGGCGGTAGGATGAGGGTGAGGGTGCCGCGCGGGAGAAGGCGGCGTGCGAGTGCCGAAACCCACAGCGCGAGAGGAGCTTCCGCCCCCTCATGCGCCGCCGCCCGGCGTAGCGGATCAGGTGGCGCCGTGCCGCCGCGGAAAAAGGGAGGGTTGGCCATCGCATGCCGAAAGGGGCCAAGGCTCGCCGCGGCGCGCTGCGTCATGCGGTCGGCAAGATCCCCGCACACGACGGCAAGCCGCCCTTCGACACCGTTCAGAGCCGCGTTCTCCCGCGCGATCTGGGCAAGCTCGGGCTCCCGCTCGATCCCCACCACCCGCGACGCTGGCACGCGCGCAAGCAGGGCCAGTGCCGCCGCTCCGGTGCCCAACCCCGCCTCGAGCACCGCCTCGCCCGCTTCGGCCGGCACAACCGCCGCCAGCAAGACAGGGTCGATTGCGGCGCGGAAGCCGAACAACGGCTGGCGCAGTCTGACCCGGCCGCCGAGCAGCCGGTCCTCGCTCACAACGCGGCTCAGCGCTCTGCCCCCTCACCCGCTTCGCGCAACACCCGGCGCGCCCGCGTCACGTCCCCATCGGCCACCATCAACCGACAGGGGATGGCGAGCCCCGACCCTTCCAGCACGCTCATCTCGCGATCGAGCACCACGGTCTCGATCCCCGCATCGCGCAAGAGCGCGCGCAGAAACGAGAGACGCACCGGATCGTTGCTGCGGAGCAACTCGTGCACGGTCCTCGTCTGCTGCTCGCATTGACCGCATTTTTCCCCCGCCAATATGACAAGGGGGGCTGGGGTGCTCAAGCAAGCGAAAGGGCAGGCAAGTGCAGGTGGCAGCCGAGCGTGGAGGGAATTCCGTGTCGGTGGCAGAGCGCGAGGATGCGCTCACCGCGCTCGCAAACCTGGTACGTGAGGATCTTGAGGCTTGCAACCGCGTGATCGTTTCGCGGATGCAGAGCCCGGTTGACCTCATTCCCAAAATTGGCGCTTACATCATCGCCGCGGGTGGCAAGCGGCTGCGCCCTCTGCTGACCATCGCCGCCGCGCGTCTTTGCGGCTATCGCGGCCAGCGCCACGTCAAGCTCGCTGCCTGTGTGGAGTTCATCCACACCGCCACCCTGCTGCACGACGATGTGGTGGACGAGAGTGCGGTACGCCGCGGCCTTGCCTCGGCCAACGCGGTGTTCGGCAACAAGGCTTCGGTGCTGGTCGGGGATTTCCTGTTCAGCCGCTCCTTCGAGCTGATGGTGGAGGATGGCTCTCTCGCCGTGTTGGGCATTCTCTCGCGCGCCTCTGCCACCATCGCGGAAGGCGAGGTGCTGCAGTTAATGACGCAGAACGACCTCACCACCACCGAGGAGCGGTATCTCGAGGTGATTCACGGCAAGACCGCAGCGCTGTTCGCTGCCGCTGCGCGGCTCGGCGCGGTGGCCGCCGACAGCCCGCGCGAGGAGGAGGAGGCGCTGGAGCGGTTCGGGCGCAAACTCGGCCTTGCCTTTCAGCTTGCCGACGACCTGCTGGACTACGCGGCCGATGCGAAGCGCCTTGGCAAGACGGTCGGCGATGACTTTCGAGAAGGAAAGGTGACACTGCCCGTCCTCATCGCCTACGCGCGCGGCAGTGAGGAGGAGCGCGCCTTCTGGCGTCGCACGATTGAGAAGCTCGATCAGCGCGAGGGCGATCTCGACCGTGCGATCGCGCTGATGCGTCGCCATGGCGCCTTCACCGAAACCGCACGCCGCGCGCAAGCCATGGCAGAAGAGGCGAAGACGGAACTCGCTCTCTTCCCTGATCGGCCGGAGAAGAGGGCGCTCCTTGACGTTGCGGACTTCGCCGCCGCCCGTATGCGCTGAAGAGGTGACGGCCGCGCGCTGCGTGCGACGTGTCAGCGGCTGAACTCGGCTCTTATCCGCTCTGTATGTTCGCCGATGCGCGGCACAGCACCGAAGGCGAGCGTTTGGCTTGCGCGGCGCACAGGCGGGGCAGGGATAGCAACGGGGCCCGCTTCCGTTTCGATCACGACGCGGCGCAGCACGGGGTGTGCGGCGAGGCCGGCGATGTCGTTGACGAAGCCATAGGCTGTCTTCGCTCGATCAAGCCGGACCTGCGCCTCTTCGCGATTGAGCCGTGCGAGTCGTTCCGCAACGAAGGCATCGACGGTGGCGCGGTTGCGCACGCGCGCCACATTCGTTTCAAAGCCCGCGCGCTTTGGCAGGTCGGGCTCATCCAACACTTCGGCGCAGAACCCTGCCCACTCCCGCTCGTTCTGGATGGAGATCAGCACGAGCGCGCCGTCGGCGAGCGCGAAGGCGCCATAAGGACAGATAGAGGGGTGGGCGAGGCCGAGGCGCGGCGGCGGCTGCCCCGTCGCCTCCCAGGTCAGCAGCGGCACCGTCATCCACTCCGCCATGCTGTCGAACAGCGAGATTGCGATGCTCTGGCCGCGGCCGGTGCGGTTGCGTTCAAGTAGCGCCTCTAGCACCCCCGCATAGGCCGAAAGCCCGCAGGCGATGTCGCAGACAGAGACACCGACGCGGCCCGGCCCCTCAGGCGTGCCGGTGACAGAGCAGAGCCCAGATTCTGCCTGCACCAGCAGATCATAGGCCTTCTTCCCGGCGTAAGGGCCCTCCTCGCCGTAGCCCGAGATGTCGACCGTGATGAGGCGCGGATAACGCTCCCGTAGCGTTTTTGTGTCGAAACCGGCGCGCATGGCCGCGCCAGGAGCGAGGTTTTGCACGAACACGTCGGCGCGGGCGAGGATGCGGTGAAGTAGTGCTGCATCGTCCGGGTTCTTCAGGTCAGCCACCAGGCTTTCCTTGCCGCGGTTGAGCCAGACAAAGTAGGAGGCAAGGCCGTGTGCGTAGGTATCGTAGCCGCGGGCGAAGTCGCCCTCAGCGCGTTCGACTTTGATCACGCGTGCGCCGGCATCTGCCAGGCGGCAGGTGAGCAACGGTGCGGCAACAGCTTGTTCAAGGGAAAGGACGAGAAGGCCGGAGAGGGGTTTCATCGTGCGCGTCGTGAAACTGCCGGTAGGGTGGCCCTTCCGATGGTCGGCACGTCTGGGCTTGGCAGGGGGTGCGGGGGACAAGCGTGTCCCCCGCCCTTGTTACCTTTTCTCTTCGTCTTTCTTTCTTTCTCCTCTCCTCTCTCTCCTTTCCCCTCTATCCTCTCCCATGCTCTCAGTAGCTCCGCGGCATGCCCAGCACGTGTTCGCCAAGGTAAGCGAGGATGAGGTTGGTGCTGATGGGGGCGACCTGATAGAGGCGGGTTTCGCGGAACTTGCGCTCGACGTCGTAGGCTTCGGCGAAGCCAAACCCGCCGTGCGTCTGCAGGCAGGCTTCGGCTGCGGCCCAGGAGGCGTCGGCGGCGAGCAGCTTGGCGAGGTTCGCCTCCTCGCCGCATGGTGCGCCTGCCTCAAACTTCGTGCAGCCCTCACGCACCATGAGTTCCGCTGCCCGCATTTGGGCGTAGGCGCGCGCGATGGGGAACTGCACGCCCTGGTTCTGCCCGATTGGGCGGCCGAAGACCACGCGTTCCTTCGCATACCCTACTGCTTTGGCGATAAACCATTTCGCGTCACCAACGCACTCCGCGGCGATCAAGAGGCGCTCAGCGTTCATTCCGTCTAGGATGTAGCGGAAGCCTTTGCCCTCCTCGCCAATCAGGCTTTCGGCCGGAATGCGCAGGTCGTCGAAGAAGAGTTCGCAGGCGTTGTGGTTCATCATGGTGCGGATGGGGCGGATGGTGAGGCCACACCCAAGCGCTTCGCGCATGTCGATAAGGAAGACCGAAAGCCCCTCGGTGCGTTTCGCCACTTGCTCGCGCGGTGTGGTGCGCGCAAGGAGGATCATCAGATCGGAATGTTCCGCCCGCGACGTCCAGACTTTCTGCCCCGAGACCACCCAAGTTTCGCCGTCGCGGCGGGCGGTGGTGCGCAGGCTCGTTGTGTCTGAGCCGGAGGTGGGTTCGGTCACGGCGAAGGCCTGCAGGCGAAGCTTGCCGGCGGCGATTTCTGGCAGCCAGCGCGCCTTTTGTTCGGCGGAGCCGTGCCGCAGGAGCGTGCCCATCGTGTACATCTGAGCATGGCAGGCGGCGCCATTGCAGCCCGAAGCGTGGATCGTCTCGAGGATCGCAGCAGCGGCGGACAGCGGCAGCCCCGCTCCACCGTACTCCTCCGGGATCAGCACCGAAAGCCAGCCCGCCTCGGTGAGTGCCCGGACGAACTCGGTTGGATAGGCACGTTCTGCGTCGAGCATGCGCCAGTACTCACCGGGGAAACGGGCGCAGAGCTTGGCGACTTCGGCCCGAAGGTCGGCCCAAGGGTCGCCGCGCGCGAGATTGCTATCCATCCCATCCCCTCCTCTGCCGCGTTATTGCGCCGCGCCCGCGAGGCGACAAGGCGGGCGGGTGCGGATCACGGTTGCGCAGCGCCCTGGCTTCGGGCACCCCAGGGCCAAACAAAGAAGGAGGCTCGCTTATGCGCGTCGCGATGTTCTCCACCAAGCCCTATGATCGCCGGAGCTTCGAGGAACGTGCGGGCGCGCGCGTGCACCACTTCGCGTGGTTCGAACCTAGGCTCTCGCTTGAGACCGCTCCGCTCGCCGACGGCTTCGACGCGGTCTGCCTATTCGTCAACGACGACGCAAACGCCAAGGTGATCGAACGCCTTGCGCAAGGCGGTGTGCGGCTGATCGCGCTACGCTGCGCGGGGTTCAACAACGTCGATCTTTCCGCCGCTGAGGCACACGGACTTGCGGTGGTGCGCGTGCCCGCCTACTCGCCCCATGCGGTGGCGGAGTTCACCATCGGCTTGATGCTGAGCCTGATCCGCCGCATCCACCGCGCTTATCAGCGCACGCGGGAGAACAACTTCTCACTGGAGGGCCTGCTGGGATTCGACCTGTACGACAAGACCGTCGGCGTCGTCGGCACGGGTCGCATCGGCGCCATTGTGGCGAGGATCCTGCGCGCGGGCTTCGGCTGCACCGTGCTCGCGAGCGATGTGCGACGCGATGCCGCGCTGGAGGCGATCGGCGTGACCTACGTCGCACGGGAGGAGCTCCTCGGCGCCTCCGACGTCATCACCCTGCACGCGCCGCTGACCCCCCAAACGAGGCACCTGCTCAATGCACGCACCTTCGGCGATCTCAAGGAAGGGGCAATGGTGGTGAACACCTCGCGCGGCGCGCTGATTGATGCGGAGGCCGCGATCGAGGCACTGAAGGAAGGCCGCCTGGGCGGGCTTGCAATCGACGTCTACGAACAGGAGGCGGATCTGTTCTTCGAGGACCTCTCGAACGAGATCATCAAGGATGACGTGCTGCAGCGGCTGATGATGTTCCCCAACGTTCTGGTGACAGGGCACCAGGCGTTTTTCACGCGCGAGGCCTTGGCGGCGATCGCAGAGACGACGCTTGCTAACCTGGACGCGTTCGCCAAGGGCGCGCCCCTGGTCAACGCAGTGACGGTACCGAGTGTGAAGGGGTAGGAGGCTAGGCGAGGGGCCGATGGGCCCCTCGCGCACCCCAAGAGCGCGGCCCTCCCGGTGGTCGGGCCTGCAGATGGGGTGCTCGGGACTCGTCTGCCTCCTGCTGTTCATCGGAGTCTGGGGTTGCGCAAAAGCCGCCCCGGCCGCGCTCCGGTCAGCCCTTCAGCGTGACGATATACTGACTCGCCGTTCACCCACACTTGCTCGATCCCCGATGCTGGCCGAGTGGGCTGCTCGAACGTCGCCTCATCGATCACGGTTGCGGGGTCGAACAAGACAAGATCGGCAAAGGCGCCGGGACGGATCACGCCGCGATCGGGAATGCCGAAGGTCTCGGCCGTGAGGCCCGTCATCTTGCGCACCGCCTCCTCGAGCGAAAATAGCCGCTCCTCGCGCGAATAGCGACCGAGGACGCGCGGAAAAGTGCCCCAGAGCCGGGGATGGGGGAAGGAATCGTGCGGCAAGCCATCCGAACCGATCATCGCGCGCGGATGGGCAAGGATGCGCCGCACATCCTCCTCGCTCATCTGGAACATGATAGCACCGGCCGGGAGCAAACGTTCGGCGGCCTCGCGCTGGGTGCACCCCCATGCGTGCGCGATCTCGTCGAGATCACGCCCCTGCATCTCAGGGTGCGGCACAGACCAGGTGACGACGACGCGCACGTCATCGCGCAGCTTCTCAGGCAGCAGCACAGTGCTGGAAACAGGGTAGGGGTAGACATCAAACGCCACGGGCTGGTTTCGCGCCGCCTCGTCTACCCGCGCAAGGGTTTGCACGCTGCGACCCCAATTGTGCGGGTAAATACACTTGAAATGGCTGATCACCACTGGCACGCGCGCGGCGCGACCGATCGTACAAGCCTCGTCGATTGCCTCCAGGATCGCATCGCCCTCATCGCGCATGTGGGTGGCGTAAAGTGCACCCGCTTCCGTAAGCGCTTCGGCGATGGCGATCACCTCATCCGTCGTCGCCGCATTCGCCGGCGGATACCAGAGCCCCGTCGAGAGCCCCCAGGCCCCTTGACGCAGAGCTTCGGCGAGGCGCTCCTTCATCCTCGCAGCCTCGGCTTCGGTTGCGGCGCGGCCAAGGGCGCCGTCACCCATCTCGCGCACGCGCAAGGTGGTATGGCCGATCAAGGCGATCGCATTGACGGCAGAGCCTTGGCGACGGAACTCCTCAGCGTATTCGGCGAAACTGTCGTAGCGCCAGTGCATGGCGTCGTCGCCAATGAGGTCGAGCGGCGCAGGAGGGCGCGTGTTGCGCACGAGTGGGCTCAGCGAGATGCCGCAATTGCCGACGACAACAGTGGTCACCCCCTGGCTGAGTTTGCAGTGCAGGCACTCTGGCCCGCACAGCACGGCGCGGTCGTCGTGCGTGTGTGCGTCGATGAAGCCGGGTGCGACCGCCTTTCCGGCAGCGTCGATCTCCACCGCGCCGGATGTGGCCGAACAGTCGCCAACCGCAATGATCCGATCGTGCGAGACGGCGACGTCGGCGAGGCGGCGCGGCGCGCCAGTGCCGTCGAAGACTAGGGCGTTGCGGATCACGAGGTCGCAGCGAACCACGGTGGCTATGGCAGCCCGCTCAGCTCAGGGGCACGAACAGATAGTCGGCATCGCCGGCAAAGCCCTCGACCGGGGCACTATCCGGCATCCGCCGCGCAGCGTAGCCGAGCGGGGCAAGCAAGGACCAGAGGGTGTTCGGTGTGTCGCCGGCTCGAGCGAGCGAGGAGGCGACGATTTCCAGGAACAGTGTCGGGCGGAAGCGCGAGAGGGTCGCTTTGCCGCCGCGCAGCACGTGCCCCTCCCAGCCCTCGACATCGCACTTGATGAGGTCGAGGCGTCGAAGGCCCATCCGTTCGGCTAGCCCGCCCAGCGTCTCCACCGTCACGCGATCCTGGCGTGTCTCTCCCTGCTGGTCGGAGGGGGCGAAGCTCGCCAAGCCGAAACCCGATGCGCCTGAACGCTTGATGGGGGTGGCGAGCACGAGCTCGCCCGGCTGATCGGAAAGCCCGCTGGCGATAACGGTGACGTTGCGCAGGCGATGCAGACGCACAACGCTTTGCCGGATCGACCGTGCCTAGGGCGAGGGCTCGACGGTGATCACGCGCCCTGCTGGGGCGAGACGGGCGAAGAGTTTGGTGAACTGCCCTGCATGTGCGCCGATGTCGACCGCGACTCCATCCTCCGGCAGGAGGGGGCGGAGCAGGGGGAGAAGATCGCGGTGGTGCTGCTGCGTGACCGCCTTCCAGGCATGAGCGACCCACTCGAGCCGCCCTCGCAACGACGCAGCCGCGCTCACGCGGTGTCCTTCACGAATCCATAATCACGCGCCGCTGCCTCGGGCGAGATCAGCCCATCCGCCACATCGCGCGCGACCAAAGCGGGGTCGCGTTCGCGCGGGTCGCCCATGCCGCCACCCCCCGGAAGGTGGAGAACGAGGCGTCGCCCAGCGGGGATCACCTGATAGCCCTTCGTGCGTAGAACCACGCCATCGTCGCGCAGCACCGCGCCTGGTGCGCCGTCCTTGCCGCCAAAGCGGCCCCGAGGCGGGTTGCCCACGCGGTCGAAAATCGCGTTGACGGCGAACTCGGCATCGTCGGCGGCGCCAATCACCATGGTCTGGCCGAAACCGCCGCGCGTGCGGCCCGCCCCAGCGGAATCCGGGCGCAATTCTTTGCGCCAGATGATGATAGGGGCTGCGTTTTCCGTCGCCTCCACGGGCATGGTGCGAACGCCAGAGGGGAAAGCGCAGGCCGAAAGCCCATCCTTCGCCCAGCGCGCGCCAGTGCCGCCCGAGTTGAAGGTAATGATCTCAAAATCCGGGCATGTCGCGCGCGGCCCCGACACCTGCGGGCCCCCGCGAAGCGGCGGGTTCCACAAAGACGACGACCCCTCCGCCGCCACGCGCTCCGGCACAACCTGGGCGAGGCAACCCATCATCAGGTCGGGCAGGAGTTGGCCGATGACATGGCGGACGGAGACCGGGTAGGGCCGCGGGGCGTTGAGGATCGAGCCCGGGGGAATCGTGATGCGGAACGGAAGAAGCGACGCCCAGTTGTTCGGCACCTCTGGTGCGATCACCACCTTCAGCCCAAAGCAAGTATAGGCGCGCGTGTACGCAGGCGGAACGTTGATGCCTCGTGACGCAAGCGGCGATGTGCCGGCATAGTCCACCTCGATCGCGCCCTCGCGAACGCTGAGCGCGGCGCACAGCCTGATCGGCTCATCATAACCGTCTGAGGTGAGCTCGGCTCTCCAGGTGCCCTGCGGTAGCCGCGCGATCTCGGCCAGCGTTGCCTTGAGCGAGGCATCGAAGATCGCCTCGGCGAGAGGCCCGATGGAGTCGAGCCCGTACTCCTCCATCATGGCAACAAGTCGCCGGACGCCCGCTTCGTTGCAGGCGCAAAGCGAATACACATCGCCCTCGAGCTCGGCAGGGGTGCGGGAGTTGGCGCGGAGGAAGGCAAAAAATGTGTCGTTCGGCCGACCTTGTTCGAAGCACTTCACGATCGGAATGGTGAGCCCTTCTTCGAACACTGACCGTCCCTCCGGCCCCATGCCGAGCCCGCCAACATCAATGACGTGCGCCGTGTTGGCGAACAGGGCGACGAGGTGGCCGTCCCGGAAGGCAGGGGTGACGACGGTGAGGTCATGCAGGTGCCCGGTGGCGAGCCAGGGGTCGTTGGTGATGTAGTGATCACCGGGAAGCATAGTTTCGGGCGGGAACGCGCGCAGAAAATGGGCCACCGATTCCGCCATCGAATTGACATGGCCCGGTGTGCCGGTCACCGCCTGGGCGAGCATGCGGCCTTGGAGGTCGAAGATGCCGGCGGATAGGTCGCCCGCCTCGCGCACGGTGGTGGAGAAAGCCGTGCGGATCATGGTCTGCGCCTGTTCCTCCACCACCGCAATGAGACGGTTCCACATCACCTGCAGCCGGATGCGTTCGAGAGCTGCCAAGGGCGCGGTTGGGCGATGCGGTGCAGCGTCTTTCATGGGCTCGCTTTCCTTCCGCGCGTAAGACGAATGTAGCCATGCTCATCGATCCGTGCACGCCAGCCGAGAGGGACGAGCGTCGACGTCTCGTCCTCGGCGATGATGGCAGGCCCCGCGATGGCCGCGCCGACGGCGAGGGCGGAACGGTCATAAATGGTCCAAGGATCGACCAGACCGCTTACTGGATCGCGCACGGGACGTGTGATCGGTTCGGCTGCAGCTGTGCTCATCGCGGCACGGACAGGTGGCGGCGGGTCGGCAGAAGCAACGAGGCGCAACGCGAACGCGAGGATCTCAATGTCTGCCCCCGGCACTGGGCGGTTGTAGGTCGCTGCGTAGGCGCTGTCGTACGCCGCGCGGAGGGTCGCGTGATCTGCCTCGTTTAGTGGGCGGTTCGGCAGGCGGACTGCAATCTCGTGCCCCTGGCCGACGTAGCGCATGAAGGCGAGGCGTTCCTCCTCCTCTGCCCGGCCGGGCGCGCCTTGGGCGACGATTGCTTCGGCCTCTGCGCGCATCTCGGCAAACAGAGCGTTGATGCGGGCAACGTCGAGCGAGGCAAGGCGCTGGTAGAGGCTGCGCACCACCTCGTAGGCGACGGGGGCGCGCAGGAAGCCGATCGCGCTGCCCACTCCCGCACCGGGCGGCACCAGCACCTCGTCGATGCCGATCTTCTCCGCCACGCGGGCAGCATGTACGGGCCCGCCGCCGCCGAAGGCGATCAGCGTGCGACCCTCGAGTGCCGTTCCTGCCTCGATCGCATGCACACGCGCCGCGTTTGCCATCGCCTCGTCAACGATCTCGACAACGCCGACTGCAGCCGTTGCGACATCTATCCCTTGCGGTTCAGCAACGTGGCCTGCCATTGCCGCTTCGGCGCGGTCTGCCTGCAGGGCAAGACGGCCGCCGGCAAAACGGTCAGGATCGTAGCGGCCGAGGAGCAGATTGGCGTCCGTCACGGTCGGGCGGGTTCCGCCGCGGCCGTAGCAAGCAGGCCCAGGGTCCGCCCCGGCACTCTCCGGACCGACCGCGATGCGACCCAGAGAATCGACGCGCGCGATGGACCCGCCACCCGCACCGATCTCCACCATCTCCACCACCGGAATGCGCAGGGGCAGGCCGGAGCCTTTTTTGAAGCGGCCGACGCGGGCAACCTCGAAGGCGCGCGCGGTGCGTGGGCGGAAATCGTCGACGAGGCAGACCTTCGCCGTTGTTCCACCCATGTCGTAGGAGAGCACGCGGGTGAGGCCGGCTTCGCGCGCGGTGGCGGCGGCGAAGATCGCGCCGCCCGCAGGACCGCTTTCGACCAAGCGCACGGGAAAGCGCCGCGCCGTCTCCACGCTGCATAAGCCCCCCGAAGAGAGCATCATCAGAAGCGGCGCGCGTACGCCGAGCGTGCGCAGGCCATCCTCAAGGCGCGACAGATACCGATCCATCAGCGGCTGCACGTAAGCGTTGGCCACCGTGGTGGAAAAGCGCTCGTATTCGCGCATTTCCGGGCTAACTTCTGAAGAGAGCGTCACCGGCAGGTCAGGGCGAACGTCGCGCAAGATCTCGCGGACACGGTGTTCGTGACACGGGTTGATGTAGGCGTGCAGGAAGCCCACCGCCAGCGCCTCAACCTCTTCCGCGCGCAACACGGGCAAAAGCGCACGCACACCCTCCTCATCGAGCGGAACGAGCACGCGCCCCGCGCGATCGAGCCGCTCACGAACCGGAAGGCGCAGGCGGCGCGGCACCAGCGGTTCGGGCAGGTCGATCTGCAGGTCGTACTGGTCGTAACGCGACTCCGTGCCCATCGCGAGCACGTCGCGGAAACCTTCCGTGGTAAGGAAAGCGACTTTCGCGCCCTTGCGTTCAATAATGGCGTTGGTGGCAAGCGTGGTGCCGTGCACGACGAGATCGAGCGCGTCTGGGCTGAGCCCGGCTTGTGCGAGGATCTGCACGGTGCCTTCAAGCACGGCGCGTTCCGGCTCGGTCGGCGTGGTCAGCACCTTGGCGGTGAAGCTCTGGGTCGGCGTTTCAAGAGCGAAATCGGTGAACGTGCCGCCGATATCGACGGCCAGCCTCACACTCACGCAGCCGCCTCCGCCAGCCACGCCTGCAGCACAGCGCAAGCGTGCGCGAAATCCTCCATCCGCATCGCCTCGTCCGGGTTGTGACTGCCGTTCTGGTTGCGGACGAAGAGCATGCCGGCGGGGATGCCGGCGGCGGCAAAGGCTGCCGCATCGTGCCCCCCGCCCGAGGGCATGGCGCGGTGGGGAATGCCGAGCCGTTCGGCGGCATGGGCGAGTCCCGCCCGAATGGTCGGGTCCATCATGGCAGGGCGGGAACCAGTTTCCGGTCCGAGATCAAAACGAACCTTGCGGCGCGCCGCTATGTCGGCAACAAGATCATGCAGTTCGGCAAACAGCGCGTCGCAATGCGCGAGCTCGATCGACCGGACGTCGAGCTCAAACCGTGCCTCCCCGGCGATCTTCGTGAAGCCGGCTTCGGGGGCGGTGGCAAGCACGCAGAAGGTGCAGACGAGTTCCTTACCCTCCGCGTCCATTCTCTCCCAGGCGAGGTCGAGGCGATGCGCCAGTTCTGCCAGGGCGATCGCCGCATCGGCGCGATACGCGCGAGGGGTGGCACCCGAATGGTCGTAGCGGCCGAGGACGCGGGCGGAGCGCAACCGTCGCGATCCCGGAATGCCGGTGACGATGCCAACGGGAACCCCTTCTGCCTCGAGCACTGGTCCTTGTTCGATGTGCAGCTCGACAAAGGCGGCGACGCGGTCGCGAGCGAGAAACGCCTGTCCGTCGCGTACGGAAGCCGGGTCGAACCCCTCTTCCGCCATGTGCTCAGCGAGGGTGCGCCCGCTGTCGCGCCGTCGGATGTCAAGCTCTTCCGGGCGAAGAAGACCCAGGGCGCCACGGCTGCCGAGGTAGGAAGTGGGGAACCAGGCCCCCGCTTCTTCGGCGCGAATCGCCATCACGGTGATGTCGCGCGCTGGGCTGAAGCCAGCCGCGACAAATCCGGAGACCACAGCAAGACCAGCAGCGACGCCGGCTGCGCCATCATAATTGCCCCCGCTGGGAACGGAGTCGAGATGCGACCCAATGACGATTGCGGGAAGGGAGCGATCGGTTCCCGGAAGCGTGGCGTAAAGATTGCCGACATGGTCGCTCACGAGCGTGAGGCCGACGCTTTCTGCATAGGAGCGAAACACATCATGCGCGATGCGCTCGCCCAACCCGTAGGCCTCGCGCGTCACACCCACCCCGTCGTAGGTGCGGGCGGCGAGATCAGCGAGGAAGCGTTCTGCGATGGCGATATCTGGCGCAAAGTTCGGGCGCACGGGTGTTGGTCTCGATCTGCTCAAGTGCAGCGGATCAGTCCGCCATCGACGCGGACGATGCTGCCGGTGATATAGGCGGCGTGATCGGAAGCGAGGAAAGCGGCGACCGCGCCAAACTCCTCTGGGCGGCCGAGCCTGCCCGCGGGAATAGTGGCAGCGCGCTTCGCCAGCACGTCCTCGATGGTCGTTCCCTTTCGGTTCGCTTCGAAGCCGGCGGTTTCGCGCAGACGGTCCGTTTCGATTGCGCCGGGGGCGAGGATGTTGCACGTGACGCCCTCGGCCGCGACCTCGTTGGCAAGCGTCTTGTTCCACCCGACGATTGCGCCGCGCAACGTGTTGGACAGAACCATATTGGGCAGAGGCTGGATCATGCCGGAAGAGCCGACGGTGAGGATGCGCCCCCAGCGGCGATCGCGCATGCCAGGCAAAAGACGCATAGCCAGCTGGATGGGAGCCACCACCATGCGCGCGAACTGCTCCTGCAGCGCGTCGACCGAGAGTTCGACGGCAGGGCCGATAGGGGGCCCGCCGTGGTTCAGCACCAGGATATCGATGCCGCCAAGCCGCAACACCGCCTCTTCGGCCAGCACCTTCATGCGTGTTTGATCGGCGACATCGGCAACCATGGCGTGGGCAGAGACGCCATGCCGGGCGGACAATTCAGCGGCGAGAGCGGTGAGGGCATCGCGGTTGCGGCTGGCCAGCGCCAGCGCCGCCCCTTCCGCCGCCAGGGCGGCGGCAATTGCTCGGCCAAGCCCTCGCGAGGCGCCGAGCACCAACGCGCGCCGCCCTTTCAGCCCCAGATCCATTCCGTCTTCCTCGTCGTGGTGTCGGATCGTAACCGTCCTTGGCTTGTCTGCAAGGGCGCGAGGCTGGACAGGCACGTACACCCTTGGCATGCGAGACGGGTGCGAAAACAGCGGGGCTACGCATGCAGCCAGAGGCCAAGCCCACGCTTCTGCTGACGCGACGCCTGCCACCGAACGTAGTGGCACGGGCGAGACGCGGCTATGAGTTGCTGGGGCCAGAGGCAGGGGATTTGCCGTGGCCGCCCGCCCAGCTGGCCGCGGCCCTGGCGCAGGCACGGCCGCAGGCGGTGCTGTGCGCGCCGGGCGATGTGTTTGACAGCGCAACGATCTTGTCGATGCCGGCGAGTGTGCGCATTCTCGCTACCTTCTCCGCAGGCACCGATCACATCGATCTCGATGCGGCACAGGCAAGGGGGCTTGTCGTCACCAACACGCCCGATGTGCTCACGGAGGCGACAGCGGAGCTCACGCTCGCTCTCATCCTCGCCGCTGCGCGCCGCCTTGGCGAAGGGGAACGGCTGGTGCGTTCTGGCGCGTGGCAAGGCTGGACACCGACGCAGCTGCTCGGCCTGCGCGTGAGTGGCAAGCGCCTTGGCATTCTTGGCATGGGGAGGATCGGGCGGGCGCTGTCGCGCATGGCAAAAGGTCTTCGGATGGACGTGCACTACCATAACCGCCGTCGCCTCCCTCCCGCGCTGGAGGAGGGGGCGATTTTCCACGGCGAAGCGGAGTCGATGCTGAGCGCGATCGACATTCTCGCCCTCACCGCCCCTGGCAGCGACGCGCTCCGGCATTGGTTGAATGCGGAGCGGATCGCGCTGCTGCCACGCGGGGCTGTTGTGGTTAACACCGGCCGGGGGAGCCTGGTCGACGATGAGGCGCTGATCGCTGCGCTGCGGTCAGGCCATGTCGCTTTTGCCGGGCTCGACGTTTACGATGGCGAACCGGCGCTTCACCCGGGCTATGTCGCGCTGCCGAACGTCGTGCTTCTGCCCCATCTCGGCAGTGCGACGGTGGAGACACGCGATGCGATGGGGTTCCGCGCTCTCGACAATCTCGATGCGTTCTTCGCCGGCCTTGATCCACCCGATCGGGTGGCGTGATCCCGGCGTGGGGTCGTTGCGTTGCCGTTTGGCGGCGCCTTTATTCCGCGAGCGCGCCCGATCACGGTTTCCCAAACGCGTCTTGGGCTGACAAGAAGATGAGCGAGAGGAACGGCGCTGCCCGTCAAGCCGCCCGCATGCCGGCGAGGAAGCGATCGACTTCGCCTGTGAGCTTTGACGCTTCGACTGCAAGCCCGTTCGCCGCCTCGAGCACCTGCACTGCCTCCGTCCCGGCCCTCTCGACCGCCTGACTGACGGAACTAATGGTGCTGGCGACCTCGGAGGTTCCGGCCGCCGCCTGCTGAACGCTACGCGCGATCTCCGCCGTCGCCGCACCCTGCTGTTCCACAGCGGTGGCGATCGAGGTTGCGATTGCCTCCATGCGCCGGATTGTTCCGGCAATGGAGCGGATCGCGGAAACCGCCTGGTTGGTCACCCCTTGCATGGCGTTGATTTGGGTTGCGATCTCCTCCGTCGCCTTAGCGGTCTGGCCGGCGAGATTCTTTACTTCCGAGGCGACGACGGCAAAGCCCTTGCCCGCTTCGCCGGCACGCGCCGCTTCGATGGTCGCGTTGAGTGCAAGCAGGTTCGTCTGGCTCGCGATGTCGCCGATCAGCCTCACCACGTCGCCGATGCGGGTGGCGGCGTCAGCGAGTCCCTTTACTGTCTCGTCCGTCGCCTGCGCCTGGGTCACTGCTTCCGCTGCGATCGCTGCGCTTTCCTGCACCTGACGTGCGATTTCGCGTACGCTGGCGGCGAGTTCCTCGGCAGAAGCCGCGACTGTTTGCACGTTCATGCTCGCCTGGTCGGTGGCGGCGGCGACTGCAACTGTCTGCTTTCCCGTCTCGGAGGCGACCTGGGTGAGGGTTTCAGCCGAGGCGCGCAGGGAGTGGGCAGCGCCAAGCACGCTTTTCGCCACCGCGCCGACATGCGACTCTAACTCGTCGGCGAGGCGGACCTCCCGCGTGATCACCTCCCAGTTGAGCAGGGCACCGGCATAGGCACCGCTGCGATTGCGCACGGCGCTAATGGTCAGGGTCATCGTCTCCGGGCCGAGGCGGATTCTTGCTTTGTGCGGCAGCTGGGCCGGATCTGAGAGGATGGACTGCACGCGTTTGGGGTCGCGATGGAAAATGTCGACGCTCTGGCCGATGAGCGCGTCGACCTTCACCGGGAGGAGATGTTCAACCGAGGCGAGCGTCTCGCGCGTGGCCTGGTTGAGGTAGGTGATGCGAAACTCGTTATTCGGGTCGGCCACCATCACCGGCTGCGGCAGTTGATCGAGGATCTGGCCCTGCATGAAGGCGCGTTCTGCCTCGGCACGCAGGCGTTCCGTCGCAGCAGCGATGCGCCCGATCTCGTCTCGCCGCCCGGTGAAGCCGACATCGACCGCGGTGTCGCCAGACGCAATCCGGTCGAGGGTCGCGCTCACCCGTCGCAGAGGGGAGGAAATGGCGAAGGTCGTCGCGACGCCAGAGGCCACCAAGGTGGCGGCAATGCCAAGGCAGATCACCAACAAGTGCTGCCGGACCGTACCACCCTCCGCTTGTAAGAGCGCCTCGAACTCCCGTTGCGTCGTGGCATAGCTGCCGACCAGCGCGCCGAGCAGCCGCTCTGCGTTCGCTCTTGCAGGCGCCGTGCCCTCGCGCTGGTAGGAGGCGATCTGGGCCGTGAAACCAGCGAGTTGGCTTGCCGTGGCGCTGAGTTCGGTGAAAGCCTGCTGCAGAGCGAGCACTTGGTCGTGGAACGAGGCCGAGCCCGGGGCCTTGAGCAGCGGCCGAAGCGCCGTGTGCCCGAGCGCAATCGCCGCCTGCATGGCGTTGCGTTGCCTGCCGTCTCCGGTAGCCAGGTAGCGCAACACGGCGATGCGCAGATCGGCTGCTGCCTCGCCGAGCTCGACCAGTTTCGCCCGCGCGTCGTTCTCCGCCACCGTGTCCATGCCCTCGAGCCAGATCGCGGTCTCGACCTCAGTCACGCGGTCGCGAAAGCGATCAGTGGCCGGGAGAAAAGCTTCGTCGCGCGCAGCAAGCAGGCGCTTGCGGAGTTCGCCCATGGTGGCGATGGCGTCGCGATAGGCGGCAACGGCGCCCTCGGCTTCGGTGAGGCGCCGGCGAAGTGCCTCGTCCGTCTCCTTGCTTAGCGTTCGGGCAAGGTGCCCGAGAGCCTGGCTTGCAGCCTCGGTCGCGCGCACGACCGCCGCGTCGGCCGTCGGTGCGTCCTGCGCCATTTGCACGTCGCGATTAAAGGTCGGCATTTGCAGAAGCGAGGTAATCGCCTCCCGCACCGCCACCTCCTTCGCCACAGCTTCACCATGGCGCTCATTGGAGCGTTCCATGCGGTCGAGCCCCCGCATGGTCTGAAAGATCAGGACGCCCACCAGCCCGAGGGTGATCGCCCCCGACAGCGCCAGTTTGCCGGCGATTGGAAGATTGCTGATGATGCGCATGCCGATGCCCTTCGCTTTCATCGAGGATGCGCATGAGCATCTCCGCCAGGCCTTAATGGCCGGTTAGCGGGTGCGGTTGATCACCCAAGCCGGCGCGACCCAGCCGAGTGGTGGGCTCTCGTCACGCCATCGTACTGTCACGCTCGTGCGCGAGGCGGGCGGCGAGGTCGTCGAGGGCGCGGCCAAAGCGGTCGAGAAGCTCGTCGATTTCCGCGCGCGAAATGATGAGGGGGGGCGAGAAACCGATCGTGTCATGCACCATGGCGCGACAAATCAAGCCGCGCTCCTCCGCGTGCTTGACAAGGCGCGGGCCAATCTTGCGCGAGGGGGCGAAGTTCCGGCGCGCCTCCTTGTCTTCGACGAGCTCGACACCCGCGATCAGCCCAACCCCGCGCACCTCGCCCACCAGAGGGTGGTCGGCGAAGCGTTCGCGCAGCTGCGCCTGGAAATAGGGCCCCACCTCGCGCACCTTCCCGACAATGTCGATCTCGTCATAGATTTTCAGCGTCTCTACCGCCACCGCCGCTGGCACGGGATGGCCCGAATACGTGAAGCCGTGGCCGAAGCTGCCCATCTCATGGCTTTGTCTGGCCAGTGCTTGGAATACGCGGTCGTTCACCATGACCGCCGAGATCGGCAAATAGGCGTTAGAGAGCGCTTTGGCGCAGACGAGGAGGTCGGGTTCGAGGCCGAAAGTCTGGCTGCCCCAGTAGTTGCCGGTGCGCCCGAAGCCGCAGATCACCTCATCGGCAACGAGCAAGATGTCGTATTTGCGCAAAATGGGTTGGATCGCCTCAAAATAGCCGCGCGGCGGAACGACCACGCCGCCTGCCCCCTGCACAGGTTCAGCGAACATCGCCGCGATTGTCTCAGGCCCCTCGCGCAGGATGAGCGCCTCCAATTCTTCGGCGAGACGCTGGCTGAACTGCTCCTCCGTCTCGCCGGGCAGCCCCTCGTGGTAATGGGTTGGACAGCGGAGGTGTAAAAAGCCGGGCAGCGGCAAGTCGAAGCCTTTGTGGTTGATCGTCTGCCCGGTGACCGAGCCGGCAGCGATGGTGATGCCGTGATAGCCGCGCACCCGGCCGAGGATCTTCTTCTTCTCAGGCCGGCCCCAAGCGTTGTTTGCGTACCATATCATTTTGATAGCGGTATCGTTCGCCTCAGAACCGGAATTGGCGAAGAAGACGCGGCTCATCGGTACCGGCGCGCGGGCGAGCAGCATCTCGGCAAGCTCGATCATCGGCGGGTGCGACCGCCCGCCAAAAGCATGGTAAAACGGCAAGGCGCGCATTTGCCGTACAGCCGCCTCGACCAAGCGTTCATTGTCGAAGCCCAAGGCAGTGCACCACAGCCCGGCGAGGGTATCGATGTATTCCCGCCCTGCTTCGTCCCACACCCTCACGCCCTTGCCGCGGGTGATCACAAGAGGCCCCGTACGCAGATGCGCCTCGAGATCCGTGTAAGGGTGCAGCACGGACGCGATGTCGCGAGCAGACGGGCTGTTGGGGCGGAGGGGAGCGTTCATCGGGATCTCCTCGTCTGGCACGCGAGTATAGGAAGCGACCGGTGGGTTCGGCCAGGTCGTCTCCTCTCGCGCTACGGGCTAGCCCGCGCTAAGTGAGGGAGTGGACGCAAGGGGGAACGGAACCGACTGCGCGATGGCCATCGCTGTGCCGCACGCGGCGCATTGGGGCGCCTTCGAGGCCCTGGTCGAGGCGGGCCGTGTGGTCGGCGTGCGCTCTTTCGGCCGCGACCGCGCACCAGGGCGGTTGCTCGCCGCCATACCCGACCTCGTGCATGCGCGCGTGCGGATCGACCGGCCCCATGTACGCAAGGGATGGCTCGCGGGTTGTCGCGCGGGCAGCCCGCGCGGCGGCGATCCCTTCGTGCCCATCTCCTGGGACCGCGCCATCCGCCTGGTTGCCGAGGAGGTCGCGCGCGTGCGGGCCGAACACGGCAACGGCGCGATCTTCGGCGGTTCCTATGGCTGGGCCTCAGCGGGGCGGTTCCACCATGCGCGCACGCAGCTGCAGCGCCTCCTCGCCCTCCTCGGCGGCTACGTCGGCCAGGTGACCAACTACTCCTACGCCGCCGGCATGACGCTGATGCCGCACATCGTTGGCACCAATGACTGCATCCAGGGCCCAGCCACCGATTGGCCCTCCATCCTCGCCCATGCCCGCGTGCTGGTCTGCTTCGGCGGGCTGCCGCTGAAGAACGGCGAGGTGTGCGCCGGGGGGGCAGGCGAGGGCCAGTATCGCCTGTGGCTGGCCAAACTTGCGCGGACGGGACTCAAGGTCCTCAACGTTTCACCCGATCGCTCGTCTACCCCAGCTTTTCTCGGTGCGGAGTGGGTCCCCATCCGCCCCGGCACTGACACCGCCTTCATGCTCGCGATGGCCCATGTCATGGTCTCTGAAGGGCTGGAGGATCGCGCCTTCCTCGCCAGTCACTGTGTCGGTTGGCAGACGCTCCGCGCCTACATCCTGGGTACGACCGACGGTGTCGCGAAAACGCCCGCCTGGGCGGAAGCGATCACGGCCGTGCCGGCGCAGCGAATCGCAAACATCGCGCGCATGATCGCGCGCGAACCCTGCATGATCACCGCCACCTGGTCTCTGCAGAGGGCGGATGGGGGCGAACAGCCCTTCTGGATGGTGGTAGCGCTCGCCGCGATGACGGGCGGCATCGGGCGTCCCGGCCGCGGCTTCGCCTTCGGCTATGGCTCGATCAACGGCGTTGGCAACCCGCGCCACGATCTGCCCGTTCCTGCCCTCTCGCCTGGGCGAAACCCCTTGGGCCTGTTCATCCCTGTCGCGCGCCTCACCGACATGCTGGAGCGGCCCGGCGAGCGCTATGACTACAACGGCCGCACCTTCACCTATCCCGACATCCGCCTGATCTGGTGGGCAGGCGGCAACCCTTTCCACCACCACCAGGACCTGAACCGGCTTTTGCGCGCTTGGGCCAAGCCTGACACCATCATCGTGCAAGAGCCGTGGTGGACACCGCTTGCGCGCCACGCCGACATCGTGCTGCCGGCGACGACCACGCTCGAGCGCAACGACATCGCCGCCTCCTCGCGCGACCGGTTCGTTCTCGCCATGAAACAAGCGCTGCCGCCGCAGGGCCTTGCACGCGACGATTGGGCGATGCTCGCCGACATCGCCGAGGAATTCGGCCTGCGCGCGCGCTTCACCGAACAGCGCGATGAGCCCGCTTGGCTTGCCCATCTGTACGAGACGGCGCGTCGCGGCTGGAGCGAATACGGGCTCGAGACGCCCGATTTCGACGGCTTCTGGGAGCGTGGGTTCCTCGAATTCGACCCGCCCGCGCGTCCCTTTGTGCTGTTCGAAGGATTCCGGAACGATCCCTACACGGAACCGCTTGCCACGCCCTCGGGCAAGGTTGAGCTCTTCTCCGAAACCATCGCCGGCTTCGGCTACGACGACTGCCCAGGCCACCCGGTGTGGAAGGAACCGCGCGAGTGGCTCGGCTCAGCTCTCGCCGCACGCTACCCGCTGCATTTGTTGACTGACCAACCCGCCACACGGCTACACGGGCAGGGTGACCCGGGCCGGGTCAGCCTCGCCGCCAAGATTGCCGGGCGGGAGCCGATCCGAATCCACCCCGCGGACGCCGCTGAGCGAGGCATTGCAGCAGGCGATGTGGTGCGCGTGTTCAACGACCGCGGCGCCTGCTTGGCCGCTGCCATGCTGGACGATGGCTTGCTGCGCGGCGTGGTGACGATGGCGACGGGGGCGTGGTTCGACCCGCTTGAACCCGGAGTGCCGGGGTCGCTTTGCGTGCACGGCAACCCGAACGTGCTGACGCGCGATGAGGGCACGTCTCGGCTCGGCCAGGGCCCTGTCGCGCAGTCCTGTCTGGTCGAGATCGAACGTTGGCAGGGGATTCTGCCGCCTGTGCGCGTGCACGACCCCCCGCCAATCGAGGAGGAGCCATAAACCGGTGCCGATCCTCTGCCGACGCACGCTGCTAGCCACCTCGGCCGCCGCCCTTGCCTGGCCTGCTGCCGCGCAGCCCGGCGTGTCCGACATTCTCGACGTCTCCCAGCCGGTGCTCCTCGATGACCGCATCGCGCCCGGCTATCGGCGCGACGTTCTGCTGCGCTGGGGCGATCGGGTAGCGTTCAATGCCCCGCCATGGAACCCGCACCTGCCGGACGCCGAGGCCGCCGCCACGCAGTTTGGCTGGGATGCGCGGCTTGCCGCTATCATCGCGCCGCCACCGGCGGCGGATGGAATTCCACGCCTGGTCGCCGTCTTTACGCACACGCAGGTCGATCCGCGTCTCGCTTTCCCCTCTCTTTTGCCCAATCCAGCGATTGAGATGGGCATGGTCGGGGCTTCGGTGGTCAATCTCGAGTTTCTCGGCGGGCGGTGGGTGGTGGTGGATGGCGGGTTTCAGGCGCGTCGTCTGACAGCCACCACGCTTTGCCGCATCAGTGGCCCTGCTGCGGGGGATGCGCGGCTGCGTACCGGCGAGGACCCTGCCGGGATGGCCGCGCGCGGCATTCTGGCTGCCGAAGGAGGCTCAGCCACGCTCTGGCGCACCGTTCTGTTGGCAGAAGGAGACGCTGCCGGACAGATCGCTGCCTGGGGCGACCTTGCTCCTCGCTATCGCGAGGCGAACGAGTCGAACCGTTTCGGCTGGGTGGTGGAAGTCGACGCGCTCGACCCTACGGCAGTCCCGGTCAAACGCACCGCCTTGGGACGTTTCCCGAAGGCCGACGTAGCTGTCACGCGCGCGGTCGATGGCAGGCCCGTGGTGTACATGACGGAAGCCCGCCGCGACGGATTTCTTTATCGCTTCGTCGCTGCCCGCGCGCCGGATGGCGAGGGGCTGGCCGCCAACGGCGCGCTGTTGGATGAGGGGGCATTGTCGGTCGCCCGCGTGGAAGGGGCGAGCATTCGCTGGCTTCGTCTTCCCGCCACCGCTGCCGCTCTCATCGATGCCAGGATAGCGGCGGAACAGGCGGGGGCGACGCCGTTCGATTCGCCCTCCGGGCTCGCCCTTGCGCCGGATGGTCGGCTGTTCCTCGCCTGCCGCGGTGGCGAGCGCACCCCGGCGCGCCTCGATTCGCTGAACCCTCGCCCAATCAATCCGTGGGGCCACGTCGTCGAAATCGTCCCCCACAACCGAGACCATGGGGCTGAGGCCGCCTCCGGTGCGGTGCTGATTCTCGGCGGCGATCCCGCCCAGCCAGGGTCGACCGCGCGCTACGGTGCGGGGTCGCGCGTTTGGCTCGCTGCACCAGCGGTGTTGGAGGTCGACGCGCGCGGGCGTCTGTTTATCGGCACCGCGCAAGGAAGCTTGCAGCGCACAACCGGCATCGCCGATGGAATTTACGTCTGCGGCACCGCTGCGGCTGCAACGCGGGGTTCGATCGCCCTGCTTTATGCCGCCCCTCGCGCCGCCACCATCGGTGGGCTTCGCTTTTCGCCCGATCACACAACGCTGTTTTCGGTCGTGCGCACGCCGGGGGCGGAGCCGGGCGCCGACTTCACCCGCCCCACCACGCGCTGGCCTGCGTTCGAACCCGCCCTTCCGCCGCGCACCACCGCGATCGCGATCGCGCGCGACCGAGGCGGGATGATTGGAGGCTGAGAGGCGAAAGCGCTTCGCCCGCGTGGTCTAGTCCCCACTCTAGGGGACGCAGTGCAGACAAGGCCGGTGTTGCTCGGACTGAATGCCACCGAATCGCCGCATGTCGCGCCTTCAGCCACCGCGCGAAACCGGCGCTGACCGTCAGCCGCGCTAGAGATGCGCCTTTGGATCCAGCGCGTCTGCGAGTGCGTCACCGGCAAAGTTGGTCGCGACCACGGTGATGAAGATGGCAAGCCCCGGCCACACCGCGGCCATTGGGGCGGAGAAGACGAGGTCCTGCGCGTTGGCGAGCATGGCACCCCAAGAAGCGGCGGGTGGTTGGATCCCCAGACCGAGGAAGGAAAGCACGGATTCGAGCAGGATCACCGCCCCAATCGACAGCGTGCTCGCCACCGCGACATGCACAGCGAGATTGGGCACCACATGGCGGGCAAGCAGCCGTGCCGGCGACACGCCAAGCGCGACCGCGGCGCGCGCATAGTCCATGCGCAGGATAGAGAGCGCCGCGGCCCGCGTGATCCGCGCCACCTTCACCCAGCCAAAAAGCGCGACAATGACGATGATGCGCACGAGATCGGCCGCAAGCGCCCCCCTCGGCAGGCCGATGCGCGCCGGATCGACCGCGGCGAGCACGATAAGCAAGGGAAGCGCAGGCAGAGCGATGATGCCGTCGGCAAGCCGCATCAAACACGCATCGATCAACCCTCCCCACCAAGCCGCCGCAAGCCCGACTGCAAGCCCGATCAACGCTGAGGCGACCGCGCCGCCAAGGCCGACCGCAAGCGACACGCGCGCCCCGTAGAGAAGCCGCAGCAACAGATCGCGTCCCAACTCGTCTGTGCCCAGAGGATGTTCGCGGGAGGGTGGGGCGAAGCGTTTGAACAGGTCTGGTGCGAAAGGGTCGTGACCCATCATTTCAGCGACGATGGGTGCGGCGGCTGCAGCGGAGACGAGCGCGATCAGGACGAGCGCCGAGACAGCACCGGCGCGATGCGCAAGAAACCGGGAGAAGGCGCGTCCGCTCATCGCCTGAGCCTCGGGTCGAGCGCGAGCTGGATCAGGTCGGCTGCGAGCGAGGCCGCAAGCGTGACCAGGGCAGCAAGCAGAAGAGCAAGCAGCGCGACATTGTAGTCGTTGCCGAGGATGGCGTCGTAAAGGAGCTTGCCCATGCCGGGCCAGGCGAACACCGTCTCCACCACCAGCGCGCCGGAAACGAGGGTGGCGAAATCCAGCGCGGCGACGGTGACGATCGGGATCGCCGCATTGGGCAGAGCATGGCGTAGCAGCACCCGCGCAGGTGAAGCGCCCTTGGCGCGCGCTGTTCGGATCCACGGCTCGCTTAAAGCCTCAATCATCGCCGCCCGTGTCTGCCGCGCATAGGCGGAAAGCCCGAGCACCGTGAGCGTAAGCGAGGGCAGGGCGAGATGGCGAAGCCAAGCGGCGAGCGTTGGTTCGGGCGGCGGCCCGCCCGCGGGAAGCCAGCCGAGCACGACGGCGAACAAGATGATCAGCAGGATGGCGAGCCAGAAGGACGGCATGGCGATGCCGGCGAAGGCGACGGCGTTGACCATCGCGTCGAGCGCGCCACGCGGGCGACGCGCGGCGAGAATGCCAAGCCCGATGCCGATTGCGCCCGAGGCGATTGTGGTGGGAACAAGAAGGGCGAGCGAGTTGATGAGCGCGTTGGCAAGAACCTCATGCGCAGGTGCCGCGAACAGGCGCGAGAAGCCAAACTCGCCGGCCAGCGCCGAGGCGGCCCAGGCGAGGTAGCGTTCGAGAAGCGGCCGATCGAGCCCGTGCAGCGCACGCAGGCGTTCGGCGTCGGCGGCAGAAAGGCGCGGGTCGGACGCGATGGCGAGATCGATGGGATCGCCGGGCATCAGCCCGATCAGAGCGTAGGCGGCGAAGGAAAGCAGGACGACGGTGAGCGCAGCCTGTGCCATACGCTCGCCGATGAGCCGTAGCATCGTTTCAAGAACGGGTCATCATGGCAGCACGCGCCACTCCTCGACCCACAGCGATGAAGGCGCGAGATGTCCTGTTGGGCGCACGCCCTCGAGCCAACGTGGCCAAATGTGCGCATCCGCCCGGAAGAAGAGCGGTATGACAGGGATTTCGGTGGCGTAGATTTCCTGCACCCGTCGCCACAGCGGCCGGCGCGCTTCGGGGTCGAGCGTGATCGGCAGGCGTTCGAGGAGCTCATCCATCTCCGCGTGGCGAAAGCCTGTGTAGTTCTGCCCTGCCCAGTTGCGCGCCTCGGAAGGGATCTCGGTCGAATGCAGAATGGTGCGCGGCACGTTCTCAGGCGATGAGATCCAGGCGAATAGTGCCATGCCTTGGAAGCGCCGGCGCGAGACCGTCTCGCCGAAGAACACGCGCGGAGGTTCGTTTCGTATACGCACTTCGATGCCGACTGCGCGCCACATCCCCTGCAACACCTGCTGCACGAGCTCGCGCGAGCGGTTGCCAGCCGTCGTCATCAGCTCGAGCGAAAGCCGCTCGCCAGCCGCATTGCGGCGAATGCCGTCAGACCCCACGCGCCAGCCCGCGTCATCGAGCAGGCGCCGCGCGCCTTCGGGGTCGAAGGGAATGCGCGGGACAGTAGGGTCGTGCATGCGGTCGAGCGGATTGACAAAGGAGTGCGCGACCGGCACGCGGCCTTCGAACAGCCTCTGCACAATCTGGTCGCGGTCGATCGCGCGCACCAGAGCCTCGCGCACCCGCCGATCGGCCAGTGCCGGCAGGTCGAGGTTGAGGTCGATGTGCTCGTAGACGAGCCCCGGTTGGAAGTGAAAGCGGAACCGGGAGGCAGCGCGTCGTTCGAGAGCGAGCGCTTGGTCGAGCGGAAGCCCCAGTTCGCCCGCAATCATGTCGAGCTGGCCTGCAAGCAGGTTCGCTTCTAGCGCTGCGGTGTTCTCCACCGTGCGGATGACGATGCGCCGAAAGGCCGGTTCGCGGCCGCGCCAGGCCGGGTTACGTTCGAGTGTGATGGAGGCACCCGCTTGCGTGGCAACCACGCGATAGGGTCCTGACCACAGCCCTGGGCGCGCGGGTTCGCGGTCATAGAGCGTGCGCGTACGATAGGCGCGCGGATCCGCCTGCCAGATTGCGCGTTCGAGGTGGGCGGGCAGAGGGCGAAGCTCGTTGATCGCGTTGTATTCGAAGGTCAGCTTGTCGAAATGAAGCGTGACGGTGCGCGCATCGATCACCGTGATGCGATAGAGCGAGCGGTAGAGCTCGGCCGGCCCGATTCCCGTCGCTGCCTCACGCCCGGCTTCCCAGGCAAACACGATGTCATCGGTGGTGATCGGCGTGCCGTCGCCCCAGGCGGCATCAGCGCGCAGGCGGTAGGTGACGGCGATTCCCGGGTTGCCGTTCGGCGCTGTCTCGGGCACCGCGTCGCTGTTCTCGATCGTCGGCAGCCGCTCGCAGAGCATGCAGACGACTTTCCACTCCGCATCGTGCACGGTGATCGGGCGCAGCGTGAAGCCGTGCACGTAGGACTTCGCCGCCATCGATTCGATGGAAGGATGAAGGGTGGAGGGATACTGCGTGATGCCGATGGTGAGCGTCTCACGCGCCAAAGCCGCCGCAGATGTGGCGAGCGCGAGACCGAGTGCGACGGCGGTGAGAGCGCAGAGAGAGCGGACGAGGCCAGCGCGCGCGCTCACGCTTCCTCCTTCGCCTGCGCCTCTTCTGGCGAGCCGATGCCGCCATGCGCCTTCGACCACGCCACTGGATCGTCGAGGAAGCGGCGCACTTCGGCGAGCGCTGTATCAGAGAAGTAAGGATGCGTGCGGCAGACTTCGAGCACGTCCCACCAGGTACAGAGGTGGTGCAGCCTAATGTCCATGCGTCTCAGCGTTTCGAAACTGCCGGGAAAGACGCCGTAGAAGAACACAACGAAGGTGTGGTGGACGATGGCGCCAGCGTCGCGCAGCGCTGTGCAAAAGCGGATTTTCGACTGCCCGTCGGTGGTAAGGTCCTCGACAAGCAGCGTGCGCTGGCCGGCCGGCACATCGCCCTCGATCAGCGCATTGCGCCCAAAGCCCTTTGCCTTCTTGCGCACGTAGATCATCGGCAGTTGCAGACGATCGGCGATCCAGGCGGCGAAGGGGATGCCGGCGGTCTCGCCGCCGGCGATGACGTCGAAGGCCTCGTAACCGACATGGCGGCCGATTTTCTCGGCAGCAAGTTCGCAGATCTTGGCCCGCGCGCGGGGGAAGAAGATAATCTTGCGGCAATCGATATAGACGGGTGATTTCCAGCCCGAGGTGAAGGTGTAGGGCTCCTCGGGGCGGAAGTTCACGGCCTTGATGTCGAGAAGCGCGCGGGCGGTGATGCGCGCGGCGTCGCGGTCCCAGTCGGAGGTGTGGCGGTCTGACATGCGTGCTCCCTGCGAGGGCCGTTCCGTTGGTAGCCCCGCGCGGGCGGGCGCACAACGCTGGGGCGAAAGGTGAACGAAGGGAACGACGGGGCAAAGGCGGCGGAGGCAGCGGCGGCACCGGTCTGGGTCTTGGCCGACCCACGGCCGGGCACGGCGAACCAGGCTTTAGGGATTGCCGAACGGCTCGGCGCGCCGTTCCGCGTGGTGCCGCTCACCTGGGGGCAGCTCGGGCGCCTCCCCTGGCCCTGGCCGACCCTCGCTGGCCTCACGCCTGCCGCACGGGGGTTGTTCCGCCCGCCTTGGCCGAGGCTTGTGCTCTCGGCCGGGCGGCGATCGGCCCCCATCGCGCTCTGGTTGAAAGGGCGGGGGGCGCGGACGGTGCACACGATGCGGCCTGGGTTCGGCGCGTCCTCCTTCGACCTCCTCGTGGTCGGCCAGCACGACCGCCCGCCGGAGGCGCCGAACGTGTTCGCCATCCTCGGCGCCTGTCATCGGCTGTCGCCCGCAGCGCTGACGGCAGCGCGCATGCGTTGGTCAGACCTCGCGAGTCTGCCCTCGCCGCGCGTGGCGGTGCTGGTGGGAGGGCCGGTGCGGGGCGAGGGGATGGCGGACGCCGAGGCGCGGGGCCTCGTCTGCGCTCTGCGCGATCGCTTCGCCAGCGGTTCATTCCTCATCAGCACCAGCCGGCGCACGGGAAAGGGCGCCTCCGCCGCGATCGCCGAAGCGCTTGGCTGCGTGCCGCACCGCCTGTTCCGCTGGGGAGACGCGGGCCCGAACCCCTATGCGGGCTTCCTCGCTTGGGCGGAGGCGATCGTCGTGACGGCCGATTCGGTCTCCATGCTGGCCGAGGCCTGCGCGACCGAAGCCCCCGTGTTCGTCGCCGGCGGGGCAAGTGGGCGGCACGCGCGTCTGATCGCGAGCCTCATCGCGGCAGGCCGGGTCGCGCGCTTGGGCGAGCCGGCCCCACCGCAGGTGGTGCCGATCGACGAGGCGGCGCGTGTGGCGGCGGAGATCCGTGCTCGGGGCTTGCTTGGCTAATCGATCGCGCGCGGGCGCAGCGCGGCGCATGGGCCCTGGCAAGCGGCCGAAGCCTCTGCAAAGAACGGCGATAGCCTGCTGCCTTGGCCTAAGCCGAGCCGCTTCCCTACACATCCTGCATGGAGTTTCCTAGTCGCTTCTTCCGCCGGCAGCGCCCTCGCAGAACGTGGCCTTTCGCGGCTGCACTGGCGGGCCTGATCATCCTTGCCCTTTGGGCAGGATGGGAAGCTGCCCCAGACGGCCGCGATAGGGGCGAACTGGCCCCAGCGATCGTCGCGGGACATGCGCAGGTGCACGACGGCGATACGTTGAGGATTGGCGAGGTGCGAGTCCGCCTGCATGGAATCGATGCCCCTGAGCTTGGCCAGGTTTGCGAGCGCGACGGCACCGCTTGGCCCTGCGGGCGAGAGGCAGCGTTGGCGCTTGACCAGCGCATCGCCGGCCGGATGGTTTCCTGCCGCGGCACCACGACCGATCGCTTCGGCCGCCTGGTCGCGTTCTGCACGGTGGATGGCGAGAGCCTCAATCGCTGGCTGGTTCGGGAGGGTTGGGCTGTCGCGTATCGACGCTATTCTCACGCCTATGTCATCGACGAGTGGATCGCGCGCTGGCATCGGCGGGGGCTCTGGGCCGGCAGCTTCGAGAGGCCCGAAGATTGGCGGCACGGGCGTTGACCGCGGCTCTCTCTCGCCCGATGGTCCCCGCCCGTTCGGGAGGGCGGGATGAGCGAGCGCGACGTCATCATCTGCGAAGTCGGGCCACGGGATGGGCTGCAGAACGCGCGCGGGCGGATGGCGACCACGGACAAGATCCGTTGGATCATGGCTCTTGCCGAAGCCGGCGTGCCGGAGATTGAGGTTGGCTCCTTCGTCCGCCCCGACCTTGTCCCCGCCATGGCCGACACCGCCGAGGTTGTGGCGGCGACGCACCGTCTCGCTGGCGTGACGATCCTTGTGCTGGTGCCGAACCTGAAAGGGGCGGAACGTGCGCTCGCTGCCGGGGCGCGCAAGCTCACCATGCCCGTTTCCGCTTCGCGCGCGCACAGCCGCGCCAACATTCGCATGGACCCTGAAGAGGCGGTGGCGCAGGTGGCAGAAATTCTTGCCCTCGCCCGCACCACCGACCCTCCGGCGGAGGTTGCAGTCGGCATTTCCACCGCCTTCGGCTGCACGCTTCAAGGCACAGTGCCCGAGGGGGAGGTGGTGCGGCTCGCCGAATCGCTTGCCCAAGCGGGGGTGGCAGAGATCGGGCTCGCCGACACGGTGGGGTATGCCAACCCCGCCCAGGTGAAGCGGCTTGTGCGTGCTGTGCGCAGGGCGGTCGGCGAACGCCTCGTCTCCCTTCATCTGCACGACACGCGCGGGCGTGGGCTTGCCAATGCTGTCGCCGGGTTGGAGGAGGGAATTCGCGCTTTCGACTCTTCGCTCGCAGGGCTTGGCGGCTGCCCCTTCGCGCCGGGTGCTTCCGGCAATGTGGCAACTGAGGATCTTGTCTGGATGTTCGAGGACATGGGGCTGCGCACGGGTATCGATCTAGATCGGCTGCTCGCCGCCCGTTCCTTGCTCGCTGCGGCCCTGCCGGGCGAGCCCTTGCACGGCCACCTCGCTCGCGTGCGGTGCGCTGCATGAGCGCGAAACCCCTCTCGGGCCTGCGCGTGGTCGAGATGGCGCACATGGTGATGGGCCCGACCTGCGGCATGATCCTCGCCGATCTCGGCGCCGATGTGGTCAAGGTCGAACCTCCGGAAGGCGACAACACGCGGCGGCTAACGGGGCCTGGGATCGGCTTCGCAACGGTGTTCAACCGCAACAAGCGCAGCCTGGCGATCGACCTCAAGGACCCTCGCGGCCGCGAGGCTGTGCTGCGGCTAATCGACCGTGCTGACGTGTTTAGCGAGAACTTTCGCCCCGGTGCGCTTGATCGTCTCGGCTTTGGCTGGGAGGCGCTGAGTGCTCGTAACCCGCGCCTCATTTACGTCTCCCATAAGGGCTTCCAGAACGGGCCTTATGCGCACCGCGTGGCGCTGGATGAAGTGGTGCAGATGATGGGCGGGCTCGCCTGGATGACGGGCCCGCCCGGTCAGCCGCTGCGCGCCGGCTCCTCCGTCAACGACATCATGGGGGGCATGTTCGGCGCGATCGGGGTGCTTGCCGCCCTCGAAGAGCGGCACCGCACTGGGCGCGGCAGCCATGTTGTCGCATCGCTCTACGAAAACACCGTGCTGTTGATGGCCCAGCACATGGCGCAGCACGCGATCACCGGGCGGCCTTTGCAGCCGATGTCGGTGCGCAATCCGACCTGGGGCGTGTACGACATCATCGACACCGCCGATGGCGAGCGCGTTTTTGTCGGCGTGGTGACGGACACGCAATGGGACGCGTTCTGCGCTGCCTTCGGCTACGCCGACCTCGCTGCCGATTCCCGCCTCGCTACCAATAACGGCAGGGTGGCTGAGCGCGGGTGGTTGATCCCAGAGCTGCAGCGTCGGCTCGGTGCGCTCGATGCCGCCACCCTCGGCGCGCACTTTGAGGCGATCGGGCTGCCCTTCGCTCCGATCCGGCGCCCCGAACAGTTGTTCGACGACCCCCATCTCAACGCTTCAGGCGGGCTTCTCCCCGTTACCCTGCCCGATGGGCGAGTGGCGAAGCTGCCTGCCCTGCCGCTCGCCCTCGACGGAGCAAGGCCAGGGCTTGACCGCCAGCCGCCGCGGATTGGCGAGCATGGCTGCGATGTGCTCGCCGAAGCGGGGCTCAGCACGGCCGAGATCGACTCGCTGATCGCCGCGGGGGTGGTGCGACTGCCCGAACCGACACCGGCTTGACTCCTCTCAAGCCCCCTCCGACAACGGGCTCCATGCCGGGAGACAACGCGGACCTCGCCCCGTGCCCCAGCTCACCTTGACCACGCCGCTCGGCGAAATCACGCTGGCCGAGGAGGATGGCGCCATCGTCTCGCTGGACTGGGGGCGTGGTCGCGATCGCACAGCCACCCCTCTGCTCGCGCGTGCGGCCGCGCGGCTGCAGGCCTATTTCGATGGCGATGAGGTCTCCTTCGAAGACCTCCCCCTCGCCCCGCCAGGCACGCCGTTCCAAAGGCGCGTTTGGGCAGCTTTGCGCGCGATCCCGCGCGGTACCACCTGCGGTTATGGCGATCTTGCGCGCGACCTCGCCACCTCACCACGCGCCATCGGAGGGGCTTGCGCCCGCAACCCGCTGCCCATCCTCATCCCGTGCCATCGTGTCATCTCCGCCCAGGGCAGGCTCGCTGGCTATTCGGGCGGAGAGGGGGCGGAGACGAAACGCTTCCTGCTCGCCCTCGAAGGCGCGCTCTAGGACCATCCACGTTCGAAGGTTAAAAGGGATGCCCCACGCCATCCGGATCCATGAGCACGGCGGCCCTGAGGTGTTGCGCTGGGAGGAGGTGCCGACGCCGGCTCCTGGCCCTGGCGAGGCGCTGGTTCGCCACGCCGCCGTCGGCCTCAACTTCATCGATGTCTATTTTCGCACCGGCCTTTATAAGCCGCCCGGCCTTCCTTGCGTCATCGGTATGGAAGGGGCAGGGACGGTGGAGGCAGTGGGGCCGGGCGTGACCGAGGTCGCACCCGGCGATCGCGTCGCCTACGCCTCGGCGCCGATCGGCGCTTATGCCGAGGTGCGCACCATCAAGGCGGACCGGCTGGTGAAGCTCCCCGACGATATCGGGTTCGAAACCGCAGCCGCCATGATGCTCCAGGGCATGACGGCAGAGTATCTGTTGCGCCGAACCTTCCCGGTGAAGCCAGGGCAGACCATCCTCATTCATGCCGCAGCCGGCGGGGTGGGGCTGATCATGTGCCAGTGGGCGAAGCAGCTCGGCGCCACCGTGATCGGCACCGTAGGGTCGGACGAAAAGGCGGAGATCGCCCGCGCGCATGGCTGCGACTTCCCGATCGTCTACACCCGCGAGGATTTCGTCGCACGGGTGAAGGAGATCACGGAAGGGAAGATGCTGCCTGTCGTCTACGACAGCGTAGGCCGCGAGACCTTCATGAAGTCGCTGGACTGCCTCGCCCCCTTGGGCCTGTTCGTCTCGTTTGGCAACGCGTCCGGTGCGGTGCCGCCTTTCGACATCGGCCTTCTCGCTGCGAAAGGCTCGCTTTTCCTCACGCGCCCGACTCTTGTCACCTACACGGCTAAGCGCGAGGACCTGCTCGCGTCCGCCAACGCGCTGTTCGAGGTTGTGCGTTCGGGTGCAGTGAAGATCGAGGTCAACCAGCGCTTCGCACTCAAGGACGCGGCAGAGGCGCACCGCGCCCTAGAGGGGCGTCGCACCACCGGTTCGACCATCTTCATCCCGTAACGATGGCCGGGGCTTGCCGCGGCTTGGCTTCGCCCCATCTCCTGCTACGTTCCCCAGCCCTAGCCGGAAAGTTCCCAGCATGGCCGATCGCCTGACCGTCGCCGCACTCTGCGGCTCGCTCCGCCGCGGGTCCTGGAATCGCACGCTGCTCGCGGCGACCGCCGCGCTTGCCGCGCCCAGGCTCGCGATCACTGAAGTGCCGATCCGCGACCTTCCGCACTTCGACGAGGACCTCGAGCGCGACCCTTGGCCGCCTCAGGTGTTGGCTCTTGGCGAGGTAGTGCGACGGGCCGATGGGGTGATGATCGTCACCCCGGAGTACAACGCCGGCATTCCGGGCCCTCTGAAGAACGCGATCGACTGGCTGTCCCGCGCCACCCCAGCGGGCGGGCCGCCGATTGCCGGCAAGCCCATCGCCATTCTCGGCGCCTCACCTGGCATGCTGGGCACGGCGCGGGCGCAAGCGCAGCTGCGACTGATCCTGCAAAACCTTCAGCTGCCCGTGCTGCCGGGGCCGAACGTGTTCGTCTCCAACGCCGCTGCGCGCTTCGGCGCCGACGGCTCGATCACCGACGAGGCGACGCGGACAATGGTGGAGACGATGCTCGACCGGTTCGCCGCCTGGATCGTGCAGGTCGGGGACAAACAGGCCTCGTGAGCGTTCACGTGCGCGAGCGCAGGCCGTAGCGATAGGCTTCGCGGAAGCCGAGGCGACGAAAAAGGGCGAGCGAGGCGTCGTTCGCCAGCTCTACTTGCACGAAGCCCCACGCCGCGCCTTCGGCGCGCGCCCAGCCGAACCCTGCCAGCACCACGCGGCGTGCGAGCCCTTGGCCGCGGCAGGAAGGCAGGGTGGCGAGCCATGCCAGGCCTGCATGCACTCCGTCGGTCGCGACGAAGCCGGTGGCGGCGACCCGCCGCCCCAAGCGGACGGAAATCCAGGCATCCGGCACCAGCATGAGCGCAGGCGCAGCGCGGATCTCGGCCATCCGGGCAGGGGTGCGTTCGCCCGCCTCCTCATTGGCGGCAAACCAGTCCTCGTCTGGCTCGTCCGCGATTTCTGCCGGCCCGTCGGGCAGCGGAAGCCCATCGAGCGGGGCGGTGAGCACCACCACATCCTCAGCGCGCGAATAGCCCCGCAGCATCAGCGCGTGGTCGAGGGCGGGAGGCGACAGAGGGGTGAGGCGAAAGCGCGCGGGCAGGCCGAGCCTGTCGTACCAGGTCTCGATCCGCGCCACTCGGCCCGGCAGGTCCTGCTGATCCTCGGGATCAAACCAGGCGGCGCAGTTAAGGCGCGAGAAGCCGCCAGCGCCGGCGCGCACCACGGCACTTCCCAAGAAGGCGATGCGCGAGGCTGGCAGTGTGGTGAGCAGAGCCCGTTCCAGCGCTAGCGGGCTGGGGAGGGGGGCGGGCTCGATCACGTGAACACGCCCACCCCGAATAGCCAGCGATGCACCCCGCTGATAAAGGCGATCCAAGCGAATGCGCCCAGCCCGACCGCGATCCAGTCTCCCCTGTTCCAGCCAGTGCGGACGCGCACCGTTCCACCTTCGCGACGCTTCACCGCAATCCGGTCATAGATCGCCCAAGCGAGGAGAGTTCCGAACAGAACGACCGAGCCGAGATCGCCATTGGCGAGCAGGTGGGCGAAGGCCCAGAGCTTGACCCCCGTCAGCATCGGATGCTGCGTCACCCCTTTGATCAGTCCAGCAGGCGCGTAGGCGGCAGCGAGCAGGATCATCGCCGGTAAGAGAAGAAGCGTGGCAGTGTGGCGCAAGCCGACGGGCGGGTCCCAGAGCGGGATATAGCCCTCTGCGCGATAGCTGCCGAAGCCCCACACGATGAGCACAAGGCCTGCGAGGGAGACGAGGCTGTGCGCGATCTTGTAGGGGCGCACGCCCAGTCGAGCGACAAGCCTCGCGCGGGCCTCGCGCAAGGTGGTGAAGCTGTGGGCAGCAAGAAAGATGATCAGACCAAGGATGAGCAGGGCCATGGCGGTCTCCGGACAGGCGTTTAGTCACGTCCCTGCCAGGGCAGACGCCCCTGCGCAACCGCCGCGCTCACTCCCACTCGATGGTGCCAGGAGGCTTGGAGGTGATGTCGTAGGTGACGCGGTTCACCCCGCGCACCTCGTTGACAATCCGGTTCGCCACGCGCAGCAGGAACCCCATGTCGAAGGGGTAGACGTCGGCTGTCATGCCGTCTGTGCTGGTCACTGCGCGCAGCGCCACCGCCTGGTCGTAGGTGCGCCCATCCCCCATCACGCCCACTGTGCGCACTGGCAATAGCACGGCGAAGGCTTGCCAAATTGCATCATACAGCCCTGCGGCGCGAATCTCCTCGAGGAAGATCGCATCCACCTTGCGCAGCGTCGCGAGCTTCTCGCGCGTCACTTCGCCGGGAATGCGGATGGCAAGCCCAGGCCCCGGGAAAGGGTGACGGCCGACGATGCTCTCAGGCAGCCCCAACTCGCGCCCAAGCGCGCGCACCTCGTCCTTGAACAGGTCGCGCAACGGCTCGACCAAGCGAAGGTTCAACCGCTCCGGCAACCCCCCCACATTGTGATGACTTTTGATGGTGACTGAGGGGCCGCCGGTGGCGGAGACGCTCTCGATCACATCCGGATAGAGCGTGCCTTGCGCCAAAAACTCGGCCCCGCCGAGCTTCGCCGCCTCTTCCTCAAACACCTCAACGAACAATCGACCGATAGTCTTGCGCTTCTGTTCCGGGTCCGTAACCCCGGCAAGGGCGGCGAGGAAGAGATCAGACGCGTCGCGGTGGATGAGGCGGATGTTGAATCGATCACGGAATGTACGCACCACTTCCTCCGCCTCGCCCGCGCGCAACAGGCCGTGATCGACGAAGATGCAAGCGAGCGCATCACCCACCGCTTCGTGGATCAGCACCGCGGCAACGGAGGAATCGACCCCGCCCGAAAGCCCACACACCACGCGGCCCTGGCCGACTTCGCGTCGGATGCGCTCGACCGCGGTGACGCGAAAGCTGGCCATCGTCCAATCGCCGCGGCAGCCGCTGACCGCGTGGGTGAAGTTGCGCAACAGAGCAGCTCCGTGCGGGGTATGCACCACCTCGGGGTGGAACTGCAGGCCGTAGAAGCGACGATGATCGTCCGCAATGGCAGCAAAGGGCGCCCCTTCGCTCACCCCCACCACGCGGAACCCGGGCGGCAGGCGGGTGACGCGATCGCCATGGCTCATCCACACCGGCTCGCGTGCCCCCTTCTCCCACACGCCGTGAAACAGGGCGCAATCATCCACCACGTCGAGCCAGGCGCGGCCAAACTCGCGATGCTCCGAGGTCGCGACCTCACCGCCTAGTTGCGCGACCATCGTCTGCTGGCCGTAGCAGATGCCCAAGACCGGGACGTCCATTTCGAACACGATGGCGGGAGCGCGCGGGCTTTTCCCTTCGGTGACGGAAGCAGGGCCCCCGGAAAGGATGATCGCGCGCGGCGCGAAGTCTGCGATGCGTTCGGCTGAGGCGTGGTAGGGCCAGATCTCGCAATACACGCCATTTTCGCGCACGCGGCGAGCAATGAGCTGGGTGACCTGGCTGCCGAAGTCGAGGATGAGGACGCGCTCCGTCATGGGCGAGGGATAGCGGATCGCGGCCAGCGCGTCAGGGGCGCTTGGGCTGTCCCTCCCTCACCTGCCCGCTCAGCGCTCGGCGGTTGGTTCGGTGGCGGCGAGCAGGGCGCCGATCGGTTCCCACACATAGGCGGTCTGCACGACGGCCCGCCCGCCGACGGTGATGGTCTGCTCCGCCACCGCCCGCCCGCCAAGGCGGCAGTAAAACCAGCGCGATGGGTTCTCCTTTAGCACCCACAGTACGACGGAACGGCAGCCGATAACGTTGAGATGCGCGGCCAGCGCCCGCATCAACCGCCGCCCCACCCCGCGGTCGCGCCAGTCATCCGCCACGTAAAGGGTTTCGATCTCGCCCGCGTTGCGCCGCGTGCCGTCGCGCACACGGCCGCCCGAGGCGAAGCCGACCACAGCAGGAGCCTGCAGTTCAGGCGAGTCGGAACCGCTGGCGACGGCGACGAAGGTGGCGTGCCCTGGCGGAGGGGCGGTGAGGGTGCGGCGCCACAGGAGGGTTTGGCGGTCGAGGGAGAGGCCGGCGAGGTAGGTGTCAGGCAGGATGCCGGGATAAGCGCTGCGCCACGTGGCGACATGCACGGCCGCAATCGCCTCGGCATCGGAGGGGCGGGCGCGGCGGATGGCGATCACGGCGCCTGCTCCGCACGGAGAAGAGCGGCGGCGAAGAAGCCATCCGTGCCGTGCCGAGCGGGGGTAAGGGCGAGGAAGGGACCATCTCCCGGCAGGAACCCAAGGCCCGCGCGCGCCTGAACCTCATCGCGTGGCAGCAGTTGGAAGTTCGGGTTTCGCTGCAGGAACAACCTCACCTGCGCCTCGTTCTCCTCCTCAAGCACAGAGCACGTAGCGTAGACCAAAACGCCCCCCGGTTTCACCAGGGTCGATGCACGATCGAGGATTTCGGCCTGGCGCAGGAGAAGCTCGTCAAGATCTCCGCTCGTGAGGCGAAGCCGCGCGTCGGGCTTACGCCGCCAGGTGCCAGTGCCGGTGCAGGGTGCGTCCACCAGCACGCGGTCGAACGAGCCTCGCGCGCGTTTGATCCACTTTTCTCCGGGCGCGATCAGCCGGCGTTCGACGTTGCTCACGCCGGCGCGGCGAAGCCGCCGCGCGGCCGCCTCGAGGCGATGGGCGGAGACGTCGGCGGCAACGATTGTGCCGCGGTTCGCCATCATCGCCGCGAGCGCCAGAGTCTTGCCGCCTGCACCGGCGCAAAAGTCGCACACGCGCATTCCCGGCCGCGCATCGACCATGGCGGCGACGAGCTGACTGCCTTCGTCCTGGATCTCGATCAGCCCGTCCCGGAAAGCGCGCGTGGTGGTGATGGGAGCACGGGATGGGGCGCGTAGCCCCCAAGGTGAGAACGGGGTGGGTTCGGTGGCGATGCCCTCCGCTGCCAGACCCTCGCGCGCGGCCTCGCGCGTGGTCTTCAGCGTGTTCACGCGAAGGTCGGTGGGGGCGGGGCGGTCAAGCGCGGCGAGTTCCTCGGCAAGGTGGGGACCGAAGCGGGTGGCGAGCGAGGGGAGGAGCCACTCAGGCACGCCGAGGCGGACTGCCTCCGGCATGGCGGGATCATCGAGGCGGCGAGCGGCGAGCCGACGTAAGGCAAGGCGTTCCTCGTTTGACAGCGGCTCGGGCCCGTGGCGTGTGCCGGAAAACAGTCCGGCCGCGGCATCGGCGTCCATCGCTTCCATCAGCGTCAGCGCGGCGAGCAGCATCAGCCGCGGGGTGGCGGGCGCGCCGATCGCGCCGAGGTGCCAGGCAAGGCGCGGGGCGGCGCGCAGCATCGCCCAGAGGCGTTCGGCGATGGCGCGGCGATCGCGAGCACCGATGAAGCGGCGGGACTTGAAGAAGGTATCGGCGACGCGATCGGCCGGGACGTTCGGCTGCGCCTCGACCTCGGCCCAAAGATCGATCCCCGCTTGAATCCGCGCAGCCGGGGTCACGCGGCGGAACGGGTCGCGACCATCACGGCTCCAGCCGGTAGTTCGGCGCCTCGCGGGTGATGGCGACGTCGTGCACGTGGCTTTCGCGCAAGCCCGCGTTGGTGACGCGGCGGAAGCGCGCATTGCGTCTGAGATCGGCGATGGTCGCTGCGCCCACATAGCCCATGCCGGCGCGAAGCCCGCCGACGAGCTGGTGGATGACGCTGGCCACCGGCCCCTTGTACGCCACGCGGCCTTCGATGCCTTCTGGGACAAGCTTGTCGCGCGCTGCCTCCTCTTGGAAGTAGCGATCGGCCGAACCGCGCGCCATCGCACCGAGCGAGCCCATGCCGCGATAGGCCTTGTAACTCCGGCCCTGGTAGAGGAAGACCTCGCCGGGGCTCTCGTCGGTGCCAGCGAATAGCGAGCCGATCATCACGCAGTCCGCCCCCGCCGCGATCGCCTTCACAATGTCGCCGGAGGTGCGGATGCCGCCATCCGCGATCGTCGGCACGCCGCGCGCCGCGCACGCCCCTGCCGTCTCCAAAATGGCGCTGAACTGCGGCACGCCCACCCCGGCGACGACGCGCGTGGTGCAAATCGACCCCGGCCCGATGCCGATTTTCACTGCGTCGGCCCCGGCATCGATCAGCGCTTCGGCCGCTTCCGGCGTCGCCACATTGCCCGCCACCACCTCGACCGCATTGGAAAGGCGCTTGATAGCGGAGACTGTCTCGAGCACGCCGGCGGAATGGCCATGCGCCGTGTCGACCACGAGTACGTCGACTTCGGCCGCGATCAGCGCCTCTGCCCGCTTCAGCCCATCTGCACCGACACCCACCGCCGCAGCGACGCGCAGACGACCGAGCTCGTCCTTCACCGCGTTGGGATGCGCCCGCGCCTTGTCCATGTCCTTGACCGTGATGAGACCCACACAGCGATACTGCTCGTCGACCACGAGCAGCTTCTCGATGCGATGCTTGTGCAGGAGCCGCTTGGCCTCCTCGGCATCGACGTGCTCGCGCACGGTGACGAGGTTCTCGCGCGTCATCAGCTCATACACCTTGACCTCGGGGTCGGAGGCGAAGCGCACGTCGCGGTTAGTGAGGATGCCGACGAGCCTGCCGCTGCCGCGCTCGACCACAGGAATGCCGCTGATCCTGTGCTGGCTCATCAGCGCGCGCGCCTCGGCGAGTGTCTGATCAGGGTGGATGGTGACCGGGTTCACCACCATCCCTGATTCAAACTTCTTCACCTGCCGCACCTGCTGCGCCTGTTCCCCAGGGTCGAGGTTCTTGTGGATGACGCCGATCCCGCCAGCTTGCGCCATGGCGATCGCCATCTGCGCCTCCGTCACCGTGTCCATAGCGGCGGCGACAAGCGGGATGTTCAGCCCGATACGGCGTGTAAGCCGCGTAGAGACGTCGGTGCGTGAAGGCAGCACGGCGGAGTAGGCGGGAACAAGAAGCACGTCATCGAAGGTAAGGGCCTCCTCGATGACGAGGCGTGTGCGCGGAGCGAGCGTTTCGCGCTCAGGAAGAGGAGTGGTGTCGGGGGCCATGGCGCAACCTTTCGCAGCCTTGGCGCCCCCCCTTACGCCGCAAAGGGGGGCGGGGCAAGCATGGAAGGGTTGCACCCCGCGGGGGGCTTAGGACATGGGTCAAACGGTGAGGCCGGGCGGTGGCCCGCGCGCCTCGCCGAGCCCTGGGATCGGTGGAATGTCGGGCAGCGGCTCAAATAGGTCGGCGTCGTTCGCCTTCGTGCTCTTGCCGCGAGTGGAGACGGGACACACCGCGAAGCTTCCGCCGGATAGGGCCCTGAGGATGCGAGAGGGGGTCTTTTTCTTCCTCGCCGAGCCAAAGCGGCCAGTCGTTGGGCGCCACCACCAGCGGCATGCGGTGATACCATGGGGGCAGAGGGTCACGCGGGGTCCCTAGTGTTTCACTGCCGCCCTGCAAAAGGAGTTACGACCACTACCGGGCGCACAAGGAGCGTGCCGCGCGACGGGGCCGGATCAATAGAATACCTGGACCGATGCCAAGCATGCTGGCGAGCACGTCGATCGGAGCCGCCAGAGCAGGCGCCAGCGGCAAGCGGGGCGTGGTTGCTTCCGCGCGGTCGTGCTCGTCGGCCCGAAACAGGCGCCAAGCGAAAACAGGACGGCCCCGACATAGGTGAGCCAAAGCCAAGCCGGTGAAACCACCTGAGCGAGCAGGGCGCCTAGGGGAGCGAGAAGAGTCAAGACAAGCGCGAGCAAGGGGCCCAGGCCGCTAGAAAACCAGGCCGCTCGCGGCGAAGCCGAACAGGGAGAACAACGCCGTCACTCCGTTCAAAAGTAGCGAGAGGGGCTGCACCTGATGCACTTGGTTATCGAGGAAAAGACTGAGAAAGGGGCTGGCGGCGAAGGCCACCCCGACC
>CALLUO010000085.1 GCA_938010425.1 uncultured Elioraea sp.
GCGGCTGGTCGAGCCTTGCGATGATCGCCCAGCGCTACGGCTCAGTGACCGCCGAGCACCTGCGCGAGGTCGTGCGTCGCGCCTCGCAATTGGGCACCAATTGAGCATATCGCTTTCGAATCGATTGTAAGGCGTTGATAAATCAAGGAAAAAGCGGCCCAGAAAGAGACCCTCTAAAGGTCTTCTTCGCCGCGCTCTTCACCTGGGTGGTGACCTGGAGCACGCCAGCCGATGTGTTCGGTGGGCTCGCCAACGGGGTGGTATGCGGCGCCGTGGTGGCGGGAATTGACTGTGCGCGCGACATGGCGACGGGGGTGGGGCTCCGTGCGGTGAGCGAGAGTGCGACCGCGGCTGTGGTGAGCGGAATCATGGCCATCATCCTGCTCCATGGCGGCTTCGCGGTCTTCTTTTATGTAATGGGATGGTGAACGCGCCCTACACGTCACCCACGCCAGACCTCGCCGCTGAAGTGCGTAGGGTGGCAATGCGTTTTGGTACCAACACGGTGTTCGAGAATGTGAGCTTCAACGTCCGCCGCGGCGAGGTGTTCGTCATCTTGGGCGGTTCCGGCTGAGGTAAATTAACACTGCTTTAGCTCATGACCTGGCTGAAACGCTGCACAGCGGGGCGGATCCTGATTCTCGGCGAGGACATTCATGCCCTCTCGGGCGAGGCGCGACGGTGCCTGTTGCACTGCATCGGGGTGATGTTCCAGCAATGGGCACTGTTCGGCTCGATGAGCGTGCTTGAAAACGTCATGCTGCCGCTCGCCACCCTCACCCGCCTCCCGCAGGACGCGATCGAGCGCATCGCGAGGATCAAGCTCGGCCAAAGTGGGCTTGGCTGATGCCGCGGAGCCGATGCCGGCCCAGCTTTCCGGCGGCATGGTCAAGCGGGCGGCGATCGCGCGGGCGATGGCGCTCGACCCTTCCGCTTGTCTTCCTCGCCGAGCCCTCGGCAGGCCTCGATCCAATCACTTAGGCCGGGCTCGATTCCCTCATTGTGTTGCTCGCGCACGATCTCGGCACCACCTTCGTTGTCGTCGCCCATGAACTCGACTCGATCATGACTATTGCGAACAGCGTTGTCCTGCTCGACAGGCAGGCGAGAGGGATGATCGCGGAGGGCGATCCGCGGCGGCTGAAGGATGAAAGCGCGTATGCCGTTGTGCGCGCCTTCTTCAACCGCACGGATCTCGCGGCATAGGTGTTGAGGGGACCGCGCTTGCAGGACAGGGGGCTCTATTTCCGCGTCTGTCTCGCCATCTCCAGCGGAGTCGCGGCCCTACTCGCTCCAGTCGTTTGGATTGGCGCCGACTCGCTCCGTCGCCGCGGATTCACGTTCGAGATGTACTTCGCCGAGAGCGTCTAGGGCCTCGACACTAGGGCGCAGGTGCGCTTCCAAGGGGTGACTATTGGCACGGTGCGCGAGATCGCGATTGCTGCCGCCGTTTATCCTGAGGCGATGCGGGGCCATCTCCCCCGCTCGAAGGCGAGACGGCTCGTCGTTGCTCGGTTCGAACTCTTCCGCGATCAGGTAGTGGAAACGAGCGTCGAGCAGTTCCGCGGCCTGGTCGAGGCGGGGCTCCGGCTGCGGATGGCGAGTTAGGGCCTCACGGGCCTGCTCGATCTCGAGAGATGGATTTCCTCGACCCTACGCGCTTCCCGCCGCTGGTCCGCCGTGGCGGACGAAACACCTCGTCGTACCCGCCCTGCCGTCCACGCTCGCGCAGTTCCAGTCCGCGGCCGAACAGCTGATGGCGCGGCTGAACGAAGTTGACCTTCCCGTGCCGGTGCAGCGGGTCGCCAACCTCGTGGACGCACTGACGGAGAGCCTGACGGTGGGCGAAGGCTATCGGCTCTTCGTCGAAGGCAGAGACTTGGCGGCGTCGTTGCGCCGGCAAAGCGACAGCATCGTTCTCCCCTCGAGACGGTGGCATCGGAAGCTGAACGGACGGTGCGCGGCTTGCAAGGAGATCACCGAAACGCGCGATCTGCGCGCAACGCTCGCAAACACCGCGGCAGCGAGCGCGCAACTGCCCCTAGCGGTTGCACGACTGCCGGCAACGGTGGCCACAACAGAGCAAACCAACCGTCGGGTCGAGGCCCTGATCGGCGAGGCCGATCGCGACCTTGGTCCCACCTTGCGCGATCTTCGCCAAGCCGCTGGCGCCCTGCGCGCGCTTACCGAGTAGGTGCGGCGCTACCCGAGCCAGATTTTTATCTGCGAGCCACCGCCGGGATCGGCCGCCTCTACTGGGAGGCACGCAAGGAGGCGCCGCAAGCTCCTTTGGTCTCACGCTTTCAGCCTGCACCAACCTGCTCTCCCGCCCCTTTCTCGAAAACTAACTCTACGTTCGGGAAACAAAACGGTTTAGAGCCTCGCCCGCGCCAGCCCATCCTCCCAGCATGCTCCTGCGTACGGTCACCGCTGCTTCCAGCGTGGAGGGGTGCAGTCTCGTCACGCGGCTGCAGGGAAACGTGCAGCAAACGGATTTCTGGAATGAGTTCTTTGCCCCGCCCGCCGACATGGTACACGACGCGATGCAGCGCTGGCTTGCCGACTCTGGGCTGTGCATGGCGTTCCTGGACCCCAGGGGTCGCAGCCCGGCGGATCTTGTCCTCGAGGCGCGTCTCATTGCCCTGCTCGGCGACGAAACGGGCCCGCGTGCTCCGGCGGCGCGCATCTACTTGCAGACCTTGCTGCTCGACCTCGATCGCGTTCCGAAGCGCATGCTCGCCCGCGGCGACGACAACCGACGCGTGCCCAACTCTTCGCTCACGCCGGAGGTGCTTGCTCCGCCCTGTCGCAGGCGCTCTCGCTGGTGCTGGCCGACCTCAAGCATGTTCTGCGCCGCATCTTTGCGTGAGAGTTCGGCCGCTTTGTCGGCGCGTTCGTCACGCCGCGTCGGGCTGCGCCTCCGGGGCCGCGCGGAGCACGGCCGGCAGCGCAAGCATGGCCGCTTCTGCACGCAAGAGGGTGGGAAAGGGAGCGAGCTCGATGCCGAACCGACGGGCGTTATAGAGCTGGGGCACTAACACGCAATCTGCGATCGTCGGTGCATTGCCGAAGCAGAACGGGCCAGTCTCACCAGCGATCATCGCCTCACACGCGGCAAGCCCACGGCTGATCCAGTGCGCGTGCCAGGCCTGCTGCGCAACCGCATCATGCTTTAATACGCGGTCAAGATAAGCGCGGACCATCAGGTTGGAGAGCGGAGAGATATCGCAGGCGATGGCAAGCGCAAAGCTGCGGATGCGCGCGCGGGCAATCGGTTCGCGTGGCAGCAGTGGCGGAGACGGGTACTCCTCTTCCAACCACTCCAGGATGGCAAGCGACTGAGTGAGTGGCACGCCGTTGACCTCGAGGGTAGGCACGAGCCCCTGGGGATTGCGCGCGAGATATTCCTTTTGACGATGCTCGCCGCCCTCGCGGATCAGATTTACCGGAACGATAGCGTAAGGGAGATCTTTCAGATTGAGCGCGATGCGTACCCTATACGAGGCGGACGACCGCCAGTAGGCATACAAGGTGAGGGTCATGGAGGCGTGCCCTGGTCCTCAGTCGCTCCTGTTGGTGCGCGTACAGCTCGACGCGCTAGCTCGATTGCCTGCTCGAGCACAACGGCGTCGCCGACGTGGTTGGCAAGCAGCAGCACGAGGGCGGCGTCGAGCCGACGCGACTCCTCCGGCGAGAGGTCGTGGTGGGCCCGGACTAGGGTGACAAAGACGGCGTCCGGATCGGCGAGTTTCGGGGCAGTATCGAGCATGTTAAGCGGCCTCTCGTTCAGCTTCGACGTTGCCGCGCGCCCAGAGACGCTCGAGAGCGACGATGAGGCGGTCCATGGTGGGTGCCTGGAACCGGGCAGCGACGTGCTGGTCGGGGCGAATGAGATAAGCAGTGCCGACGGATGCAGCATAGCGCGTGGCGACGACGCCGTCCGCCGGCACTGTCACGACGCGCACTCCAGGCAAAGCCGGCGGGGCTGTCCCGCCGAAGTGGAGCAGGACAGGTTCATTGCCAAGACGGTTGAGAAGGAACCCGTCGGTGAGGGGGGCATCGATACAGGGCGCGCCGGGAGCGGGGCCGCCGACCCAGGCCTCTTCATCTGGCGTCGAGAGGGGGCTGTTGGCGTAGGTGTGCGGCAGGGACAGCCGGCCGGAATTTACCATCCTACGCGCAAATGCGTGTTCCCGCGCGAGCAATAGAACAGCATCGCGATAGGCGCGCGCAGCCGCTGTTTTCGGCGTGATGAAGTCAGTCGCCCGTGTCGAGTGCAGGATGTTTAGGTCGGCCGCGGGGATCCGCTCGGCGTCGTAGCTGTCGAGCAGGCCTTCGGGTGCGATCTGCTTCAGCACAGCGGCGAGTTTCCAGGCCAGATTGTCGGCGTCCTGAATGCCACCATTGCCGCCGCGCGCACCAAAGGGGCTGACTTGGTGCGCCGAGTCGCCGACGAAGAAGATCCGCCCGTGCCGGAAGCGCTCCAGGCGGCGGCAGCGAAAGGTGTAGACGCTGACCCATTCGAGATCGAAGGCGACGTCCTTGCCGAGCATCGTACGGATCCTCGGCACAACCCGTTCGGGCCGTTTCTCCTCGTCCGGGTCCGCTTCCCAGCCGAGCTGAAAATCGATGCGCCACACCCCGTCTGGCTGCTTGTGTAGCAGGACCGATTGGCCAGGATGGAATGGCGGGTCGAACCAGAACCATCGCTCGTTTGGGAACGGAACCTCGGTCTTCAGCACCACGTCCGCGATCAAGAAGCGGTCGCGAAACACGTTGCCGACGAAGGAAAGACCCAAGCTTTTCCGCACGGTTGAGCGCGCGCCGTCGCAGGCAGCAACCCACTCGGCCTCGAGCACGTAAGTGCCTTCAGGTGTTTCGACACCAAGACGAACGCATTCCGCACGAGGCTCGATCGATACGACGCGGGACAGCCAGCGTAGGTCAACAACCCCTGTCTCGGTGCAGGCGTCAACTAGCCACTCCTCCAGATAGTACTGCTGGAGGTTGACGAATGCGGGCATGCGGTGCCCTTGTTCGGGTAACAGGTCAAACTCGTAAGCAAGCGAGGAGCCGAAAAAGACTTTGCCGACCTTCCAGGTGATCCCCTTGTCGAGCAGCCTCTGGCCGAGCCCGAGCCGGTCGTATATTTCCAGGCTGCGCTTTGCAAAGCAAATCGCGCGGCTGCCGAAGCTCACCGTATCGTCGTCGTCGAGCACGATGGAGGGGATACCGTGGCGCGCGAGATCAAGAGCGAGGGTGAGGCCGACGAGGCCCGCGCCGACGATCACAACACGCGCGGAGCCGCCCTTGCCGTCGAGTTCAGGCGGGCGTCGAAACGGGAAGCGTGGGTTTGTGTAGGTTGTCGGCATAGCGTCGCGTTTCCTCCGTTCCTCACGTCGGCTCCGCTGGCGGTCAGGCGCGAACCTCGGCGGTCTTCGGCGCGGTCTCGCCCTCGAGCGCGCGCCACAACGCGAGGTCGCGCTCTGCCGTCCAGACGCGTGGGCGTTCGATGCCGATTGCCTCATCGAAGGCGCGCGAGACGTTGAATGGCATGCAGTGCTCGAAGATCACCCATCGGCCGAAGTCGGGCCGCATGGCGTGCATGGCCGCATCATAGGTCTCCTTCAGCGACGCGCCACGCCTAACCTGCGCGCGCACGAGCGCGAAGAGACGCACGACAAACGCCTCTGTACCCTCGATGGCAAGCCGCACTTCGGATCCCGTGGTGAGGGCTTGGCCGCGGCCCGGCACGAGCGCCTCTGGTCCAAGGGCACGGATGGCGGCGAGGGTAGCCGGCCAGTCGCGGAAATGCGCGTCACCGCAATATGGCGTGGCGCCGAACTCGACCGTGTCACCGGCAAAGAGCACGCGCTCCTTCGGCAACCACACAACAGTGTCGCCAGCTGTATGAGCGCGACCGATATGGATGATGCGCACCTCGCGCTGGCCGAGCCAGAGCGTCATGTCGCGCGCGAACGTCATCGTCGGCCACGTCAGGCCCGGAATGGTGTCGCGGCCGCGGAAGAGGCGAGGGAAGCGGCCGATCTCGGAGGCCATGTCCTCCGCGCCGCGTTCGGCGATCAAAGCGCGCGTCGCTTCGGAAGCCATAATCGCGTCTGCTCGATAGGCTGAGGCGCCTAGCACGCGCACTGCGTGGAAGTGAGTCAGCACGAGGTAACGGATCGGCTTGTCCGTTACGGCGCGAACGCGTGCGATCACGTCCTGCGCCATCGCTGGGGTTGCCTGGGCATCGATTATCAGGACTGAATTATCGCCGATGACAACGCCGGAGTTCGGGTCACCCTCCGCGGTGTAGGCGTAAAGTCCCGGACCTATCTCCTCGAAACTGACGTGCTTGTCTGCGAGGTCCGCGGTGGAGGCGAAGGTCTTGGTCATCGTTACCCGGCCTTGTGCTGTGACGCTACGACCACGACGCGTTGGTCGATCGCGCCAAAGATAGAGCGCCCCTGCGAATCCTTCATTTCGATCCGCACTCGGTCGCCAGCGCGCAAGAAGGGGGTGCGCGGAGCGCCGTGCAGGATCGTCTCGATGGTGCGGGCTTCGGCGATGCAGGCGAAACCTACACCACCCCGATTGACCCAAGCGCAAGACAGGTCATCATGCCGGTTAGAGACTGTTCCGGCGCCGAGAATAGTGCCGGCGCTGAGCGTACGCGTCCGCGCCGCATGTGCGATCAGGCGGGGAAAGCCAAACTGCATGTCGCGCCCGGCATCGGGGCGTCCGATAAGCGTTCCGTTGACCCAACAGAGGAGTTCACCGTGAAGGCGATCGCCATCCCATGCCGAACCAAGCTCGTCTGGCGAGACCGCAACCGGCGCGAAGGCAGACGCAGGCTTGGACTGAAAGAAGCCGAAGCCCTTGGCGAGTTCAGGCGGAATCAGATTGCGCAGCGAGATGTCGTTGACGAGCAGGAACAGCCGGATCGCGGCACGTGCCGTCGCCTCATCTGTCCCCATCGGCACGTCGTCGAGCACGACAGCGACCTCGCCCTCGAAATCAAGCCCCCAGCCCTCGTCACCGAGCGGGATGTTGTCGCAAGGGCCGAGAAAACCGTCCGACCCCCCTTGGTAGATCAGCGGATCGTCGCAGAAAGAGGGCGGCATATCCGCACCGCGCGCGCGCCGGACAAGCTCGACATGGTTGAGATACGCTGAAGCGTCCGCCCACTGGTAGGCGCGCGGCAGCGGCGAGGCGCAGGCGGCAGCGTCGAAGGCGACGCCGCGCGAGGCGTCCGTCTCGAATGCGGTCCATTCCGCCGCGAGGGCGGGGCCGAGGCGCGCCCATTCGTCGAGCACGGCCTGCAGTGTCGGTGCAGTGGCGGCTCGCTCGGCACGGGCGAGGTCACGGCTGACCAGCAGGAGACGGCCGTCGCGACCGCCCTCGCGCAAAGTGGCGAGTTTCATTGTCTGCTCCTGCTCGACCCGGACGAGAGGGTGGGAACCGGGATCAAGATTTCCTCCCACATGTTCAGCCTCTGCGCTGCCGGTGCGTCGCAGCCGCGATGGCCCGCCGTCACTCCGCCACGCGCTTCACTTTCCAGCTGTCGGCGTAGTCGGGCCACTCGCAGGCAAACGCCGACTCGCCGATCTCCAGCGCGTCGCGGGTGTCGAGCATGACGGCATATTCATCTGTCGCCGGCTTTGGCTGCACGAAGGCGCGTTCTAACGCCTTTGGATGAGGCCCGTGCGTAAAGCCGCACGGGTGAAGCGTCATCATCCCCGCCCGGATGTTGTCGCGCGAGAAGAAGTCGCCCGCGTGGTAGAACAGGACTTCGTCATAGTCGTCGTTGTTGTGGAAGAAAGGAACCTTCAGGGCGCCTGGGTCGGTCTCGAACGGGCGGGGGGTGAATGTACAGATGACAAACCGGTTGGCGACGAAGGTGGTATGCGCCGAGGGCGGCAAGTGGTACCGGTGCGAGACGAGCGGGCGGATCTGATCGATGTTCAGCTTCACCGGCGCGAGGTCGCCATGCCAGCCTACGGCATCCAGCGGATTGAACGGATAGGTGCAGATGGAAATCGCATTGCGGCGCTTGATCACCACGCGGGTGGCGTTCTCGTGCTGCTGGGCTCGGAACGCCTCGTCGATCACCGGCGTCTCCAATATCGCCGGGTCGAAGATCGCGTGGTGGCCGAGCAAGCCCTTGTCTGGGAGCATGTAGGTCGAGCCCGTCGCCTCGATCAGCAGGCAAGTGGTAGGTTCGGTGCACTCGAGGCGCCACATGGTGGAACGCGGCAGCACGATGTAGTCGCCCTCACGGAAGGTCATGTGGCCATAGTCGCAGAACAGGTGACCGGCACCGCGATGGACGAAGACGAGCTCGTCCCCGTCTGCGTTCCGAGCGAGATGATCCATTGCCGCCGGCGCGCGCCAAAAGCGCAAACGGACGTGGTGGTTGAATAAGACGTCAGGCGCATCGAACGGCGAAGGGTGCTCGGCGTTGATGCGGTTAAGGTCGAAGGCGCGTGGGCGAAGGGGGCCTTCCCATGACGACCAGCCGGTCGGCGGGTGACGGTGATACATTTGGGTGGCAGGACCGAAAAAGCCCTCCTTCCCGATCTCGCGCTCGAACGTGCCAGTTGGAAGATCGGCGTGCGCCTGGCGCGAAGTTTGCCCTTCAAGGCGCGGAAAGCGGATATAGTGCTTCATCCCGAAACCCTCCCGGTTGTGCCGGGTCAGACTTGCCGACCGCGGCGCGTCTGAGGTGATAGTTTCATATGAAACCAACGTCAACCGTGCCGAGTTGCGGAACGGACCAAGCAAAGCGAGGCTGCGCAGGCTCCTTCCGTCTCGAGGAGTTCCTGCCCTACCTTCTTTCAGTGGCGGCAAACCGCGTGAGCGGATTGCTTGCACGGCGTTACCAGGACGCCTTCGGCCTCACCATTCCCGAATGGCGCTGTCTCGCTGTGATTGGAGAAAGAGAACCGATCAGCGCAAGCGGCATCGTCGATCGGACAGCGATGGATAAGGTTAAGGTGAGCCGCACACTCGCATCTCTCGAGGCGAAGGGCTTCGTGCAGCGGGCGGCGCATCCGACGGATGGGCGCCTCGCCCTCTTTTCCTTTACAGCGCGGGGACGGACGGTCTACGAGCGGATCGTTCCACTTGCCTTGGAAACAGAGCGCGAGGTTTTGGCCGGATTATCGACGGGCGAGGAGCGCGCTTTGCGCGTGGGCCTCCTCAGTCTTCTCAAGTCCCTAGAAGAGATCGAAGGTGAAAAAAATAGATTCTAGAGAAACCTCTCCTGACGAAGTGAGGTCCAGCCTGTGCGACCTACGATGACATGGTCGTGCACGATGATGCCGAGCAGCGCTGCAGCGTTGGCGATCTCACGCGTCATTTCAATATCTGCGCGGGACGGAGTGGGGTCGCCCGAAGGATGATTGTGCACCAGGATCAGCGCGGTGGCGTGAAGATCGAGCGCGCGTTTCACTACCTCGCGCGGGTAGACCGGGGTGTGGTTAACCGTGCCGCGGCTTTGCACCTCGTCGGCGATGAGTCGATTCTTCGGATCGAGGAACAGAATGCGGAACTGCTCAACGCGCTCCCGGGCGCACGCTGCGATCAAATAGTCGATCAACTGTGTCCAGTTAGAAAGCAGGGGCTTTTTAGCTGCTTGAGCACGGGCGAGCCTGAGGGCGGCGGCATGGACAAGCTTTAGTGCCGCCACGCTGTGCGGTCCGAGCCCGCGCGTCTCCAGCAGTGTATTGGTGGGCGCAGCGAGCACCTCGGCGAAGCTGCCAAACCGGTTGATTAAGGCCTTGGCGAGCGGCTTCGTGTCTCCTTTCGGCATGGCGAAGAAGAGCAGCATCTCGAGGAGTTCGTAGTCGGCGAGGGCATCCGGGCCGCGGGTAAGAAGCCTGTCGCGCAGACGTGCGCGGTGGCCGTGCGGCCCAGTAGAGGGGAAGCGCACCTCAGCCGGCGCCGGAGGCCAAGTAGCCTCAGAGGCAAGGCCAGTGAACGCGCTGGCTGCAGAAGGGGGAGCGAGACCGACAGGAGCTTCGGCCAATCCGCGCGGCTGTGTCGCCAGCGCCTTAGGAGAGCTGAGCTCCGCCGCGTCCTTTCCGAACAGCCGTCGCAGCAGTCGCATCGCGCAGCCTCGTACGTCGGCGAAAAGTTGTAGAACCTTTCCCCGCAACACGCAATAGTTGAAGAAGCTCGAGTTTTAGGCAGCTAAAGAAGTTCGAGTTGACGTCAGCGGCTAGAGAAGCCCGAGTTGACGGAAAGAGACGAGGCAGCCATTGCCGACGATGACGTGGTCGTGCAAAGCGATGCCAAACAGGGCGACGGCCTCACGAATCTCCCGGGTAAGCTCGATATCCTCGCGCGACGGCGTCGGGTCGCCCGACGGGTGGTTGTGTACTAGGATGAGCGCTGTAGCCTGGAGCTCGAGGGCGCGGCGAACCACTTCACGCGGATAGAGCGGCGTGTGGTTTACGGTACCGCGGCCATGGACTTCATCCGCCTTGAGGCGGTTCTTCGCGTCGAGGTAAAGAACGCGCACTTGCTCGACTGGCTCGCGTGAAAGCGCCGCATGCAGGTAACCGAGGAGCTTATCCCAGGAATTCAGCACTGGCCCGTCTAGCGCTTCGGCCGCGGCGAGCTTCAGCGCCGCGGCGTGTGCGACCTTGAGTGTGACCAGCACAGCATCACCCACACCCGGAACTGCGCGCAGCGCTTCCTGTGGGGCGGCTAGCACGGCGGCGAATGATCCAAAGCGGGCGATCAGCGTCTTGGCCAACGGCTTGGTGTCGAGGCGAGGGACAGCAAACAGCAGGAGTTCAAGGAGCTCATAATCGGCGACCGCCGTCGGCCCGCCCTTCAGAAAGCGAGCGCGCAGTCGCGCCCGATGCCCGAGATGACCCGGCGGTGTATCACCTCTCACCGCCAATGTTTCCGGACCGCTGAAAAGGCCTTGCGCCTCGGCCAATGCGCGCCGCTTCGCCACCGCATTCCCTCCGCTCTACGAAGCAAAGATGCCGCGTGCGGAGCGAACTCTGCAATCTTTTTGCGTACGCGAGCTGCAAGCTGTTATCAGGGCACCTCAACCTCGAACAGGGGCGCATAATGCTGCGACCCGAACACATCGGACTCGCCAGGGCTGCCTGACGGGCGGGAGCGACGAATGGTGAACTTGATCGCATTCGCCGGTTCGAACACGACGAAGTCGGTGATGCGCTCACGGGGGATGTGGTAAAGTGCAGAGATGCTTTCGGGGCTAATCACCCCTGAGTCACGCACCCGTTCGAATGCCGTGCGATCCTTGAAGATTAGGTCGAACGTGATGTGATCGACTCCGGCATTCTTGCTGCGAATGGTGGAGGCGAGATCGCGCAAACTGGTGCGGTTGCACAGCATTTCAGGCGGCCCTGCGAGCGCGTCCGTCGACAAGGTGAAACTCTGTGCGAAACAACTCGAACGCATCGCGCACCGGCATGACGTGGTTCAGCGTCCACTCGTAGCCGGGCTTACCGATGAGGATCTCGTCCGCCATCAGCGCCGCCGTCCCGGCAGTGCCCTTCACCTCGGGCAGCCGAGCATAAAAGAGGTTTCGTGCAGCCAGCGCGCAGATCTCCTCTGCCGTCGCAGCATCGCGGCAGACCGTCTCAACCACGATGCCAAGCTCATGGGGATGGGCCGGAGGGCTTGGCTCGAGCTCACTCATCACGCCGTTGCGCCCGAACAGGTGGTAATGCACCGCCCAGCCGGCCTGGTCCGGCGCGCCGAAACGCTCGGAAAGCCGCGCCCTCGCCCAGGCGATCGCGGCCTCGATGTTCTCGATCACGTAAGGGTCGCGAATGCCGACGACGGCAAGCCGCCGTTCGCCTACCTTACCTGCACCCTCCAGCTTCACCATCGGCTGCGCAGCGGGAATAAAGACCGCACCCGAGGCGCGGGCCGTGCGTTCGTCAACCGCTTCGTAGCGGCAGTTGCGCATGTCGAGCGTGCCGGAGAGAACATGTTCGTAGAACGGGTTGCGCCGCTCATACATCGCGTGGCCGGCAAGCGAAGCGGGCGTGCAACGCTGCCTCGGATGAAGCGGGGTGATTCGGATATCGTCTTCAGCGATCCGGCCCAGGATCGATTCTTTGCCCATGAAGGGTTCGCAGCAGAACGAGGCGCATTCCATTAGCTTGCCTGCGAAGTAGGCGGTGGCAGGAGAGAGCCCAGCGTTTAGTAGGGGCGCGGCGAAGAGCGCGCAATCTGAAGCGCGGCCTGCAATCACCACCTCCGCTCCCTCGCGCAGCGCCGCTGCGATCGGCTCAGCATCCATTACTGCGACGATCCGATCGGTCCGCGCAAGCAACACCTCGTCCGCATCTGCCCGACCATCGAGTCCTTTGATAGGCATGCCCGCCGCCAGCCGCTCGAGCAGGAACTGGGGCGTCTGCTCTGACTTGATGGTAGCTAGACGGAAAGAAGCGAGGCCGTGCTCCGAGGCAATGTCCCGGATCATCGCCGCGAACTGCTCGACCCCGCGATCGGTTCCCGTATCGGAGGCGGACCCGACGATCATCGGAACACCGAGCCGCCGCGCGGCAAGCAGCATCGCCTCTAGGTCATGCTTTTGCCAAGCCGGGGGCGACGCTTGGCTGTCAGCACCCAGCGGATAGGGTCCGATGTCGCAGGAACCGGAATCGGCAACGATGACATCCGGTTTGTGCTCGCACCCGGCGAGGAAGGAGCCCTTCTCGAAGGGCGTGAACCCGAGATGGCCGGTGGGGCAGAGGATCGTGACAGCGTCCATGTGCGGCTCCTGCACACGGCGACCAGGGCGGTCGCAGCGCATGCGTGAAAACCGCTGCACGCGTCGTGCCAGCGATCAGTCAGCGGCCTGCACGGTGGCGAGACCCAGTTTCAGCATTTGGTGCCGAAGCGCATGGCGCGAGAGGCGCAAGAGGCGCGCCGCCCGCCCGTGCCTTCCGCCCGCGCGCTTCAGCGCTTCCGCGATCAGCGCGCGCTGGAAGTCCTCCGTCGCATCGTGGAAGCCGCGGCTTATTGCGCTGGCAAGGCTATCGGCCGCCAGCGTCGCAGGCGGCGCCCGGCCCTCGACCTCGCGCAAGATCCGATCCGGTAAGTGTTTTACCTGCACCACGTCCTCGCGCTCGAGGATGGCGATGCGCTCGATCAGGTTCTCGAGTTCGCGCACATTGCCCGGCCAGGAATAGAGGCGGAAGATTTCGGCCACGCGCGGCTCCAGCCCCCTGATGGTGCGTCCGACACGCGCTCCGTGCTCGCGCAGGAACGTCTCGGCGAGCAGAAGCACATCATCGCCGCGATCGCGCAAGGGCGGGATGTTCACCGCCACCACCTGTAGACGCCAGTAGAGGTCGTCGCGGAAACGCCCAGCCTTCACCTCGGAGAGCAGGATGCGATTTGTCGAAGCGATGAAGCGGACGTCGACTCGGGTTGATTTGATTGCGCCGAGGCGGCGGAACTCGTGGGTGTCGAGCAAGGTCAAAAGTTTGGCCTGCAGCTGCAGGTCCATCTCGCGGATCTCGTCGAGAAAGAGCGTGCCGCCCTGCGCGGCCTCGATCAGCCCCGGCTTGGCGAATTGTGCACCGGTGAAAGCGCCACGTTCATGGCCGAAAAGCTCGCTCTCCATCAAGGTCGCCGGGATCGCGGCGCAGTTGACATCTATTAAAGGTCGCGCAGCACGCGGCGACAGGCGGTGGATCAGGCGTGCGACCAGTCCCTTACCGGTGCCCGTTTCGCCGTAGAGCAGAACCTGGCGGACGGGGCTTTGCGCGATGCGCGCGACAAGGGCGCGCACCGCTTTGATGCTCTCGTGCTCGCCTAAAAGGTCGCCGTACACTCCCTTAGCCTCATCGTGTCCTTCGTCATTTAGCGTGAATTTTGCGCCCACGCGTGTGATTGGCGCAAGCATGCCGCCGCGGCAAGGCGATCCTAGCCGCCGGGAAGACGCGCCCGGCTTCCTCCGTCATGTCGAGATGTTCCGGCACAAGGCTTGCGCGTACTAAGCGCAAGCCATGCACGGCGCGCACCTGGATCGGCGCATCGACCGCAGTGCTAGCAACCGTTCGGGCACCGTCGATGCGGGCAGGCGATTGGCAGAGGAGTTCGTGAGGGTGCCAGAAGCGCCGAGGCGTCGCGGGAGGGCGAAGCCGGCGGCAGCGCGGCCAGACCGGCACGTTGCCGCGGGTGGCGGCGCCGCTGCGCGGCGGCAGGGGAAACGCCGGAACGTACAGGCGTCCTGGGCTGGTTCGCCGACGCGCTTGATCGCCTAACGACGCTCGACCTAGGCCAGCGCGGGGTCAGCAGCGACCTGTACCGCTGGGCCTTTGCCCGGCAAGGCCCAGGGCTGGCGCTGGCGGCGGCAACCGCGCTGCGGGACCGGGTCGCGCCTGCGGCCGTCGTGCTGATCGCCACGGGCTGGCCGGACCGGCCGCACGTGTCGCCGCTGGTTGCGGAGACGGACGGTCCACCCGGGGCCGCCCTGTCGGCGCGCGCGCTGAACGTCGGGTTCGGCTGCGTTCCCGTCTTCATTGTCGAGGACATCCTGGTCGCCGCCATGGCTGCGATCGCCGAGGCGAGAGGGTTGCGTGCCCTCGCCCCATCAGAGGCAATCGCCGCCGCCGCCTCGCGCGCGCCACTACACGCCTGCGCGGTGCTGCCCCTGTCGGCCGAACTCGACCGCGCCCGAGACGGGGCGCGGCGGATCTTCAAGAGCCTCGCTCCCGCGGCCGTGATCGCGGTCGAGAAGGGGGGCTCAACCGCACCGGACATATCCTGACGAGCCGTGGCGACGACAGCTCGGCCGCGCTCGCGAAGGCCGACGCTCTGTTCTGGGAGGCGCAGCGGCACGGCACGCTGACAATCGGGATCGGCGATGGCGGCAACGAGATCGGCATGGGGCTTCTTGAAGCGGAAATCGCCGAATCCCTTTCCGTTCGGTCGTGTCGGACGCGACCCCGACAAGGGGGGTATCGCGCCGCACACCCTGGTCGATCATCTCGTCGTCGCGGCCGTCTCCAACTGGGGCGCGACGGCCGTCGCCGCCGCCCTCGCCGTCCTGGCCGGCCGGCCCGAGATCCTCCACGCGCCCTGTCTGGAGCGGGCCGTGCTGGAAGCGGCGGCCCAGCAGTCGCTGATCGACGGCATCTCCGGCCATGTCGCGCCGTCAGCCGACGGGCTGCCTTGCGAGGTGCACGAGGCCCTCGCCCTGCTCGCCGGCCATCTCGTCCACAGCACCATGGCGCGTTTGCGCGCCGAGGCAACCGTTTGAGCCCGGCCGTGCGTTGCGGCCGCGCCTAGGAGGAAACCAAGCCGATGTTGCCACGCCGACACCTTCTCGCCGCATCCGCCGCCAGCGTCGTGCTGCCCGGTCGCAGCCACGGACAGGCGCGTACGATCCGACTCGCGCACGAGGCACCACCGACCCACGCCAAGGGGCTTTGGGCGCAATGGTTCAAGGAGGCGCTGGAGACGGCGCCGAGCGGAGGGCTTGCCGTGCAGGTCTTTCCCCAGGGCCAGCTCTATAAGTCCGAGCAGGCGGCCCTCGAGGCCGCCGTCGCGGGCGTCATTCAGATGGCCGTGCCCTCCACCGGCTACCTATCCAGCATCGCGCCGTGGTTCAAGGTGTTCGACCTGCCGATGCTGTTCGCCGACCAGGACGCGCTCTACCGCTTCCAGGACGGCGCGACCGGGCGGGCCATGCTCGATCGGCTGGCGGAACGGAACCTAGTCGGGCTGGGCTATGCGTCCAACGTGGCGCTCGACCTATTCAGCCGGGTCCCGATCCGAACGGTCGGCGACTTCGCCGGGCGCAAGATTCGGGTCCATACCGCCGTGCTTGAACGCACGGTGCGCGCGCTCGGCGGCAATCCCGTCACTATCCCCGCGGCAGAGCTGTTCGTGGTGCTGCAGCAGGGTGTCGTGGACGGGGCGTTGACGACGGTCGCCTTCGCCGCCCCGAACCGCTATCACGAGGTGACGAAGTATCTCACGCGCTGCTCGCTGAGCGCGGTCGCGTACGTGGCGGTCGTGAATGCGGGCTTCCACGCCGCCCTGAACGAACCGCTGCGGCGTGCTCTCGCTGAGGCAGCGGCCGCTGCGACCGCGCGCAACCGCACCGGCCTTGCGGACCAGACGGCCCGCCATCTGGAAACCCTTCAACGCGGCGGCGTCACCGTCATCGAACTCGCGCCGGCGGAGCGCACGGCTTGGCAGCAGCGGCTCGACCCCGTCTACGCCGACGCCGCGCGTCGCATCGATCCGCAGGTGATCGAACACGCGCGGCGGCCGGCAAGCTGAGGGCACCGCGCCCCGGGCGCTGTGATGGAAACCTCGATCGTCCGGCCTGACGATCGTCTCGCGGCGGCGGAACGTTGGGTTGTCGCGGTCGCGATCGCCGCCGCCTCCCTGCTTGTCTTCGTCGCGGTGGTCCTGCGTTATGGCCTGGGCTACTCGGTCTCCGCCTTCGACGAGATCACGCGTTACCTCATGATCTGCATCGCTTTTGTCGGCGCGAGCCGCCTGTTGCACCAGGACGGCCACGTCTCCGTCGTCGTCCTGCTGGCGCTGCTGCCGGCGCGGGCACGGCGTGTGGTCGAGGCGATCGCCGCGCTCGCTGGTGCCCTGTTCTGTCTGGGACTCGTCTGGCTGGGTGCGCAGATGCTGGCGCAGAGCCTGGTGATCGATCTGCGCTCGATGTCCGCCCTGCGCGCCCCGATGTGGGTCCCGCAGGCGATGGTGCCGCTCGGCGCCGCCCTGATGGCGCTACGCTTCCTGCAGCGCTTCGTCCGGATCGTCGGCACTGGCCCGGCATCAGGGCGGATGTGACGCCATGGAGATCACGGTCGCCTTCGGACTGCTCGCACTGCTGCTGCTGATCGGTCTGCCGATCGCCCTCTGCCTGGCGGTGGCGGGCGCCGGCACGCTGTGGTTCACGCTCGGCGCCGACGTCTTGGTCGCAGTGCCTCAGAAGATGTTCGGCGCGGTCGATTTGTTCACGCTACTCTCGATCCCATTCTTCGTCTTGACTGCCGATCTTCTGGTCGCGAGCGGTGCAACACGCCGGCTGGTCGCCGCCATGGACGCCCTGGTCGGGCATTGGCCCGGCGGTCTGGCCGCGGTCGCGGTGCTTGCCTGTGCCTTTTTCGCGGCGATCTCGGGCTCCTCGGCCGCAACGGCGGTGGCGATCGGCTCCGTCCTGGTGACTGAGATGGTGCGCAAGGGTTATCCCAGGGAAAGGACGGCAGGGCTGATCGCGGTATCGGGCGGCCTTGGCATCCTGATACCGCCGTCGATCCCGATGATCGTCTACGGGGCCGTCGCCGAGGAATCCGTCGGCCGACTGTTCATCGCCTGCATCCCGCCGGGGCTGCTGCTGACGGCAGCGCTGCTCGGGGTCAGCATGATCGTCTTCCCGCGCAGCGATCGCCCCGCCGACGCCATCAGCACCGCTGCGAAACTGCGCGCGGTCAGGGACGCCGGCTGGATTGTCGTGCTGCCCGTCCTGATCGCCTTCCTGATCTACGGCGGCATCGCCACGCCGACCGAGGCGGCCGGCGTCGCCGTCATCTACGCCCTCTGGTGCGCGCTCGCGGTGTATCGCGACATCACCCCCGCGGAGCTGCCACGGGTGTTCGCCGATGCCGGCGGGAAGAGCGCCCTTGTTCTCATCATCATCGCCGGCGCGACGGTGTTCGGCTACGCCCTGACGTTGTTGGAAATTCCCCAGACCCTGACCGCCCAGGTGTTGGCTTCCGGTCTCTCCCCGCTCGGCTTCCTCGTCGTCGTCAACCTTATCCTGCTCGTAATGGGAATGTTCCTGGATATCATCTCGATCCTGCTTATCACCTCGCCGATCTTCCTGCCCGCCGTCGACTCGCTCGGCATCGACCGAATCCATTTCGGCGTGATCTTCACCACGAACATGGAGTTCGCGCTGATCACGCCGCCGCTCGGCATGCATCTGTTCATCCTGAGCGGCATCACCGGGCTGCCGGTCGCCGGCGTGTTCCGCGGCGTGCTGCCCTTCGCCGCGGCGGCCTTCGCCTGTCTGGTCGCGGTCACCTGGATCCCGGCCCTGAGTCTGGCGCTGGTCTGACTTGGGCCGGCGCATGCCGGGGCGTGGATGGGCCGCGCCGCCCACGGGCCATCGGTGGGTCCGGACTCTGCGGCTGTTGCGGACCTTCGTTCCGCTCCTTCTCTGGCTCTTGCCCGCGGGTTTCGCGCCATTCTCCGGCGAAGAGGCTAAAGCCGCGCCACGGTGCGGCGGCAGGAGGCCCGAAGGCGATGCGGGCGGAAAGGGCGCCCGTGTCCCAAATTGCGCCAGCGATGGTGGGCGCGGCGTCACTGGCGGGCCGGCAGAGTGCCTCGCCCGGCCCGCCATAGGCTAGGATGGTCTCGGCGGTTGCACCGGAGGCGACAAGATCGCGCAGCACCGCGAGCCGGGCTGCGGAATGCGCTACGGGGGGCAGGCGGTCGGCCGCCGTGGTGTAGTGGTTGGTGCGCGCGACCCACGCGCTCTGCTCGATATCCACGCGGCCGTGGCGGAGCTCCACCGCGGCCGCCGCCCCTGTCGCGTCAGCGAGAACGAGCGCCCCGCCGCCGGCGTGCGGCAGGGCTGCGATCGCGGCAAGCGCCTCGCTAACACGCGAACAGGTGGCGAGGAGCCGGTTCATCAGGAGATAGCGCAGCATACCCGGGCCATGGTCAGCGGTGGGGATGTGCGTGTCCGCAAGCGCAAGACCGTCGCTGTTCATGCCCGACGACCACGCACCGGGAGCCCCGAGCGAACCGAGTGCGAGCACGCTCCGCCCTCCCCAAGCCGGGTCGCGCAGGACGAACAGGCGCTGCAGGGGGGCGAGGCCGGCGGGCACGTCGCGGTTCTTCGCCACCACGCCGTCGCGGGCGAAGGCGGAACAGCCATCCGCCGTGGCCGTGGCGGCAGCGAGATCGGCGAGGATGTTGGCGTGCAGGAAGGCGAATACCACGTCTGGGCTTAGGCTGAAGCCGTCGGCGATGCCTGCAATCTCAGCCATCGCTTCGGGCGCGTGCTGTTCCGTCCAGGCGCACTGGGCGGCGAGGAAGTCGCGCGATGTGGGTGTGTCGAGAGCAACCTCGGCAAGGCGGGCGCGCAGTGCCTCGCGCACCGCCCCGACCATCTCCGGACAAGCATGCGCCTGAGCCAGACCGCGCGCGTAAGGAGCGCCTGTGACAAAGATCACCTGGCTCACGCCACGCCTCCGGCCAGCAGGTGACAGGCGGCGCGATGCGCGTCGGACTTAGGCACAGCGACGAGGGCGGGGACTTCGCGGCGACAGCGCGGACCCGCCTCAGGGCAGCGCGGATGAAATGGGCAGCCAGGCGGCGGCGTGAGGGGGGAGGGGAGTTCACCGCCGAGGTGGCGCGGCGCTGGAGTGCCCGGACGATCGAGGCGCGGTACGGCGGCCAGTAACGCCCGAGTGTAGGGGTGGGCAGGACGCCGCGTCACCGCCTCGCGTGGGCCCTCCTCGACGATGCGGCCTAAATACATCACCGCGATCCGGTGTGCGAGATGCGCGACCACGGCGATATCGTGGCTGATGAACAGAAGAGTGAGGCCCATCTCAGAGCGCAACTCACGAAGGAGCGACAACACCTGCGCTTGCACGGAGACGTCGAGGGCCGAGACCGGCTCGTCGCAAACGACGAACTCGGGGCGGAGGATTAGCGCGCGTGCGATGCCGATGCGTTGCCTCTGCCCGCCCGAGAACTGGTGCGGGTAGCGATCCAGGTGGGCACGTGCGAGCCCCACGCGATCGAGCATGGCGAGCATGCGCGCCTCGGCCTCAGCCCCCTGAAGCCCGGCGTGGAGCGCGAGCGGCAGGCCAAGAATCTCGCGCACGGTGCGCCGCGGGTTGAGCGAGGAATAAGGGTCCTGGAAGATGATCTGCATGCGCTGCCTGAGGGGGCGCAGCGCGCGTTCGGGGGCGTGCGTGATGTCGATGCCATCGAACCGGATCGAACCAGCGGACGGCTTGTGGAGGCGCAGCAAAAGCCGCCCGAGGGTCGACTTGCCGCAGCCCGACTCACCAATCAGCCCAAGAGTCACGCCGCGCATCACCATAAGATCCACCCCGGCGACCGCGCGCAGGGTAGGGACGGGGCGGCGGGCCAGGCGCTGGCTGACGCTGCGACGAAGCGCATAGGACTTCGCGAGGCCGACCGCTTCGACAAGCGCACTCACGCCACTGCCTCAGCGCGGATGCAGCGCGAGAGCCGGTTCGCCCCGAGGGCGCGGAGTTCGACCGGTTGCATACAAAGCTCGACTGCGAGCGGACAGCGGTTACGGAAGCGGCAGCCGGCATCGACATGAGTGAGGTCGGGCACCTGGCCGGGGATGGCGTCGATCGGGCGATCGGGATCCTCAAGCGAAGGCAGCGAGGCGAGGAGACCCCGCGTGTAGGGGTGGCGGGGGCGCGCGATGACTTCCGCCGTCGGCCCCTCCTCCACCACCTGGCCTGCATACATCACCATCACGCGGTCGCATCGTTCCGCCACCACGCCAAGATCGTGCGTTATCAACGCCACTGCAAGCCCGCGCTCGCGTCGTAGCCGGTCAATGAGATCAAGCACCTGCGCGCGGATGGTAACGTCGAGCGCGGTGGTTGGTTCGTCGGCGACCAGGAGTTTCGGTTCGGCGGCGAGCGCGATCGCGATCATCGCGCGCTGGCGCATGCCCCCAGAGAACTGATGCGGGTAGTCGTTGAGTCGGCGGTCCGGCGAGGGGATGCCGACACAATGCAGGAGTTCGACTGCACGATCGCGCGCGGCGGCCCGGCTGCGGGCCAGGCCGTGCGCGAGGATGGTCTCGACGATCTGCGTACCAATGGTGAGCGCGGGATTGAGCGCCGAGAGGCTGTCCTGCATGGCCAAAGCCATGGCTCGGCCGCGCAGCGTGCGAAGGGCAGCGGCGGGAAGCCGGATAAGGTTGCGGCCTTCGAACAGGATCTCGCCCGCGTCGATGCGGCCGGGTGGACGGATCAGGCCGAGCACAGAGAGGAAGGTGACGCTCTTGCCCGAACCCGATTCGCCGACGACGCCGAGCGCTTCGCCGGCGGCGAGTTGGAGATCAACCCCGTCGCAGGCGGCCAGCAGGCCACGACGCGTGGGGAACACTGTGCGCAGCCCGCGCACGGCGAGCAACGGTTCCGCCATGGTCATGACGGATGCAGCCTGGGGTCAAAGGCGTCTCGCAGACCTTGGCTCGCGAGATTGATCGCGAGCACCAGGGCGAGGATTGCTAGCCCTGGAATGGTGGAGACCCACCAGGCATCGACCAGGAAATCCCTCCCATCAGCCACCATCGCACCCCAGGAAGGGGTGGGCGGCTGCACGCCGAGGCCGAGGAAGGACAGCGAAGCCTCCAGGATGATCACGTAGGCCATGCGGAAAGTGGCGACGACCAGCACGGGCGAAAGAACGTTGGGCAGGATCTCGCGCAGCATGATATGACCCGGGCCGCAGCCGAGCGCGCGGGCCGCCTCGACATAGTCCTGCTCGCGAGCGGCGAGGGTCTCGCCGCGGGCCACGCGGCAAGTGAATACCCATTCCTTGTAGACGAGGGCCAGCACGATGTTGTGCAACCCCGGGCCCATCATGGCCATCAGCCCGATCGCGAAGACGAGGTAGGGGAAGCCCAACAGCGTATCGACAAGGCGCGAGACGAGCGTGTCGACCCAGCCGCGGAAATACCCGGCGGCGAGCCCTGAAAGGGTGCCAATGACGGCAGCTAGCCCGATCACCATCAAGGCAATAAAAAGCGAGATCCGCGCGCCCCAGATCAACCGCGACAGGATGTCGCGCCCGAGGCCGTCACAGCCCAAGGCGAATGCCCACTCGCCGCCCGCACTCCAAACCGGAGGTTGCAGGCGTCGGAACAGGTCGGCCTCAGCTGGGTCGTGCGGGGCGACCCATGGGGCAGCAAGCGCAAGGAGGAGGAAGGCGAGGATCACTCCGGCAGAGGCAAGCGCGGTGCGATTAGCGACGAAACGAGCAAGCGCCAGCCGAAGCGGCGAGACGGGACGGAGTTCGCTTTCAGAGGCAGCGACGAAGCGGGCGCTCATAGCCGTACCTTCGGGTTCAGCGCTGTATAGAGAAGGTCGGCGGCGAAATTGAGCATGACGTAGGTGACGGCGTAGAGCAGCACCGCTGCCTGCACGAGCGGATAGTTGCGGGCGAAGATGCTCTCTACGACGAGGCGCCCTAAGCCAGGCCAGCCGAATACGGTCTCGACGATCATGTTACCACCCAGGAGCTGGCCGGTTTCGATGGCGGTCACGGTGACGGTCGGAATGAGCGCGTTCTTCAGCGCATGCAGCAGAAGCACTCGCCGGCGCGGAAGGCCCTTTGCTTCGGCGAAAAGCACGTAGTCGGAGGCGAGCACCTCCGCCATCGAAGAGCGAATAACGCGCGCGAGCAATGCTGCGGTTGGCAGGCCGAGGGTGATGGCTGGAAGCATGAGATGCGTAAGCACATTGCGCAACGCGGCTATATCTCCGGCAAGCAGTGTGTCGACCAGCAGGAAGCCCGTGATGCGCAGCACGTCGAAGCCGAAGCCGATGCGCCCGCCGACGGGAAGTAAGCGGAGTTCGACCGCGAACAGCAGAATGAGCAGGATGCCGAACCAGAAGCCGGGCAGAGAAACGCCGAACAGCGAGGCGGCGGACAGAGCACGATCCAGCCAGGTGTCACGCTTGACCGCCGCGATCACGCCCAAAGGGATTGCAACAAGGACGGCGACGAGCAGGGAGAACAGAGTGAGTTCGATGGTTGCCGGCAGCCGTTCAGCGATCACGTCCCACACGGGACGGCGGTGGAAGAAGGAGATGCCGAAGTCGCCCCGCAGCGCGTTGCCGAGGAAGACAAGGAAACGTTCCACAAGTGGTCGGTCGAGCCCGAGGTCGCGCCTAAGTGCTGCGACCTGCTCCGGCGTGGCGCGCTGATCAGCGAGCATGATCTCGACTGGGTCGCCTGGGGTGAGCGTGATCATTAGGAAGACGATCGCGCTTACCCCCAGCAGCACAGGGAGGAGTTGGAGAACGCGTTCAGCAAGGCGAGTCGCGCTCAATGGAGGGCAGATGTCCGCGGGCAGCTAACGCTTGAATGTTGGGAACAGGAGACGGAACCTTCCGTTTCCATCACGGTTCCGTCGGACCGCGTCAGCCGGTCGCTTAGGCCACGATGCGTACGCGATGAAGGTTGATCCGGCTGTCCGCCTGCGGCCGCCACCCGGCGATGCGCTTCGACACTCCGTAGATGTCCTGCGGCAGCCAGAGGAATATCCACGGTGCTTGATCGGTGACGATGGCCTGGGCGCGCTTGTACATCTCGGCGCGCTTCGCCTGGTCGAGTTCTGTTTCGGCGGCATCGAGCAGTCGGTCGACTTCCGGGTTGGAGAAGCCCGCACTGTTGCCGCGCCCACCTGTGCGCAGCGTGGGCACCATGATGTCGGAAGGGTCGAGGGAGCCGTTACCCCAGGAGGTAAGCAGCATATCGCGGTCGCGACGCCGGGCAGGGTCTTGCCACATCGGTGTTAACACAGCGCCCTCCCAGACTTGTGCGCGCACGCGAAGCCCCGTACGGGACAGGAGAGCGGCAATCGCTTCCGCCACTTCCTTTAGCGCAGCGGTCGTGTCGAGCACCATCTCAGTTCCCTCCGCCACACCGGCTTCAGCAAGCAGAAAGCGTGCGCGAGCTAGATCGTGGCGGTATTCTGGGAGATCGGGGTTGAAGGCGAAGGCATCGGGGCTCATCACGCCGCGGAGAGGGGTAGCAGTGTTGTTCAAAATCCGCGCAATGATCGCCTGCTTGTCGAGAGCGTGATTAAGCGCGCGGCGCACGCGCAAGTCGCTGAACGGTGCCTTGGTATTGTTCAGCGCGACGAAAAAGGTGCGCGTGCCGTTCACCCTTGCAACCTTGGCGTTCGGGCTTGCCTCGACCTGGCGCATCGCCGAGGGAGGAAGTTCGTTGATGATGTCGACCTCGCCGGCGATCAGGGCGGCGACGCGCGCCGAGTTCTCTGGCAGGATACGGAAGATCACTCGATCCACTTGGGCAGGGCCGGCGGGTGGAATGTCGAGCGAGCCGCCGTAGTAGTTATCGAAGCGTTCGAGGATGATCGCCTCACCCCGACGCCACTCGACCAGGCGAAACGGGCCACAGCCGTCCGGCCGAGTCTGCATGCCTTCATGGCCAACGCGTTCGACGTGGCGGCGGTTCACTACCTCCTGAAACGGAAGCATCGCGGGCAAAATCGGCCATGGCTCGCTCAGGACGAAACGAACAGTGCGCTCATCCACCGCCACCGCCTCTGTCATCGGCCCGAGCAGGCCCTTGCGTGGGCTCGTCTGCCCGCCCATGGCGCCTTCCCTTACTAAGCGGTTGAACGTAAAAGCGACGTCTTCGGCAGTAAGAAAATCCCCCGAGTGAAAACGAATGTTGGGGCGAAGGCGAAACTCGTAGGTCTTCCCGTCGACAGCGCGCCAGGACTCCGCAATCTCTGGCACGATGCGCATATCGGGATCGCGCGTCAGCAGCCCGTCGTAAATGTTGCGAATGATGGTCTGAGTTTCGCGATTGCGGTGATTGGCTGGGTCGAGGGTGAGCGCGTCCTGGCTGAAGCCGACTCGCACGTTGCTCGTGCCGCGCTGTGCGTGTAGGGCAACAGGGGCAAATCCGGCGCCAGCTGCAGTCGCGAGAAGTTGGCGGCGTCGAAGCATGTTCGTCTCCCAGTTTGTTTGTTCGCCCCGCCGCTGAGCGGGGGTTTGAGTTTTTACAGCCCCCCGACCCGCAAAGGTCGTGCCAAATCAGGCGCGAGTTTGGAGGCCGTCTGCTGTCGTGCGATGGCGCGAGGGGCGCGCTTGCGCGCAAAACACGCGCGGAAACTCAGAGCGCTACGCTGCGCGTTGCAGACGGGGCGCGCGTCGAAAAGCGGCGCGAAGCGAGTTGGGCTGTCAGCGCGAGTAGAATTCCACCACCTGCGCAGGTTCCATCTGCACTGGGTAGGGCACGTCTGTTAGTTTCGGAGCGCGTAGAAAACGCCCACGCATCGCGCGGTGATCGACCTCGATATATTCGGGTACATCGCGCTCAGCGGACTGGGCAGCATCGAGGACGGAGGCGAACTGCTTTGCCTTCTCCCTCAGTTCGACTTGGTCGCCGTCGCGCACCAAATAAGAGGGAATGGTAACCCGCTTGCCGTTGACCAGGACGTGCCCGTGATTGACGAGCTGCCGCGCGGCGAAGGGGGTGATTGCGAATTTCATGCGATAGACGATCGTATCGAGCCGGCGTTCAAGAAGTTCGATCAGATTTTCAGATGTGTCGCCTTTCCGTCGCACCGCCTCCTCATAGTAGCGGCGGAACTGACGCTCTCCAATATTGCCATAATACATCTTAAGACGCTGTTTAGCCATCAGCTGCAAACCGTAGTCGGTCGGCTTTTTGCGGCGCTGACCGTGCTGGCCCGGCCCGTAATCGCGCTTATTAACGGGGCTCTTCGGACGGCCCCAGAGGTTGACGCCGAGGCGTCGATTAACCTTATATTTACTCGCAAGACGCTTTGTCATCCGCTCGGTCCTATGTTCTCGAGCCGCCCGTGAGATCGGCTGTTTGATGTCCCGGTAGGCCACCGCGCAAGCGCGGGGCGGAACTTCCGTTCGCGTTCCCAGGAAGACTTTGGCGAATACGCGGTCGGGCGCCGCTTGTCAAATCGTGCCTCGGACCCTTATCCGGTGGGTCATGATCACGCGGAGCGACGTGCTTATCCTCGGCCTCTCTGCCGGCGTGGTAGGCAGCCTGGTCGGCGGCGTCACTGTAGGCATTGGCTTGGGGCTCATCGCGCAGGGGGCGAATATTGGCTGGGTGCTCGCCTTACCCGGCGCTCCCCTTAGTGGTGCCCTGGGGCTTTTACTTGCCCGGCGCCTTGCGCGCCAGCTGCCGCGTGAACTGTAGTGACCGCGCCGCCGCTCTCGCTTCTCCCCTCAAACTGCTGGATCCGGCTCCACCTCCATGCCCGGCTCGATGCGCCCGCGCACGCGCCGCCCGCGCGCGAGTTCCGTCACCACGCCATGCAGGGTGCGCAGCTCCTGCTCTGTTACCTCGGCGCGCTGGAAGAAGTGGCGGATATTGCGGACCATCGTCAGGCGCTTCTCGCGGTTGCGCAAAAAACCGCAGGCGTCGAGCTCGATCGTCAAGTGGCGGAGGAAGTTCTCGAGCTCGCCCTTAGTTGCCACGCGTGTCTCGTTGGTCACTAGCCGAACCGGCGGCGTAACATCATTCGCCATCCACCACTCGTAGGCGACTACCATGACCGCCTGGGCAAGATTCATCGAGTTGAAGGCCGGGTTGAGCGGCACCTGTACCAGCGTGTCGGCATGAGCGAGGTCGTCGGCGGTGAGGCCGTTGCGTTCCGGGCCGAACAGGATCCCCGCCCGCAGCCCGCGTGCGGCGATGTCGCGCAGACTTGCGGCGGCTGCGCGGGCGGTGACGGTGACGATAATAACGTGGCGCGGGCGGGGGCAGGTAGCGAACACCCGGTGCAAGTCGGCCACAGCCTCGGCGACTGTCGCATGCATCGTTGCCGCCTCGAGGATGGCATCCGCCCCGCAAGCGGTGCGTCGGGCGCGTGCTACGAGCGGGTCCTCGCGCGGATTGACAAGGCGAAGATGGAACAACCCGCCATTCGCCATCGCCCGCGCTACCGCCCCAATATTCTCGGCAAGCTGGGGGCGGACGAGCACGATGACAGGCGCGCTTTCGCTCACGGGTCCAATGACCTTCCGTCGCACCTTTTCTTCCATAGGGCGGGGATTAGGCGGGCGGATGGCGGCCGGCAAGCCTCGCCGCAGCCTTACCCGCCCAAGCGCTGCAGCATGGCGCGCATCTGCGCGATTTCCGCCTCCTGGGTGCGGATAATCTCCTCGGCAAGCTTGCGCACCTCAGCATCCCGGCCATAGCGCAGCGCGATGCGGGCCATCTCCACCGCCCCCTCGTGGTGCGGGATCATGCCGCGTAGGAAGTCGATGTCGGCGTTACCGCTGAAGCGGATGTCCATCGCACGGTGCATGCGCTCGTTCGCCGCCTGGAATGCCCGCGTGCTCTCTGTCTCGGCGGTCGGAGCGGGGCCGTGGCCGTGATGGGGCCCGTGCTGGGCGAGGGCGACGGTGCCGCCGAGCACCGCGCCGAGGGCGAGCGTGAGGATCATCTTGCGCATGGTCGTGTCCCTTCGCTGGCTTGGAGCACGCAGCTCCGCTGCGCGGCAGCCAATAACGACGCTCTCGAAGGAAGAAAGGGGGGAGGATCCGTTGGCGCTCAGTTGCCACCGCTGAGCGCGCCCATCGCGCGGCCAAAGGTAAAGAGGCCGGCCGCCGCCATCACTGCGACCGAGGCCCAAGGGAGGAAAGCGGTGAGCTGGGTGAACCGGGATTCGCCGCGGGCGGGGGAGGCGAGGCGAAGCGAGAGGGCGGCGGTCATCGCCACACCGCTCAGCACCACGCCAAGACCGAGTGAGAAGGCGGCCACCATCGCCAAGCCGAGCGCGGGCGCCCCAGCCTGAAGGGCGAGGGCGAGCACCACGACGGCGCCGGGGCAGGGCGCGAGCCCGCCGCCGAAGCCGGTAGCGATCACCGTCCGCCAGCTGACGCGGTCGCCCGCCGGTGGGGTGGCATGGCGATGGGCATGGTCGTGCCCGTGGAGGTGTTGGTTGTTGTGCTCGGCATCGGCGTGATCGCCGTGATGGTGTTCGTGGTGATGGCCCCGCTTGCTCACTAGTCCCATCGCCAACCAGGCGGCGACGCTGAGCACCACCATGCCGCCGGCCAGCGAGAGCCAGGGCAGCCAGGCCGGAGGAACGTGATCGAGCCCGACCGCGAATGCACCGAGCACCAGCCCCCAGACGACGAGCGAATGTCCGATTGCTGCGGAGAGGCCGAGCACCAGTCCTCGCACCGGCGTTCCGCGCGTGGCGATGACAAACCCCGCCATCATCGACTTCGCATGTCCCGGTTCGAGGGCGTGCAGGGCGCCGAGGGCAAAGGCGGCCGGCAGCCAAAGCCAGGGTGCCGCTCCGCCCGCCGCGAGCGCCGATCCACCCGCTGCAAACGCCGCTCCGCCCACCCCAAGCGCCGAAAGGAAGCCGCCTTCCATCGCACGCTCCCCGGCTTCGGCCTCATAGGAACTTCGTCAGCGCGCGGAACTCTGCAAGTGCCGCCTCCGCCTTGCCCTCCTCGATCGCGCGGTCGAGGCAGTGGTCGATGTGGTCCTGGATGAGTTCGCGCTTCGCATTGCCGATCGCCCGTTCGATCGCGTGCAGCTGCTGCGCGAGCTCGAGACAGGGGCGGCCCGCTTCGATCATGCCAACCACGGCCCGCAGGTGACCCTCGGCGCGGCGTAGGCGCTTGACGATGTCGCCGTGGCTGGCGTGACGGATACCGCCCGCTTGGGCGTCGTGCTTCATGCCCTATATCCTATCCCTGGGGAGAGGATCGTCAAGCGCGCGCCGAGGGAGTGTTTCCCGGTGCGCTCAGGCGGCGACCCCCTGGCGCAGCAGGAGGTAGGTGACCGCGTCGGCAAGCGCCCCGAAGGAGGCCTCGATTACATTGCCCGACACGCCGACGGTGCTCCAGCGCGCTTGATCGGGGCCTTCCGACTCAATCATCACCCGCGTTATGGCGGCAGTGGCTTGGTCGGGGGTGAGGATGCGTACCTTGTAGTCAACGAGCCTAAGTGCCCGCACTTCCGGGTAGTGCGGCTCCAGCGCCTTGCGCAGCGCGGCATCAAGCGCGTTCACGGGCCCATTGCCTTCTGCCACCGTTAGCACGCGCTCGCCCTTGACAACGAGCTTGAGCGTGGCCTCAGACAGCGGCTCTTCGCTCTCGTGGCGACGCTCTACGAGGGTGCGGAACGATTCGAGCCGGAAATACTCTGGCACGCTGCCGAGCACGCGCCGGGCAAGGAGTTCGAACGAAGCATCTGCCGCGTCATACGCGTAGCCAGCAAACTCTCGCGCTTTCACCTCATCGAGAATGCGCTTCACCCGTGCGTCCTCAGGGTCGATCTCAATTCCTGCCTCGCGCAGCCTGGCGAGAATGTTGGACCGACCCGCCTGGTCCGAGACAACAATGACTCGGTGGTTGCCCACGCGCTCGGGCGCGATGTGCTCGTAGGTGGCGGGATCGCGCGCCACTGCAGAGACGTGCAGGCCCCCTTTGTGAGCGAAGGCCGATTCGCCAACATAGGGGGCACCGCGTACCGGCGCGCGATTAAGCCGCTCATCAATCAGGCGGGAGAGCTTGGTGAGCCCTTTCAGCTGCTCCTCACTCACTCCCGTCGCGTAGCCCATCTTCAACATCAACGTTGGGATAATCGAGACGAGATTGGCGTTGCCGCAGCGTTCGCCGATGCCGTTGATCGTGCCCTGCACCATGCGGCAGCCGGCGCGCACGGCGGCGAGGCTGTTTGCTACCCCGTTGCCAGTGTCGTCGTGGCCGTGGAAGCCGAGACGCTCGCCAGGGATAAAGCCTGTCACCTCGCGCACGATCTCTTCCACCTCGTGCGGCAGCGTACCGCCATTGGTGTCGCAGAGCACGATCCACTCCGCCCCAGCTTCTTGCGCGGCGCGGATGGCAGCAAGCGCGTAGCCGCGGTTGCGCTTGAAGCCGTCGAAGAAGTGCTCGGCGTCGAACATCACCGTCTCGGCGCGGCGCTTCGCTTCCGCCACACTCTCGCCAATCATCGCGAGGTTCTCCTGAAGCGTCGCGCCGAGCGCAACTTCGACATGATAGTCCCAAGTCTTGCCGACGAGGGTGACAACCGGCGTGCAGGCCGAGAAAACGGCGGCGAGGCCGGGGTCGTTGGCGGCGGAACGCCCCGCCCTCCGCGTCATGCCGAAGGCGGCAAGCCGCGCCTGGCGTAAAGGCGGAGCTGCGGCGAAAAAGGCATCGTCAATGGGGTTAGCCCCTGGCCAACCTCCTTCGATCGTGTCGATGCCAAAAGCGTCAAGTGCACGCGCAATTGCGATCTTGTCCGCTACCCCCCAATCCACGCCCTGCATTTGCTGTCCATCGCGCAGCGTGCAGTCGTAGAGGTGGATCCTCGTCGTCATAACGCACGCCTCCAGGTGGTACCGCCGGGCGTGTCCTCAAGCACAATGCCTTTCGCCGCGAGGTCAGCACGGATCGCGTCCGCGGTGATGAAGTCACGCGCGCGGCGGGCGGTAAGGCGGCGAGCAATGGCTGCTTCGATCTCGGCACTGTCGATGCCGCCGCGAAACCAGGCGGCCGCCGAGCGGGGGAGAAGACCCAGGAGGTCTGCGGCAGCGCGAAGCTCGGCGCCTGCTGCGCGTTCACCGGCCAGGGCTCTGTCCGCGAGGCCATGCATGGCGGCAAGAGCAGCCGGCGTGTTTAGATCATCCAGCAGGCAAGCGTATACGGCTTGCGGAATTTCCGGCGCCGGTGCCGGTTCGCCGACGTGCTCGAGAGCACGATAGAAGCGGTCAAGCTCCCGCCGCGCCTCAGTAAGCCCGGCCTCTGTGTAGTCGAGCGGCATGCGGTAATGCGTCTTAAGCAGCAGAAGGCGGAAGGCCTCACCAGCCCAGTCGCCGTGTCCCAGAATTTCGGCCACCGTGACGAAGTTGCCAAGGGACTTCGACATTTTCTCGCCATTGACGAGAAGCATGCCATTATGGACCCAAAATCGCGCGAAACCAGAGCCTGGAAAGGCGCAGAGCGACTGGGCGATCTCGTTCTCGTGATGGGGGAAGATCAAGTCGATCCCGCCGCCATGAATGTCGAAGTCGGTCCCTAGATGTCGCCAGGACATGGCGCTGCACTCAATGTGCCAGCCAGGGCGACCGCGGCCCCACGGGCTCGCCCAGCCAGGCTGGTCGGCGGTGGAAGGTTTCCACAGCACGAAGTCGTAAGGAGACCGTTTGTAGGGTGCGACTTCGACCCGAGCCCCAGCCTCCATTTCTTTCGGAGAACGGTTCGATAGCGCACCGTATCGCGGAAAGGATGGGACATGGAACAGCACGTGGCCTTCCGCCTCGTAGGCATGGCCAGAGGCGATCAAGCGCTGTATCAGGGAAATTATCTCAGCGATCGTTTCCGTAGCGCGAGGTTCAACGTCAGGCGGCAAGGCGCCGAGGGCGGTCATGTCCTCATGGAACCAGCGCGTCGTCCGCTCGGTCACCTGCTCGATCGATTCGCCGCGCGCTCGTGCAGCCGCCATGATCTTGTCGTCGACGTCTGTAATGTTGCGCACATAGGTCACGCGGGGAAAGAGCTTGCGCAGTAGCCGCACTAAAACGTCGAACACGACGACGGGGCGCGCATTGCCGATATGAGCACGATCGTAGACGGTCGGGCCGCACACATAGAGCCGAACGTTCCCTGGATCGAGCGGGCGGAAGCGCTGCTTGGTGCGAGTTGCCGAGTTGTAAAGAACCAAATCCGTCATCTGAGCGTTCTTCGATAGCTGCGGTCGCTGCCAGCCTGCATCGCTGGCGAGAGAACAGGGGGACTAGGTCGAGCGTCGACAGATCACGGTGTTTGGCCAAGAGCACAGTTAAGACGTGAAACTACGCGATCACGGCCTATGAGGGGAAGCAAAGCAGTCATGTCCGGCCCGTATTCCTCGCCGGTAAGGGCAAGGCGCAGGGGGCGCCAGAGCGCACGGCCTCTCCGTCCCGTAGCTGCAGCCAGCCTCTCAGCCCAGATTTTTGCCGTGGTTTCATCCCACGGTTCCTGCGGCAGCGTGTCGAGGGCAGTACGTAGGAACGCGGTCTCTTCCACCAGAAGTGGCGGGATGACCCGCCCAGTAACCACCTCCCACCAGCCGCGCGCCTCGGACAGCAGGTCGAGATTGCCGCGCACGGCTAGCCAAAACGCCTCTGTTGCCCCTTCGGGTAGGCGGTCGCACACGGCAATAAAAGGCGTCCGCTGCAGGACCCGACGGTTGAGGGCGAGCAATTGGCCAATGTCGAAGCGTGGCGGGCTGTGTCCGAAGCGGCCAAGGTCGAAACCGGCGACGAGGTCCTGCGGAAGGCCGGGAATGGCCTCGTCGGGCGTGCCGAGGCGGGCGAGGTAGCCGGCCACCGCCTCTGGCATCATCCCGTCGGTCCGGAGCGCGCGCAAGGACAGTGAGCCGAGGCGCTTCGAAAGCGGCCCACCAGACGCGTCGACCAGTAGCGGCAGGTGGGCGAAACGAAAGGCGGAGATATCGGCTCCTAGAGCGGCTAGAATGTCGAGCTGCACACCTGTGTTCGTGATGTGGTCTTCGCCGCGGATGATGTGGCTGACGCTAAAGTCGAGATCGTCGACCGCCGAGGCGAAGGTATACAGCGGGCTGCCATCAGCGCGTACGAGAATGGGGTCAGAAATGCTACTCAGCTTCACCATCCGGCGACCCAGGACAAGATCCTCCCATGCGATCTCACTGTCGGAGAGACGAAATCTCCAATGGGCGGGCTTGCCAGAGGCGAAGGCGCGGGCGCGTTGCTCCTCAGTGAGGGCAAGCGCGGCGCGGTCGTAGACGGGGGAGAGACCGCGCGCGACGCGCTGCTTGCGTTTCGCTGCCAGTTCCTCCTCGCTTTCCCAGCAGGGATAAAGACGTCCCGCGGCCTTCAGCGCCTCGATAGCCTCAGCATAGCGCGCGAGACGATCGCTTTGGCGGATCGGACCCTCGTCCCAATCGAGACCGAGCCAGTGCAAATCCTCTTCGATGGCGGCGGCGTATTCGGCGCGTGAGCGTCCGGTGTCGGTGTCGTCGAGCCGAAGCAGAAACCTTCCGCCCGCCTTGCGCGCAAACAGCCAGTTGAGGAGGGCGATGCGGGCATTGCCGATATGCAAATAGCCGGTAGGCGAGGGAGCGAAACGGACCCGCACGCTGACGTCACGATCAGTCATCTGTACCGGCGAGGGGACGCGGGTCGAGGCTTCGCCAGTCACGCTCCTTGCTGCTGAGCAGGGCTGGATTGGCGGCGAAGAAGGCAAGCTCTGCGCATGAGGACCACGCGAGGTTGCCCGCATCCATCACCTCGGCGTCCTCGTCGAAGGGATGCCAAGAGGCTGGCATCTCGCGCGGTGAGGCGCCAGGCACGCGGCAGCGTTCTACATTGTCGCGCACGTAAGCGCGAGCGATCGCGTTAGCGTGCATCAGGGTGGCGAAGCCATGAACCTCCTCGCCCTCGCTTCCCTCGGCGAGGTCGACGATACGCACCACCCTTGCCGCCTGGCGGAGCGAAAAAAACCTTCATCATCGCACAAGTGCCGTGAATCCGTTGGTGATCGGGTAGCGCCGATCACGCCCGAAGGCACGGGGAGTGATTTTCACCCCAGGCGGGGCTTGGCGGCGTTTGTATTCGGCGCGATCGAGCATGCGCCATACACGCAGCACCGTCGCGCGGTCGTGCCCCTGCGCCACCAGCGCATCGACGGATTGATCGCCCTCGACAAGCCCTTCCAAGATCGAGTCGAGCTGATCGTATGGCGGGAGCGTATCCTGATCGGTCTGGTTTGGCTTCAGTTCGGCGGAGGGCGGTTTGACGAGAACCCGCTCGGGAATAACGGGGCCGGTTGGCCCTTTTGCCCCGCGCGGCAGAAACGAGTTTCGGAAGCGGGCAAGGGCGAAGACAGTAGTCTTGTAGACATCCTTCAGCACGGAGAAGCCACCGCACATGTCGCCATACAGGGTCGCGTAGCCGACCGACATCTCGCTCTTGTTGCCGGTGGTGAGCAGCATATCGCCGAACTTATTGGAGATCGCCATCAGTATGAGCCCTCGAATGCGGGATTGAATGTTCTCCTCGGTGATGTCATGTGGGCAATTTCCGAATACGGGCGCGAGGCTGCGGTGGAAACTTTCCATCGCTTCGGCAATCGGGATCACGTCGTAGCGGACACCTAACGCGCGGGCGCACGCCTCGGCATCTTCAAGGCTGTCGCGCGAGGTGTAGGGTGAAGGGAGCATCACCGTGCGTACCCTCTCCGGCCCCAGCGCGTCGACCGCGACTGCGGCCGTGACCGCGCTATCGATGCCACCCGATAGTCCCAGGACCACCCCAGGAAAACCGTTCTTGGCCACATAATCAGCAAGACCCAGCATGATCGCCCGCCAGATGCTCTCTTCCCGCCCCTCCTCTGGCTCGATACGCGTCGTTCTACAAACAAGGCGGTCATTCTCGCGCTGCCACTCGACGACCGCGAAATCCTCCTCCAACGCGCGCAGCCGAACGCGCAAGGAACGATCCGGATCAAGCACAAAGGACGCGCCGTCGAACACAAGCTCGTCCTGCCCTCCGACCTGATTGAGGAACACGAAGCCCAAGCTGTTCTCGACCACGCGACCGACGGCACGGGACAGGCGACGATCCTGTTTACCAGCCTCGAAGGGCGAAGCGTTAATGGAAATGAGAAGCTCCGCTCCGCTCTCGCAGAGCGTTTCGCACACATCGGGCAGCCACCAATCCTCGCAGATCATGAGCCCGAGCCGGAACCCGCGGAAGGAGACTGGTCCGGGTGCTGGGCCAGGCGCGAAGTGGCGCTTGTCGTCGAACACGCCATAGTTCGGCAGCTCATGCTTAGCGCGCATCGCAACAATGCGCCCGCCGTCGAGGACAAGAGCAACGTTGTATAGCGTCTCACCCTCGCGCCAGGGAGCGCCAACAACAAGCGCGGGGCCACCGTCGGCGGTATGTGCAGCGAGGCGCTCGACTGCGTCGCGGCAGGCATCGAGGAAGGCAGGCTTCATCACAAGATCATCGGGCGGATAGCCAGCGACAGAGAGTTCTGGCGTCAAAACGAGGTGCGCGCCCTCAGCAGCGGCTCGCGCGCGGGCAGCGAGGATCTTTTCCGCATTTAGTGTGATGGCACCCAAGTGAGGATCGATTTGGGCTAGTGCCAACCTGAGCCGCTTCGTCATAGACCGTGACGCTACGGACGGCTTAGGGCTGCGTCAACGCGACCGCCGCGCACGCCGAGTATCATGCCCACGGTAACGGCGAGCACGCCGAGCACTCCACCCAAGCCCAGCGGCTCGCCCAGCAAAGGCCACGCCGCCACGGCAGCGAGGGCCGGCACCACCGAGGTGAATAGAGAGAGCCGTACCGGGCCGAGTGCGATCAGAGCACGATTATAGATTAGCGAGGCGAAGGCCATAGCCAGTCCGCCCTGATAGACGCCCTGGAACAGGATCTCGCCCCAAGACGCAAGGTGGATGGTTGAGGGAAGGACGAACCACCAGAGCGGGATATAGAGAGGAGCGCAGCCGACCGCGATCGATGTCGTCGCCTGCAGAGCACTTATCTTCCAGCGTTGCACCAGAATGGTGAACACTGCCCAGCATGAGGTGGCGAGGAAGAACAGAACATCTCCGCGCCACGCGCCGGGCGAGTCGAAAAATCCGAGTCCCGCTAACAGCACGATGCCGATCGCGATCAGCGTGAGGGAAAGCTTTCGTTGGCGCGAGATCGGTTCGCCCAGCCAGACGAAGGCGAGAAGGGCGGTGACGAAGGGCAGCGCCCCTGGCAGCAGTACAGCGGCGTGCGCGGCGGGTGCGTGTTCGAAAGCGGCATAGGCGAGGAGTGCGAAGCCATAGCCCGCGGTCGCGGCGAGGGACACGATCCGGTGCAGAGTGACCTCTTGCAGCGCCCCAAGGATAAAGGCCGGCAGCAGGGCGATAAAGGACACGCCAAAGCGCAGCGCCGCCATGTCCCACGCCGTGAGCGCCCCTTTCACTCCTGCACGACTGGCCAAAATAAAGCCAGTCCAGATGATAAGCACCCCGGTAGCGAGAACAAAGCCAAGACGACGCTCCTGCGTCTCGTCAGCTCTCGGCGCAAACATCGCGCGAATCGGCGCAAACATCGTGCGAATCACGGTGTATGCGCACTATTCTTTCGGAACAGAAACTCTCGCCCGACCTTGACGCGGGCAATCCCGTCATACGCGATGATGTCGGCGGTAGCGTAGGTCTCGCTCCAAATGTCGGGCAGGAACGAGCCTGTACCGACCAAGTCGAGCGGAGCCTTCGCATCCGCCATCACCCGGCACTTCTCAACCGAGAAGCCTGAGGAGCCAACGATGCGCACGCGTGGGAAACCCGCCTCGTCCAGCGCTTCGCGCATGCGCCAGATCGCAGCAGCGGAAACGCCCGTGCCAACCAGCCATTTCAGCTCGGTCTCAGATCGATAGCGACGAACAGCATGCGGAGCATAGCGTTCCAACACGGCATAAGAGGAAGGCGGGTCTAGACCCTCAATGTAGCGCCCGCCATGGGTGTCAAGCCGTACGGCAAGACGCCCGTCCGCCGCCAGCTCCGGGAACCGGCGCGCGACGGCGATCGCGTCTGTTACTTCCTGACCGAAATAATCCACGAGCACAGTTAAATCCTCCTCCGGAAAGGTCTCCCTGAACATCTCCGCTGCCCGCACGGTCGAGCCGGCGTAGCCGATCAGCGCATGCGGCATGGTACCGCGCCCGCGATTGGCACCGAACCAATGTGCGGTTGCATCGTTCGTATTGCCGATAAAACCCTTGGCTCCCTGTGCTTGCGCTGCGCGCGAGCCGACCGAGGCAGCGTAGGCCATCAACTCTGCCATATCAGTGCCAGCGCAGTGGCGTGCATCCATGGCCAGAAACGGTACATGCGGAAGCTCGAGGCACATGGCCCAGGCGTTCCACGCCGCGACACACGTAGGTCCAAGCTTCTGCAGGAGGATGGTTTCGACCTCGGCGAGTTCGGCCAAGGAGCCGCTCACGTAGAGGATCGGATCACCGGCACCGACCACCGCGCCCTCAGGATGCATGACCTCGATTGTGACGGATTCGCCCCGCACTGCCCGCAACCAGTCGATCGCGATCCGCGGTGCAGAGACGACAGGGCGGCGCATGAACACCGCATAGGTCACGGTGCAGTCGCCAAAGCGTTCGACGATCTGGCGCGTGCGCGTAAAGTAAGAATCAGTGTAGCAAGGAATGTCTTCCGCCGCTGGGGTGACGACGGCGCGCACGAGAGCCGCTGGATTAGTTCGCAGCGACACGTCGGCCACGCTCTGCGCCACGGCGGCGGCGCAATTCGTCCGCCACTACAAAGGCAAGCTCAAGCGCCTGCTCCGCGTTCAGCCGCGGATCACAGAAAGTATGGTAACGCGCGGCCAGCGAGGCTTCGGTCACGGGCCGTGCGCCACCGAGGCATTCTGTCACGTCCTGCCCTGTCATCTCGATGTGCACGCCGCCTGGCCAGGTGCCTTCCGCCTCGTGCACGTCGAAGAAGCCTCTGACCTCAGAGAGGATCGCCTCAAAGCGGCGCGTCTTGAAGCCGTTGGCTGCTTTCACGGTGTTTCCGTGCATCGGATCAGTTAGCCACACAACTTTGCGTCCCTCGCGTGCCACCGCCCGCACGAGCGATGGCAGGCGCGTCGCGATGGCCTCTGCCCCCATGCGGGAGATCAGCGTGATACGGCCTGGCTCGTTTTGCGGATTGAGAATGTCAAGCAGGCGCAGCACATCATCGGGCTGCATCGAGGGCCCGCATTTAATGCCGATCGGGTTCTTCACACCGCGAAGGAACTCCACATGCGCATAATCTGGCTGGCGGGTCCGTTCGCCAATCCACAGCAGGTGGGCGGAGGTGCAGTACCAGTCGCCCGAGGTAGAGTCGATGCGTGTCATCGCCTCCTCGAACGGCAACAACAGGGCTTCGTGTGAGACGTAAAAGTCGGTCTCGCGAATTTGTGGTGCGGTGTCGGAGGTGAGACCGCAGGCCGCCATGAAAGCAAGCGTCTGGTCGAGCCGATCGGCGAGATCGCGGTAGCGCTCGGCGGCTGGGCTCCGTTCGACAAAACCAAGGTTCCAGCGGTGCACCTCGTGCAGGTCCGCGTAGCCGCCCTGAGCGAAGGCGCGCAGCAGGTTGAGCGTGGAGGCGGCGTGGAAGTAGCCGCGTTCCATGCGCGCTGGGTCAGGCCTGCGCGCCTCTGCCGTGAATTCAGCGCCGTTGATGTTGTCGCCGCGATAGACAGGAAGAGTCACATTGTCGATTGTTTCCGTATCAGCACTTCGTGGCTTGGCGAATTGCCCTGCCATACGGCCAATTTTCACCACAGGCACCTGCCCGCCATAGGTCAGCACCACCGCCATCTGCAAGAGCACACGGAAACTATCGCGAATGACATTGGCCGTGAGGTCAGAGAAGGCCTCAGCGCAATCGCCTCCTTGCAGGACGAAAGCACGGCCTTCTGCAGCGGCGGCCAGCGCTGCTTTTAGTCGACGGGCTTCGCCAGCGAATACGAGCGGAGGATAGCGCCGTATCCGCTCCAAAACAGCGGCGAGGACGGACTCATCGGGGTACTGGGGTATTTGCGCCGCCGGCTTTGTTCGCCAAGACTGCGGGCTCCATGGCGCTGACATGACGTTGTCCTCAAAACAGTCCCATTTTGCTGGATGACATAAACCACAGCCGGACGCGGAACGCCACCACACACCCTAGATGGGCCTAGTCCGCCGCCTCGGCCAGCGGATCAGGCCTGCGGGTACGCAGAGTGACGAACTCCTCTGCCGCGGTTGGGTGGACGCCAATGGTGCGGTCGAAATCGGCCTTGGTCGCGCCCATGACGAGGGTGATGGCGATTCCTTGGATGATCTCTGGCGCATCCTCCCCCAGCATATGGGCGCCGAGTACGCGTCCGTTCGCGCGCTCGACCAAGAGCTTTATTAAGGTGCGCCGCTGTCGGCCGGTGATGGTGTGGCGGAGGGGGCGGAAGCGGGCGAGGTAGACGTCGATCGGCCCCCTCTTCGCTGCCTCCTCCTCGGTCAGCCCCACGGTCCCGATGGGCGGGATGGTGAAGACGGCAGTCGGCACGTTCTCCAGGCTGACCCGGCGTGGGCGGCCGCCGAACAGCGTATCCGCGAGGGCGTGGCCCTGCGCTGTGGCGACGGGCGTGAGGTTGAGACGGTCGGTGACGTCACCCAGGGCGAAGATGGACGGGACGGAGGTCTGCATCGCCTCATCGACCATGATCGCGCCCCGGGCGGCGACGTGCACACCAGCCCGTCCAAGCCCGAGGCCGGCGACATTCGGACGGCGGCCGATGGTGGCGAACACGGCGTCCGCCTCAATCGTGCGACCGTCGGAGGAGACGACCAGAAAGCCTTCACGCGTTTTCTCGATCCGCTCTGCATCGGCATCGAAGCGGAGATCGATCCCCTCCGCGCGCATCTCCTCAGCCAGGGCCTCGCGGATGTCGCGATCGAAGCCGCGCAAGAACAGTGGCCCGCGATAGAGCTGGTGTACCTCCACCCCAAGCCCGTTGAGCAGGGAGGAGAACTCGCACGCAACGTAGCCTCCGCCCAGCACCACGGCACGCTCGGGCTTTTCGGAAAGTGCAAAGAGGTCGTCGGAGACAAGGCAATGCTCCGCACCCGGAATGGTCGGGCGGATAGGCTCGCCCCCGGTGGCGATAACGATGACGCGGGCTGTAACGCGCCTCTCGCCGATCTCGACCGTGTGAGCGTCGATGAGTGCAGCGTGGCCCTCAAACAGTGTTACTCCGGCCGCCTCCAGCAGGTGGCGGTAGAGCCCAGAGAGGCGCGCCACCTCGGCGTCGCGGCGTGCTTTAAGCGCCGCCCAATTGTGCCCGCGCACCTCTAGGTCCCAGCCAAAGGCGCGCGCATCTTGAAACGCGCCGCGATACTCGGCCGCCTGCACCATGATCTTCTTCGGCACACAACCAATATTGACGCACGTTCCACCCCAATGGCGAGCCTCGGCGATGGCGACGCGCGCGCCGTAACCGGCGCTGATACGCGCGCAGCGTACCCCGGCGGAACCTCCGCCAATGACGAATAGGTCGAAGTCCACGTGCGCCCCGCGGCCCCTCTTAGCGCTGCCGCTCCGTCCTAGGTGCCTCAGGTGCCGATGCCGCCTAAGGCGATGTACTTTACCTCCAGATACTCCTCAAGGCCGTGATGCGCCCCCTCGCGGCCAAGCCCGCTCTCCTTGTAGCCGCCGAAGGGCGCCACTTCCGTAGAGATGATGCCCTCATTGACGCCGATGATGCCGTACTCCAGCGCCTCGGCCACGCGCATAATCCGACCGACGTCGCGGGCGTAAAAATACGCGGCAAGCCCGTAGGGCGTGTCGTTGGCAAGGCGAATTGCCTCCTCCTCGGTCGCGAACTTGAACAAAGGCGCGACGGGGCCGAAGGTCTCCTCTCGAAAGATGCGCGCTGAAGGCTGCACGTCGGCCAAAACTGTGGGTTCGAAAAACGTTCCGCCTAAGGCATGACGTCTGCCGCCCGTGAGCACGCGCGCTCCCTTGGCCACCGCATCGGCGATGTGCTCCTCTACCTTACGCACCGCCTCCTCGTTGATCAGAGGACCCTGCACCACGCCGGGCTCTGTGCCGGGGCCCACTTTCATCGCCCGCACGGCTGCAGCGAATTTTCCCGCGAAGGCCTCGTATACTCGCTCCTGTACCAGGATTCGATTGGCACAGACACAAGTCTGGCCCGTGTTACGATATTTGGAGGCAACCGCACCGGAAACCGCGGCGTCAAGATCGGCGTCGTCGAACACGATGAAGGGCGCGTTCCCGCCGAGCTCCATGCTCACGCGCTTCACGGTGGAGGCGCTCTGGGCGAGGATCACCTTGCCGACCTCCGTCGAGCCGGTGAAGGACACTTTGCGCACGAGCGGATTCTGTGTGAGTTCGCTACCAAGTTCGTCCGAGGGGCCGGTGATGATGTTCAACACGCCGGGGGGAAGCCCTGCGCGTTCGGCAAGCACGCCGATGGCAAGCGCGGTGAA